>CAZPWK010000043.1:0-14525 GCA_964590285.1 uncultured Acidobacteriota bacterium | reverse complement strand
GGCCTGCCGGCGACAATATCCGCTTTTCCGGGGCCCCCGTGTCCTCCGAACTCCATCCGCCGCTGCAGAAGTGCAGCGCGGGGGAGGCCTCAGTGGACCGGGATCCCCAGGCGCTTGATCTTCTCGTTCAGAGTCGTCGCCTTGAGCCCGAGGAGGTCGGCCGCCTGCTTTTGCACGCCGCCGGCCTTTTTCAGGGCCGACTCGATGAGCTGGCGCTCGTACCGGGACACCGCCTCGTAGAAGCGCATCCCCTCCGGCAGGAAAGCCATCTCCGGGAGCGTCGTCCGCTCGAGCATGTCCCTCGGCAGCAGCTCGAGCCCGATTTCGTCCCCGCGCGCGAGGACGACGCCGCGCTCGATGACGTTCTCCAGCTCCCGGACGTTCCCGGGCCACGGGTACTCGAGGAGGCGGTCGAGGACCTCCGGGGAGACCTTCTGGACCGACTTCCCGTTCTCCAGGTTGAAGCGCTCCAGGAAGTGCTGCACGAGCAGCGGGATGTCCCCGATCCGCTTGCGCAACGGCGGCACGGTCACGTTGATGACGTTCAGGCGGTAGTACAGGTCCTCCCGGAACCTGCCCTGCGTGACGAGCGCCTTCAGGTCCTCGTTCGTGGCCGCGAGGATCCGGACGTCCACATGACGGCTCTCGAGGGCGCCCAGGGGCAGGAACTCCTTCTCCTGCATCACCCGGAGCAGCTTCACCTGCACTTCCGGAGTGACGCTGCTGATCTCGTCGAACAGAACGGTCCCGCCGTCGGCGACCTCGAGGAGCCCCTGCTTCGACCCGGCGGCCCCCGTGAACGCCCCCTTCGCGTGCCCGAAGAGGTTGTCCTCCAGGAGCTCGGTCGGGATGCTGTGGCTGGACACGACGACGAACGGCCCCGACGCCCGGGAGCTTCGCCGGTGGATCGCCTGGGCGACGAGCTCCTTCCCGGTGCCGCTGTCGCCCTGGATCAGCACGGTGGAGCGGCTCGGGGCCACCTGCTCGATGAAGCGGTAGATCTCCTGCATGACCCGGGACTTTCCCACCAGCCTCTCGAACCGGTGGTGCTCCTCGAGGGCCCTGCGCAGATCCTGGTTCTCCCTCCTCAGCCGCGTCGTCTGTGCCGCCTTCGCCACGAGAAGGCGGACCTCGTCGTTGTTGAACGGCTTCGTCACGTAGTGGAACGCGCCGAGCTTCATCGCGGCGACCGCGTTCTCGACCGTGCCGAAGGCGGTGATCATGACGACCGCCAGCTCGGGCTGACGCTCGCGGAGCCACCGGAGGACGTCCAGCCCGTCGGCGTCCGGGAGCATCACGTCGAGTAAGAGCGCGTCGAACGGCCCCCCGTTCTCGATCTCGTCCCTGCCGGAGGCCGCGTCGGCCGCCACCCGGAGGTCGTGGCCTTCCGGCACGAGGAGCGCCCGCATGACGTCGGCGACCACCGGCTCGTCGTCGACGAGGAGGATGCGGCCGCGAGGAGCCGGCGTCTCGGATACGGAGAGCATCGGGGGGATTCTAGCAGCGCCTCGAGCCTTCGCGCGAAGGGCCGGCCCGGCGACCCTCCGCGCGGTCCCGCGGGAGCGCCCCGCCGGCTCAGGCCAGGGCGCGGGCGGGCTGGGACGCGGGGATCTCGACCCGGAACCGCGTGAACTCGCCCGGGCTGCTCTCCACGTGCATCTCCCCCCCGTGCTCCCGGACGATGCCGTGGCTGATCGACAGGCCGAGGCCCGTCCCCTTGCCGCGCCCCTTGGTCGTGAAGAAGGGATCGAAGATCCGGGAGAGGTCCTCCTCCGCGATCCCGACGCCGTCGTCGACGACCTCGAGCACGACGGCTCCGCCCCTCGCGTACGTCGAGACCCGGACGGTCCCCCCGTCCCCGACGGCGTCCCTGGCGTTGAGGAGCAGGTTGAGGAGCACCTGCTGCAGCTTCCCCCTGTCCCCGTGCACGAGCGGAAGGCCCGCGCAGAGGTCCGCCTCCAGCCGGATTCCCCTCTCCCGGATCTGCGGCTCGAACAGCTTCAGCACCTCCCGGGCCGCGGCGTCGAGCGAGACGCCCTCGAAGGGGGCCCGTTCCGGACGGACGAGGTCGAGAAGCGAGTTCGCGATGCTCGAGGCCCGCCGGCTCTGCGCCTCGATCTTCTGCAGGATCTCCCGGCGCGGGTCGTCGGCGGGCATCTCCTCGAGCAGCATCTGCGTGTAGCTGGAGATCCCCGTGAGCGGAGTGTTCACCTCGTGGGCGACGCCCGCCGCGAGGAGCCCCAGGGACGCCAGCCTCTCCTGCCGGAGGAGCTGCTCCTCCATCTTGACCTGATCGGTCACGTCGTCGAAGGTGACGACCCGCGCGACGCCCCCCTCCCTCGCGGGCTCGACGGGCGAGGCGGACAGATTGACGACGAGCCGCCGGCCGGCCCGGTTCACCAGGTTGTACCGCCAGATCCGGCACTCCTCGCCCGCCGGCTGATCGAGGATCTCGCGCTGCACCCGGCGCACGGCGTGCAGCGGGAAGATGTCGTCGATCCTCCTCCCGATCGCCTCTCCCCGCGGGAGGCCGTACATCGTCTCGAGGGCGCGGTTCCACGCGAGGATCGTCCCGTCCGCGTCCATGAGCAGGAGACCAACCCCGCTGCTCTCGAGGATCCTCTCCTGGCTGGCCTTCAACTCCTCGACCTGGTCCGCGCGGGTCCGGACCTCGCGCACCAGCCGCGCGGCCTCGATCGCCGTCGCGGCGTGGGCGGCAAGCGTCGCCACGAGGGCGCGGTCCTCGGTCGACAGCGGACGGTCGGGCTCCGCGCGCTCCCCCACCGCGAGCAGCGCCCTCAGGCGGCCCTTGACCTTCATGCCGAAGAGATGCCGCGCCCACGGGAGGCCCGCGATCTCCCCCTCCGCGACCGCGACGTGGCGCCCCGCGTCGAGGTCGTCGATCTGCCGGGGAGCCAGCGCGATCCCCTCGTCGGGCGCCTCGCCCGACCGCTCCCCGAACCGGCCGTCCTCGCGAAGCAGGAAAACGCGCGCCTCGTCCACCGACAGCGTCTCCCGCACGCGATCGCGGATCGTCGAGAGGAGCTTCGCGAGGTCCACCTCGCTGTTCAGCTCCCGGGCCCAGTCGAGCAGCGTCACCCGGTAGCTGTACCGGCTCCGGTAGAACGCGCGGTCCACCGCCGACCGGGCCCACCGTCGAAGCTTCGGATACGCCGCGGCGGCGAGGACGATCGCCGGGTACCGGAATCCGGCGTTCGTCAGCGGGAGGAGCCCCCCGAGCCCGCGCCGGAGCACCTCGACCGCCATCGCGTAGGCGGCGATCACCGCGAACGCCGAGGCCGCCTCGGAGAGCCCGCGCCGGAGCAGCATGTCCAGATCGTGGAGCCGGTACCGCGCGAGCGACGCCGTGAAGGCGGCGGGGACCAGGACCATCGGGAAGGCGGAGAGCTCCGTCCACGCGGGAACGGACGCCCCGAGCGCCCACGGCAGCGCGTACATGAAGCCGAACGGCGCGAGACCGACCGAGAGCCCCCAGAGCATCCACCGGCACTGCGACCGATGCAGCGCCGACCCGCTCGTCGCGTACGCCCGCGCCAGGAGCCCCATCGACAGCACGACGGCCCCCGCGAGGAACAGCAGCGAGGCGCGATCGAGCGATTCGAGGGCCCGCACCGGGTCCGGGAGCCCGAGCGCCCCGCCGAGGCCCAGGAGCCACAACGCGGCGCCGAAGATCCCGAGCGCCGGAACGTAGGCGAGGGCGACCGAAAGGCGACGGACCGGGACCACGCGGCGCGAGAGGAGGATCGCCAGGTGGAGGAGCAGGGCCGGAGCGATCGCTCCCGCGGCCAGGTCCGCCCACCAGACGACCCAGTCCGGAAGATCCGCCCGGCCGGTGTGGCTGAAGGTCAGGTGGGTGAACGCCGCGGCGGCGAACAGCGAGTAGGCGATCCCGCCCCGGACGCCCGGCCAGCGCAGGGCAACGAACAGCCCGGAAGCGAGGAAACCGAAACCGACGAGCGCGAGGAAACCCTGGAGGGTCGGGGCGGACGCTCTCGGGCCCACCGAGAGAAAGGCCGTGACGGGAGATCCCCCGCGCCGCACGTCGAGGCGGATCGCGCCCCTCGCTTCGAGCTCCCAGGCGATCGAGCCCGCGTCGAGGGCGCTCCGGACCGGTCGTCCGTCGATCCGCTCGAGCCGGTCCCCCGGCCGGAGGCCCGCCGCCTGACCCCGACCCGCCGGGTCCACACGGACCGCAACCGCGCCGTCGGGAGCCTGAGCCCAGCCGACCCCGATCTCCGGCACGGTCGTCGTGATCCGCCGGGCGAGCGACGCCGCCCCGCCGACCCCGAGGACGATCGCAATCGTCACCGCAACCCACGGAAGGGTCGATCGACCGTGGCGCAACACGTTACTGCCCTTGGCCCCCGCTCGAGGGGTGCATCCGGTGCCGAAGGTGCAGCAATCGCCGGGCCACCCGGAACCGGCGCGAAGGGCGAACCCAACTACCTCGAAAGGAACGACTTAAAATGTCGAAGCTCCACGCTCTCGGGCCTCGGCCGCTCCCGGACTTCAACCCGTTGAATGCTCTCGCCGAAGTCCGGAAGTTTGGATGCCCGGACTCGACCGGAGGTTCCGGAAGAACGGGCGCACCCGCGCCTCGAACGGGACCCCTCAGAACGCGACCACGAGCCCCGCGCTGAATCGCTGGCCGACCGCGGCGAGCAGCGGGCCGGGCGCGGTCGAGCGATCTCCCGCGGTCTGGGGAGGCGTCCGCGGGACCGCCCTCGCGGCCAGGAGCAAACGGCACGTCAGGCCCTGGCTCTCGGACCGGATCAGGTCCTGGGAGACCCGCAGCTCCACGTATTCGTGCGCGACCGCGGGCTCGGGGCCCTCGGCATCGCCGGCCGGGGCGTCGTTCACCCGCCTGTATTCCGCGAGCACGTCGGTCCCCGTGGCCTTGACGCGGACCCCGACGAGCCCTTCCTGCCACGTCATCCGTCGGTCTTCGAGGAGCCGCACGGGGACGTCGATCGTGTACCTCGGCGTGAGGGGCCCCTCGGCCGAGCCCCGCGTCCACTCGACCCACGTCATCACCGCTCTCGATTGGTGCTCGAGTGCGAGGCTCGCGCGACCGGTCGCGATGGCGCCGTCCGTCACGTACACCGGCTCCCGGGAGGAATCGAGGCTCCAGAACGCGTCCTCGGCCGCGTCCGCGTCGGCGGGATCCCTCGCGAGCCCCCCCCTCAGGCGCAGGCCGAACGGAAGCGACGCCTCGACGTCCGCCTCGAATCCGAAGCCGTCGATCGCTCCGGTCGCGATCGAGACGCCGGTCTCCTCGACGACGTTGTACTCGACGACGACGCTCGCGCGGAGACCCGCGGCGTTCCAGGACCCGCCCAGGCTCGGCTCGACGAGCGAGGGCCGGCGCCCGTCGAGACTGCGCTGGTATCCCAGGCCGTAGATCATCGACACCGGCCCGTGGACGCTCCAGTCGTCTCCGGCCTCGACGCGCAGCGCCCATCCGAAGCCGGGCCCGGGATCGTCGGGGAGGGCCGGCAGGGGCGCCGGCGACCCGGGTGCGGGCAGGTCGTGGCGGCTCGCGGCCAGGTCGACGTGGAGCCGGTGCCCGGCGGCCGCGACGGACTCGAACGAACCCTCGGCCGCGATTCGCCGGTTCTGCAGCGCGTAGGGGGGGACGGGAGCCTCGATCGCCGTGTCGGCGGCGTCCTGGGCCACGTCGAGCGACGCATCGAGGTATCCGACCTGGATCCCCATCCTAGACTCGGCGTCCACCTGCCGGGTCCAGAGGGCGTCGTAGCCCCAGACCCTTCTCTCCCGGTTCGCTCCGGTCGAGGAGTCCCAGAGGCCGTGCCTCTCGAAGCCGGCCTTCACCGACAGGTTCGCGTCGCGGCCCGTGTCGTAGGAGACGTCGACGAGGATCGCGCTCGCGTCCCTCCGGGCGGCCGTCGAGTCCCCCTCGCCTTCCGAGGCGCGGCCGAGGCTCTCCCGATTCCCGGCCACCGCGAACTTCCCGCGCTCGCCGAGCGCGCTCGCGAGACGCAGCCGCGTCGCTCCGCCCTCCATCGCCTCGCCGCCCCCTCCCTCGCCCGAGCGGGGCTGCGCCAGCGCGACGACGTGCGCGAACTCGCCGTCCAGGGACTCGACGATCGGCGACGGGCGCGCCCCGTCCCCGTCTCGGGACCCCTCGGCCGGCAACGGGCCGGGTCCGGTCTCCCGCAGGACGCTGCGAGCGGGCAGGCGCAGCGCCCAGGAAGCGTCGTGCGGAGCGGCCGCCTCGCCGCCGGTCGCGGCGGGCATCGGCCTGAGCACGAGATCGAGGGAGGACCGCAAGATTGTGTTCACGCTGCCCAGGAAAGCGAGGTAACCTTCCTTGAGCGCGGCGATCCGGTACACGCCGGGCCTGAGCTCCGCGACGAGGAAGCGCCCTCGCTCGTCGGTTCGCGCGACCGCCACCGGCGCAGCCGGCGCCGCGTCGCCCAGAACGAGGACCTGCACTTCGCCGAGCGCGTTGCCGAGGGAGTCACGAACGATGCCGGTGAGGGGGACGGTCGTCTCGGCGCGGACCTGGGACGACCCGGTGGATCCCGGGACGACGAGGAGCGCCGTCAGGATGGCCGCCCCGAGCATGCTCGCGCTCGAAACGCGTCCCATCGATCGTCACCCCCTCGGGCGCCGCAGCGTCCGACCGACGGGACCGAGAATAGGACGAGTTCGGTACTTTTGTCAACCGCTTCCCGGCCAACGGGATAGGACGCGAAAATGAGAGCACGGTTCGGGACCTCGCCCCCCGGGGTCGCCGCGGCGGCCGCGGCGGGGTTCGCGCTCCTTGGCGGAATCCTCCTCGCGGGGTCGGGGCCCTCGGCCGGGGGCCGGGTTCGCGAGGAGGTTTCCCTCCGCCTGGACGTGGAGGCTCTCCTGATCTCGGACGGCGGCTCCCGCCCGCTCGGCCGGCGAGCGATCGAGGTCGAGGAGGAGGCGGGAGGCTCCCTGACGCTACCCTTCGACGGTCCTCCGGACTGGGGCCGGTGCCGGCTGGACCTGGACGCCTGGGGGGCCGCGGGACCTCCTTCCGGAACGCACTCCCTCCGCCTCGCCGCGAGGCTCGCCTTCCCGGACGGCCGCGAGATCCGGGCCTCGCGTTCGGTCGATCTCGCCGAGGGCTCGACCGGCCTCTTCGAGGTCTTCTCGTCGAACGAGTTCCATCTCGTTCTGGCGCTCCGGGCGGAGCGGTCGTCGCGGCTGGTCCCGGTCATCGAGGCCAAGCGCGCGGGAGCGGAGGTCCTGTTCCGTCTCGAGATCGAGAGGGTCGAGGGGGACCGGCTCGTCCCGCTCGAGACCAACCGGCTCGCCACGCTCGTCGGCGAGAGCGTGCAGTACGCGTTTCGCATCGGCGACGGAGACTCCCGCGAGTCGTGCCGGATCGTCCTGACGCCGGCGGCGCTCCGCGAGGATCTCGCGGAGGTCGACGTCGAGATCGCGGGAGCGCTGCCCGGCGCCGGGACGCCGGTCCTCCTGTCGCGGACGGAGAGGATCGTCGCGAGCCGCGGGGCGACGTCGAGCATCGTCGTCACCGCGGGAGATCCCCCTCGGGGCTACCGGTTCCGCGTGACGCCGATCTTCTGAAGGTCGCGTCGGCGATCATGGCGCGTGGAGGCTTGCGCGTGCGGGTGGGCACCGCATTCTCGGAGGTGGCCGGCCCGCCGCCGGGCCCGGAACGCGGCCGGGCGGCCGGCAGGACGGCGCTCGCGGCGGCGCTCGTCCTCGCCCTCGCGGGCCCGCCCGATCCCCTCGGGCGCCCGCAGGAGCCCCCCGACGGCGGAGGCGGGTCCGTGCCGCTCGGCGCGAGCGCGAGGGTGTGCCTCCGCTCCGGCCGCGACCTGGAGCTCGAGGTGACGCCGCGCGCGGGCGAGAGCTGGGAGGCGATCGCCGCGCGCTACGCCGGATCGGCCGCCCGAGCCGCCGCGCTCGCGCACCGGAACGAGGGCGGATCGCCGTCGCCGGATCGCCCCTTGCGCATCCCGTTCGCGCTCCTCGCGGACGACGTGCGGTCCGTCGTGCTCCGGAACGTGTTCCCTCGCGACCGACGGGAGAACGGCGACGGGGTCCACGTCACGAAGTCCGGAGCGCTGGCGATTCGCGACGAGGGCCTCTGGCAGGTGTCGCTCTGGTTCACCGGGCGCGGGGAGTCGTACGCCCGGATCGCCGAGGCGAACGGCCTCCCGAGCCCCGAGCTGTCGCCCGGGCAGGAGGTCCGCATCCCCGAGGCGATGCTGCATCCCTCGATGCGCGCGCGGCCGCTCTCCGACGACGGCGCGCTCGAGTACGGCGAGGACCGGGACGGCCCCTTCGCCGGGTACCGCCTGAAGGCCGGCGAGGCGCTCTACTCGTCCGTCGTCGTCCGCTTCACGGGCCGGACCGACCCGGAGGACGTCCGGAACGTCGCCGCGCGGCTCGCCGCCAGGAGCGGCGTCGAGGACGTCAAGGACATCCCCGTGTCCTGGCTCGTGAAGATTCCGCTCGACCTCCTCGAGCCCGAGTTCCTGCCCGCGGGGCATCCGCGGCGAAGGGAGGCGGAGCAGGCCGGCCGGCGCATGGCGGAGGAACTCGAGCGGGAGCCGGTCCGCTCGACGAGGCGAGGCCTCGACGGGGTCGTCGTGATCCTGGACCCCGGGCACGGAGGACGGGATCCGGGAGCGACCGCCAACGGGGTCCGCGAGAGCGACCACGTCCACGACGTCGCCTGCCGTCTGCGACGGCTCCTCGAGGAGGAGACCGCGGCGGTCGTGCGGACGACCATGGAGGGCGCGCCCTGCCCCTCCGGGGACGGCGAACCGCGGTCGAGCGGGACGATCGCCACCCATCCCCCGCTTCCGATCGAGCGCGAGGGAGAGTCCTCGATCGGGGTCCACCTGCGATGGTACCTCGCCAACTCGCTGCTCGATCGCGCGGTTCGCGAGGGGGCGGAGGCCGAGCGGGTCGTGTTCCTCTCGCTCCACGCCGACTCCCGCCACCCGTCGCTGCGGGGAGCGATGGTGTACGTCCCAGGGGAGAGCTTTCGCCGGGGCGCGATCGGGAGGAAAGACGCCGCCTTCCGGCGCTACGGGGAGTACCGCGAGCGGCCCGAGGTGCGGTTCACGCGGCGGGAGCGGGTCCGGTCGGAGGCCGTGTCGAGGAAGCTCGCGGCGTCCGTGGTCGAGGCGTTCCGGGACGAGGGGCTCCCCGTTCAGCCGTTCAAGCCGGTCCGAGACCGGGTGATCCGCGGCAGGAGCGTCTTCCTTCCGGCGATCCTCCGGGGGAACGCGGTCCCCGCGAAGATCCTCGTCGAGGTGGCGAATCTCGGCAACGAGCAGGACGCCGCGCTCCTCGCCCGGCCGGCGGAGCGGCAGAAGATCGCGCGTGCGCTCCGATCGGCCCTTCTCTCCCACTTCGGCGAGCCCCGCCCCGCGAAGCCTCCCCCGGCTCCGCGGCGGCTTCCTTGACACCTCCTCGTCCCGATTCTATGGTGGGCTCTGGAATTCCGGAGGCCGCGGAAATGCCGCTCTACGAGTACCGTTGCGAGGCGTGCGGGGGGACGATCGAGGTCATCCAGAAATTCAGCGACCGGCCTCTCCGCAAGTGCCCGCAGTGCTCGGGCCGGCTCCGGAAGCTCATCTCGAGGACGTCCTTCCAGCTCAAGGGCGGAGGGTGGTACTCCCACGGCTACGGCGGATCGAAGCCCGGCGCCCCGGCCGCGAAGGAGGGGACCGCCTCCGGCTCCGACTCGACGCCGAAGCAGGCCTGCGGCTCGGGCAGCTCGAAGTGACTCCCTGACGGAGATCCCGCCGTCCGGGCGGAGGGGCCTCCATGAAAGTCCTGCTCGTCGGCAGCGGCGGCCGCGAGGACGCCATCGCGTGGGCCCTTCGCCGGAGCCCTCTCCTTCGGAAGCTCCGATGCGCGCCGGGGAACGCGGGGACCGCCGGGCGGGCGGAGACCGTCCCGATCTCCGCCGACGATGCGGACGCCCTCGCCGCGCACGCCGAGTCCGAGCGATACGACCTCGTGATCGTCGGCCCCGAGGCCCCCCTCGTCGCGGGGCTCGCCGATCGGCTCCGGGCCTCGGGGATCCCCGCGTTCGGGCCGTCGGCCGGCGCGGCCGCGATCGAGGGGAGCAAGGCGTTCGCGAAGGAGTTCATGACGAGGCACCGCATCCCGACGGCGCCGTTCCGGGTGTTCTCGGACCTCGCCGACGCGTCCCGGTTCCTCGCCTCGAGCGAGGCGACCTACCCGCTCGTCGTCAAGGCGGACGGGCTCGCCGCCGGCAAGGGGGTGGTGATCGCGGCCGACCGCGCCGAAGCGACGGCGGCGGCGAGGGGGATGCTCGAGGAGAAGCGG
The DNA here is from genome assembly GCA_964590285.1 of uncultured Acidobacteriota bacterium. Taxonomy (GTDB): domain Bacteria; phylum Acidobacteriota; class Polarisedimenticolia; order Polarisedimenticolales; family JAIQFR01; genus CALMJU01. Next base: position 4,172 of record CAZPWK010000043.1, on the reverse strand, counting down.
TTCGGGCCGGCCGGCGAGCGCGTCGTGGTCGAGGACCTTCTGCGGGGCCGCGAGGCCTCGTTCTTCGTCCTGACGGACGGAGAGAGGTCCGTGCCCCTCGAGACCTGCCAGGATTACAAGCGGGCGCTCGACGGCGACCGCGGGCCGAACACCGGCGGAATGGGCACGTACTCGCCGTCCGTCTTCCTCGACGCCGAGACCCGCCGGAGGATCCTCGAGGAGATCGTCGAGCCGACGGTCTCGGGGCTCGCCGAGGAGGGCCGGCCGTACCGGGGCGTCCTCTACGTCGGGGTCATGCTCGCGGACGACGGTCCCAGGGTCCTGGAGTACAACGCGAGGTTCGGCGACCCGGAGACCCAGGTCCTGATCCCTCGCCTCGACGGGGACTGGCTTCCGGTGCTCGCCGCGTGCGCCTCGGGAGACGTGCGCGGCGCCGGCGCGCGCTTCCTTCCGGACCCGGCCGTCTGCGTCGTGATGGCCTCGGCGGGGTATCCGGGGCCCCCCGCGAAGGGCGCCCGGATCCGGGGGCTCGACGAGGCCTCGGCGATGCCGCGCGTGACGGTCTTCCACGCGGGCACGGCCCGGGAAGAATCGGGGGCCCTGGTGACCGCCGGCGGCCGGGTGCTCGGCGTGACCGCGCTCGGAGCCACGCTCCGGGAAGCCCGGGACCGGGCCTACCGCGCCGTCGGCGCGATCCGGTGGGAGGGGGAGCAGCACCGAGGCGACATCGCGCTCGACGCGCTCAGCCGCGCGGAGGGGAGGGAAACGGGATGAAGGAGTCGGACCGCCCGAAGGTCGCGATCCTGATGGGAAGCGATTCGGACCTTCCCGTCATGGTCGAGGCGGCCAGGGTTCTGGAGCGCCTCGGCGTTCCGTACGAGATCGAGATCACGTCGGCGCACCGCTCGCCCGAAAGGACCGCGGAGATCGTCCGCCAGGCCCCGGCGCGCGGCGTCCGGGCGTTCGTCGTCGGCGCGGGCGGGGCTGCGCACCTGGCGGGGGCCGTTGCGGCGCACACGACGCTCCCGGTGCTCGGCGTCCCCCTGGCGTCCTCGGATCTTCAGGGGCTCGACGCACTGCTGGCGACGGTCCAGATGCCGGCCGGAGTGCCGGTGGGGACCCTCGCGATCGGGAAGGCCGGCGCCACGAACGCGGCGATCCTCGCGGCGGAGATCCTCGCCCTCGCCGACCCCGCCCTCGCGGAGCGCCTGTCGGCGGAGAGGAGGGCGATGGCGGAGAAGGTCCGAGCGGCCTCCGAGAGAGCGCGCGCGAAGATCGAGTCGCTGCTTTGACGCTCCCGGCGCTCCCGCGGCGCTTTCACACGATCACGCTCGGCTGCAAGCTCAACCGGTTCGACAGCGCCGCGATCGAGGCCGAGCTCGAGGGGCGGGGGCTCCGCCCGGCGCCTTCCCTCTCCGAGGCAGACGTCGTCGTCGTCAACACGTGCACGGTGACGGCGAGGGCCGATGCGGAGGCCCGCAGGCTTCTCCGGCGGGTCCGGCGCGAGAACGCGTCCTGCCGGCTGCTCGTCACGGGGTGCTACGCCGAGCTCGAGCCCGGAACGCTCGCGGCGGTCGAGCGCGTCGACGGGCTGTTCGGGAACCGCGACAAGGCACGGCTCCCCGAGATCCTCGACCGCATCGGCGTTCCCGCAAGGGAACCCGCGAGCGCGCCCGCGGGTCGCGGCTCCGACGCCCCGGCCGGGCTCCGCTTCGGAGAACGGGGCCGGGCGTATCTCAAGGTACAGGAGGGCTGCGACCTCGGCTGCTCGTACTGCGTCATCCCGAGGGCGCGCGGGCGCAGCCGATCCGTGCCCGCGGACCGGGTCGCGGAAGGTCTGCGCGGCCTGATCCGCGCGGGCTACCGCGAGGTCGTCCTGACCGGCGTGAACACCGGCGCCTGGGGCCGCGACCTGTCGCCGCGCGGACGGCTCGAGGAACTCCTCCGCCTCCTGCTCGACGGCCTCGGCCCGAACCGCATCCGGCTGAACTCGCTGGAGCCGCTCACCCTCACCGACGGGATCGTCCGCCTCCTCGCCGAAGACCCTCGCCTCGCCCCGCACGTCCAGGTGCCGCTCCAGTCCGGCTCCGACCGGATCCTCGAGGCGATGGGCCGGAACTACCGAGCCTCCGCTTACCTGGAGAGGGTCGAGAAACTCCGGGCGGCGGTTCCCGACGCGGCGATCGGCGCGGACGTGATCGTCGGGTTCCCCGGAGAGACCGACGACCGCTTCGAGGAGACGTGCCGCTTCCTCGAGGCCTCGCCGCTCGACTACCTGCACGTGTTCGCCTGGTCGCCGCGCGCAGGAACCCCCGCGGAGCGGATGCCCGGCCGGCCCCGGGCCGGGGAAACGAAGGCCAGGTCCGAGCGTCTCCGGCGCTTCGGCGAGGCGCGGTCCCTCCGCTTCCGGGAACGCTTCGTCGGCCGCACGCTCGACGCGATCGCCCTCGGCGACGAACCGGCACGCGGCCGGGCACGCGCCCTGACGGGCAACTTCATCGAGACGACGATCGAGGGCGCGCGGCCCGCCGCCCGCCAGCCGCTGCTCGTCCGAATCGGGAGGATCGAGGGGAACACGACCTTCGGGTCCGCGGTCGGGGTGCCCGGATGGGCCCAGCTTCCGGACGCGCTCCCGTTCGCGGGAGGACCGCCCGCGAGGTAGCCCTCGGGGCTTCCTCGACCCGCCGAGGAACGCGCCCGCGGCGGGCGTCACGCCCGCCGCGGGTGACTCGTCGCAGCCGCCGCGATCTCGGGAGACCGAGGAAGGAGAAGGTCTCCCGGCGGCTACTTCTTCTTGATCAGGTCCTTCAGCGACTTCGCGACCGTGAACTTCACGACCGTCTTCGCGGGGATCTTGATCGCCTCGCCGGTGGCGGGGTTGCGGCCCATGCGGGCCTTGCGCTTCACGACGCGGAACTTCCCGAGCCCCTTCATCGGGACTTCGCCGCCCTTCTTGATGTTCTTCTCGACGAGGCCCGTCAACGCTTCCAGGAACGCCTTCGCCTGCTTGCGCTCCATGGCGGCGCCGTCCGCGAGCGCCTGGATCAGTTCGGTTCTGGTCATCGGATCTCCTCCATCGGCGGTTGCCGGAAGCACTCTTGTATCACTCGCCGCGGGGACAAATCAATGGGGATCGACGCGCGCCCCGCGAGGTTCCGCCCTCCCGGGCCGGCCGGACCGGTCACCGCGCGCCGTCCCCGTGACGGCGCCACCCACGCTCTCCCGCCTCGATCCGGCAGCGGAGGCGGTTCTCGGCGGGGGTGACGGGACACGCGTAGCGCTCCGGGGCCCCGTAGGCGCACAGCGGGTTGTACGCGCGGTTGAAGTCGACGACGTAGGGGCCGCCCGGCGGCCCCTCGACGTCCACGTACCTGCCGCTCGGGTACGTCTCCCGGCCGGTCGTCTCGTCCGTGAACGGAAGGAAGAACCCCGGGTCGCCGGGCACCTCTTCGACGTCGAGGAGGCGATAGACCTGGAGCGCGCACTCCCTCCCCCGCACGTCGAAGAGAATCCTTCCGTACCGCTCGCACGGGCGAGTCTTGCCCGTCGTCGAGAGGACGGTGAACCGCTTCGGCCGGTCGTACCCGAGGATCGGCCCCGAGAACCGGTATGCGGGGTCCGGCGGCCAGTAGGAGAGGCCGCGGAACTCGGAGAGGTCGGCCGCAAGGAGCGGGGTCTCGGGATCCGAGCGGAACCGAGCGTCCTTGGCCGCGCGGTCGGCCGCGATCCGGTCCGCCCAGCCCGGGGGAGCCTGCCCGGCGACCATCTTCCGTCCCGAGTCGCCGCCGCACGCGGAGAGGGCGGCCGCCGCAAGCGCGGCCACGAGCGCCGCCGAGGCCCTGAGTCCCGGGTCCGCCGGAGATCCGAAGTTCCCGATCGTCACGCGATCCCTCTCGATGCGGCTCACCACCGGACGGGGACCCGCACCTCGCGGCCCTCCCGGTCCCGGTAGAGAAGGTAACCTCGCTCGCGGCCGAGGTCGAAGAGCCTCCAGGTCATCTCGACGTCCTTCTTGCAGTACCGCTCGATCAGGTCGATCCGGCCCTCCTTCCACCACGCGAGGCTCTGCAGCCCGTCCCCGGCCTTCGATTCCCCGAGATTGATCTCCGCGAGGTGGCCGAGGGAGATCCGGAAGCCGAGCCGGCGATGGATCTCGGACAGAAGGTCGAGGG
>CAZPWK010000042.1:0-14991 GCA_964590285.1 uncultured Acidobacteriota bacterium | reverse complement strand
CGTGGCATTCGTTGCATCCCTTGACCTTGTAGAGCGCTTCCCTGCTGGCGGCCGCCCCGCACACCTCCTGCCATTTCAGCGTCACGGTCCATCCGTCCTGGCTCCGTACCGTCACTGCGGGGGACGCGGCCGCGCGCTCGCAGAAGCGCGGATCGACCGAGAGCAGCACGTCCTTCAGCGAGGCGCCGGTCCACGTGCTGCGAGACAGCGGCCCCTTGCTCGTGCCGATCGGCTGATAGTTCTCGACCGTGACCGGGGGGAGCGCCCGGAGATCGGCGAGCGTCAGCGTCTTCTCGTTCCCGCCCGCGCGGACTCTCACCTCGCGGGTCTCGTAGTCCGGTCGCTCCCCGGCCGCGGCTGCAATTCCGCCGAGGAGGGCCGCGGCGACGGCGGCCGTGACGGCCATGGTGATCGACGTCCGGACGGCCCGAACGTCGGCGACGATCTCGCGGTCAAGGACCGTCCGGTCCTCGAAGCGAGTGCGCGGCATGTCGTCCCCCGATGGATGAGGGAGGATCCTACGCGGCCGCGCTGGCTCCGGCAAATCGGATCTCTCGGTCGTGGATTCGAGGTTACGGCATCGAACGGCGGTTCTGGCCCGCCGTGCTCGAAAACCGGCCACGCCGTGCCCAACGCTCGGATCTGCCCCCGGCCTGGGCGCCGGCAGCGGCGGCACCGGAGGATCGCGTTCGGGTCGATGTAGACTGCCACCGGCGAGTAAGCGAGACGTGCCTCCGGGCGGCGGGAGACGATCGATGAGCCACGGAATCTCGGGGCATGCGGCGTCCGTTTTCGGTTTTCTGATGGCCTTGGCCCTGGCGCCGGCCCCGGGGACACCGCTTCCGACCGCTCCGCCCGCTCCCGGGAACGGTCACGGCGCCTCGGCCCCCCATGTGGCTCCCGGGCAGGGCATCGCGATCCACGAGGTCCTGTTCCGTCCTTCGCCGGGACGCTACGAATGGGTGGAGATGAAGAACATCGGCGGAGCACCGGCCCGGATCGCCGGCTTCGTCCTGTCCGACGAAGACGGCAACGTCTACGAGTTCCCCGCGAGCACTCCCGACGTGCCCCCCGGCTCTTTCGTGGTCGTCGTTTTCGACGGTCTGGACTCGAGCCACAACGACTACGACTTCGGGGACCGCAGGATCGTGCTGCATGCTCGACGCGGCGGGGACCTCTTCGACGACAGGTTCGATCAAGTCGCTCTTTACGGTGGCCGAGCCGAGGCGTCCGGCGAGGGGAAACCGGCGCCGGCGCGGGTCGTTGCCTTTCTCGCCTGGGGGGCCGCCCCCGAAGAGGACGGCGCGAGAGTGGCGGACCCGGAGGTGTGGCCGGAAGGCGCCTACGTCGCCACGTCCTACTCCGCACCGGGCAAGCCTCTGAATCCGATTCCGGCTCCGGACGAGTCCCTGGGCCTGAGACCCGGAGGCCGGCCTTTCTTTCCGGACGACTTCCTGATCTACGGATCCGACCAGGTTTCCATGGGCACCGACAATCCCATTCCCAGCGTCCGGCCTCACATCCATGCCGGCGACCTGTTGGACGGCGAGACGTTCTGCCTGGGGTGGGAACCGGTTGCCGGGGCCGTCGGCTACGGCGTTCAGATGGACAACGACGCCGACCTGCGCACCCCCGAGGTCGACCGGGTGACGCAGTATCCCGCGTACTGTCCCGGCGCGCCCGTGCCCGATGGAACCTACTACTGGAGGGTGCGGGCGATTCTCGACGTCGGAGAGGGCAACTGGAGCCCCGTCGTGAAGGTCCGCAGCGCGATCGACCGGAGCCGTCGATGATGCCCGTCGCCCGGACCGGCAAGGCCAGCCGCCGTGGAGACCGGTGACGATTTGCCCGCGCCCGTCCGCGGCCTAGATTCTCCGTCGAGGTTCCGCGATGAGACTCGCCCGACCGCTCCTACTGTCCGCCTCCGTTGCGCTCCTCGCGTGCGGCGTCCTCGCATCTCCTGGCGAGGAGCCTTCGATCCACGAGTGCCGGGACGCCCACGGGAACGTGCTCTACCAGGACGAGCCGTGCCCTGAGGTCCCCGGCGGGAGCACCGCGGCGTCGACGCCCTCGAAAACGCCGGCGCCGGCAGCAAGACCCGCGCTCCCTCCGCCGGAGCGCCCGCACGCCGAGGCGGCTCGCGGCACGATGCCCTTCCGGAGCCCCGGTCGGTCGCCCCGGACGACGAGCGGCCCGCTCGCGTCGCCGGAGAAGACCTGGAGGACGTTCGTCGCGGCGATCGAGAGCGGCGACGGCGCCGCAGCCGCCGCGTGCCTCACCTCGTCCGCCCTGGCGGGGCTTGGGGCCGACGTCGAGCCGCTGCGCCTCGATGAGCTGCGAGCTACCGTGGGCGCCTTCACGCGCATCCAGGTGGACGGCGAGATCGGCCCCTTCTGGTCCATCCACGCCCGGCGTCCGCACCGGCCGCCGAAGTGGATCTTCTTCGAGCGCACCGCGCGCGGCGAGTGGAAGATCGCGGCGATCTAGCGCTTCCGGATCTCCGGTTCCCGTCGCCCGTCCATCACGTGGAGCGCCGCCAGGACCGGGTGGCGCCAGGGCATCCTCGGGCCCGCGTACCGCATCGCCGCCCGGATCTCCTCGCGCATCTCCGGCCGAAAGCAGTGCACGGTGCAGGCGAGGCACGTCGGCTTGTCGTCGCGGAACGGGCAGCTCTCCACGCGCTCTCGCGCGTACTCCCAGAGCGCGCCGCACCGCTCGCACAGGCCAGGGCGGCCGCCGTGCCGGCCCCGGCAGTGGAGGCCGATCGTCGCGCGGACCGTCTTCAGCTCGCGCCGGATGCGGCGCTCCGCGGCCGCTCGCGCGTCGCGGGACTTCATCTGGACCGACCCTCTCGATCGCTCACTCGATCCCGTAGCGGCCTCCGAGGTCTCGGAGCAGGACCCGGTACTCCTCGTGCTTCCCGTCGCCGACGCGCTCGCGCTCGATCTCCTCGTACCGCGCGGCCAGGCCCGCCGCGACGTCCTCGGGAAGGATCCGGTTCGCCACGCGGAAGAGGACGCGGTGCTCCTTGTCGATGTGGGCCCGGAGCAGGTCGGCGTAGCCCCGCGCGTGCTCGCGGATCGCGGCCGCGGCCTCGCCGTCGCCGCTCCCGAGCCGATCGAGCGCCTCCGCCAGCGCCCGGACGTGCCCGCGGCCGGTCACGTGCTCCAGGAGCATGACTCCGATCGGGCCGCCCTCGATCCGGACGCCGCGCCGCTCGAGCGCGGGGAAGAGGGCCTCCTCCTCCTTCCCGTGGTGGCAGCGGTCCACGAACTCCCGGAAGAAGTCGAGGAGCCGCTCGAGGTGGCCCGCCGCCCCGTTGCTCCCCTCCCCGACGGCACCGGAGACCCTCTCGAGGATCGACAGCGCCCGGAGCACCGCGTCGTGCTCGACGACCAGGTTCCGCGTGGCCTTCATGTCCGGCTCCTCCTACCGCTTGCCGCTCCGCCGCCGAGGCCGCTTCCCGGAGACTCCCGCCGCGCGCCGGCCCCGGAGCGCGCGCTCGATCACCTTCCACACCTCTTCGGCGAGCCCCGCCGCGCGATCCTCGCTCGCGACCCTCGTTCCCGCGTGCGCGAGCGCCAGGATCGCGCCGAGCACGAGGACGGCGCCGGCCTCGGCGCTCGCCCCCGCGGCGAGATCCCCCCGCCGCTCGGCCTCCCGAAGGCATCCGACCACGAACTCCCGGGAGCGCCTCCGGTACTCGCCGAGCCGCTCGACCGGGACCGCGCCGGCCTTGCCCGCCCTGTGGTCGGAGAGCAGGAGGCGCGAGACGTGGGGGTTCTCGAGGATCGTCCGCGTCCGCCGGAGGAAGAACGCCCGGAGACGCTCGATCGGGTCGGCGTCTCCCGGCGGGAACCCCTCGAACAGGAGATCCTCGATCCGCGCGAAGACGGCGTCGGCGACCTTCTCCATGCTCGGGAAGTGCCGGTAGATCGCCCCGCCGGTCACGCCGACCTCGGCCGCCAGGAGCTGCGCGGTGAAGCGGCGGGCGCCCCCCGTGGCGAGGAGGCGGGTGGCCGCCTCGACGATCTCCCGCTGCCTGGCCGTCCACGCGCGTCGCACGAAGCCTCCTCGGAGCCGGGACGCAGGGGACAAGATAAGTTAATAAACGTTTACTTACAAGTCCGGCCGCGACCTTCCCTCTCCTCCACGCGCGCCGCTCAAACCCCGAGGCGGGAGAGGAGCGGCGCCAAGGCCCGCTCCAGCCCGGCCGCGGAAGGGGGCGCCACGATCCCTGGGCGCGGGCGTTCCGGAGGCGGATGTCGCGGGCCGGGGGGCAAGGCGCCGCCCAGGCCCTCGAGCACGCACTTCTTCGACGAGACGCGGATCCGCAAGTCGACGAGGCGATCTCCGAGGCGACGAGGGATCAGGACAAGCCGTCGCCGGGCGCGCGGAAGCGCGCCGGCGAGGAGGAGACGGACTCCCTCTCGGTGCGGTTCGAGCCGCGGGCGGACTGCTTCGCGGGCATCCGGGCCCACGACCTGGCGAGCGCGGGCGACATCCTCGAGACCGGCGACATCGGCTCCTGCGACACGTTCCGCTCCGGGTCCCTCGGACGGAAGCCGTACCAGGCCGACAGCGCCACGCGGCACGCGTCCGCCTCTTCCTCGGTCAGCCTCCCCTCGGCCCGGAGAACGCCGATCATCCGGAAAGAGGGGATGTCCTCGAGGGCTCGAATCGCGCCGGCCATGTGGGTCGTCTCCCCGCGAGCGAGGGAATCGTACCCCCACGAGAAGCCGCCGGTGCCGACCCGGGTTGCGGGGCCGCAACGCCGGGGAGAGGGCAGGAAACCGGTCCATTTCGAGGGAATCCCGGAACCCTCCGGCCCTCCGTCCGTACACATTGGGGACGACCGCACGGACAGGAGGAATGCCGATGCGACCCGCCGCCACGACGATCCGTTACCTTCTCCTCGCGACCGCGATTCTCCTGGCGTCCCCACTCGTCCTGGCGCAGTGGGACTCCGCCGAGCTCGAGCCGATCACCTCCGGGCCCGACCTCGACCTGCTGAGCCGCAGGGCGATGGACGTGGACGAGCAGGGCACGGTCCACGCGATCTACCAGCGGGGAGTGGGGGCCGAGCAGGGCCTCTACTACGTTGCCAGGCCCCGGAGCGGGAAGTGGAGCGAGCCGGAGACGGTCGGCGCGCCCGGCACCTACCCGGGAACGGGATGGATCGAGGTCCTGGCGGAGACCGGCGAGGCGTACGTCGCGTTCTTCCGGGGGGAAACGCTCACGCTCGGAATCCGCCGCGCCGGGGGCTGGGAGTTCCACCCGCTCGAGGCGCCCGCCGAGTACGGGGTCGGCAAGGCGGCCATGACGCTCGACGCGTCGGGGTTCGCCCACATCGCAATGCTGGTGGACTACGGAGACCCGACGATCTGGAAGATCGCCTACGGGTACTGGGACGGATCCGACGACTTCCACTTCCAGGTGCTTCAGGAGTCGATCGTCCCGCATTACGGGCTCTTCGCGCAGCCCGACATCGTCGTGCGGGAGGACGGGAGCGTGGCGATCGCCTACCATCACGAGGAGAAAGGACAGATCCTGATCCGGGTCGAGGAGAACGACCGGCTCGGCGGCACCGCGTGGAGCGCCGAGGCGGTCGACGTCCACGGCGTCATCCTGTACCCGGAATCGCTGGAGATCGACCGCCGCGGCGACCTGCACCTGGCCTTCCACACGAACATCGAGCTGGGGGCCGAGCACCACGTCTGGTACGCCCACCGCAGGAGCTCGCGCTTCGCCTATCCGAAGGAGGTCGGGGGAGCGTTCGCGGGAGCCCGCCCGCGGATCGCTCTCGGCCCGGACGACGAGCCGCACCTGGTCTTCGAGGAGATGCTGGGGCCCCGCGCCACCGGGAGGCTGATCTGGGCCCGCGAGGGCGCCTCGGGCGAATGGGAGCAGCAGGTGCTGGTGGACGGCGGCGCGTTCACGCCGTCGTTCGCGATGGACTCCGCGGGCAACGGCAGCCTGCTCTTCGAGCGCAGGATCGTCATCCTGGAAGACAACGACATCGAGTACTTCGGGGGCGTCGCGCCGTCGAGATAGAAGGCCGGGCGGCTCGACTCACCGGTCCGGCCGGTACCAGTACCTCTCCACCGTCTTCGCCGCGAAGCGGGGCGCCAGGAGGCACGCGAGCGGGAGGCTGAGGATCATCCTGACGTAGTGCCAGTCGCCGTGCTCGTCGAACTTCCGCGTCGAGGCGACGGCCTTGACCGAGCGGAGACGGGCGAGCCGCCGGCGGCGGGACCGGCCGAGCCGGCGGAGGGCCAGGAGGAAGAAGACGTCCTCCGCGAAACGGCGGCGCTCGTCGTAACCGCCGACCGCCGCGAAGTCCTCCCGGCGGCAGAAGACGACGCCGGTGTCCATCCCGGTCCCCCAGACCAGCGGGACCATCAACGCGAACGTGAGCGCGATGCCGGGCGACCAGCGGTCGAGCGTCACGCCCGTGGCTCCTCCGACGACCCGGTCCGATTCGAGCGCCTCGTCCACCGCGTCGAAGGTCCGCGGGTGGATGCGAGAGTCCGCGTCCACGAAGAGGAGGATCCCGCCGCGCGCGATCCGAGCGCCTCCGTTCCGGGCGGCCGCGATGGAGCGAGTCTCCACCCGCACGACCCGGCAGCCGCGGGCGGCGGCGATCTCCGCCGTCCGGTCCGTGGAGGCGTTGTCCGCGACGATCACCTCGACCGAGGGGGACCCGCCCCGGCACCCGGCACGCGCCGCTTCCACCGAATCGAGCAGGGCGGGAAGCCAGCGTTCCTCGTTGTACGCGGGGACGACGAGCGAGCGTCCTGGGGGAGCGGGTGCTTCGGGCATACCGCCGCCCGCTACTCCTCGCCGAGCTCCGGCGGGACCCGCTCCGCGGGCCGGAAGGCCTCCGGGATCCCGTACTGCTCCAGGATCGCGGCGGTGGCGGCCTCGAGCCCGGCGGCGTCGAGCACCACCAGGCTCGCGCTCCCGTTCGGCTTCAGCTCCACCGTGTGGAACCCGTCGACCGGGAACCGGAAGGCCTCGGCCGCCTCGTCGATCGAGTCCACGGAGCGGCCGTTGATCCGCTCGACCAGGACGTCCGAGAGCCCCTGGTAGCCGATGTTGTAGGACGAGGGGAGCACGGACTGGACGATCAGGATGCGGCGTCGGTCGGGCCGCTGGCTCGAGGTCTCCGTACGATACCGGGACAGGATGCGGAGCGGGGCCTTCTTCGTCCAGTCGCGCCCCCAGGAGCGCAGGTAATCGCCGTCCAGTTCCCTCAGGACGAGACCGCCTGCGACGAGGTACGGCGGCGGGTCGTCGCCGCGCCGGATCGGGACGAGGTCCATCTCCGCGCGATACTCCCGGAGCGCGAGACGCACGTCCACGACCTCGCCGCCGCGGAGCACCTGCGCGGGGACGACGTCGCCCACCCGGTGCCCGACCGTCAGGATCGCGGGGAACTCGACCGATCCGAACCTCGGGTGACGGACGAATCCGCTCTGGTCGATCGGATGCCCGTCGAGGCTGAGCAGGACGTCGCGGGGCTCGAGGACCCCGTCGCCGGTGGTCCCGCGCGGGATGCGGCGGATCAGCACGCCGAACGGCTCCCCGCGCTGCCCCAGGAATCGGGCCAGGGCCGGGTCCTCGTTGACCTGCCAGTCGGCGCCGAGACTCGGGAAGCCGAGGTAGGCGTCCCCGCTCCTCGCCCGATCGAGATACGCGGAGACGATCTCGACCGGGATCACCCTCGCGCTCTGCTCGTTCTGCGAGACGGTGACGCCGACGAGGCGGTGGTCCGCGAACACCGGCTCCGCCCATCCCCCTCCGGACAGATCGGTCTGCACGAGGAGGAACGGGTGCTCGAGGCGCCCGAAGTGCGAGCTTTGCACCTCCATCCGCTGGACGCGGGTCGCGGAGACCTCGAGCTGCTGGTTCCGCCACCGCACCGTGTGCAGCGTCCCGTCGAGGAGGCTCTCCCCGGCGAGGCGCACCGGCACGAGGTCCGAGAAGAACTCCGGGGCGTCGATCCCGACCAGCGCCAGGTCGACCTCGCGGTCCACGTGCAGGATCCTCGCGGGCACGCGGACGGACCGGCCGAACTTCTCCGCCTGGATCAGGGACGCGTCGGCGACCATCTGCGCGGTCGTCAGGAGGCAGGGCCCGTCCACGACGACGGCGTTGACCCGGCGCGATTCCGGCGCCTTCTTCTCCCACGGCCGGTCCTCGTCCCAGTCCTGCGAGGTGACGACCAGCGCCACGACGCTCGCCCCGTACGGTCGCGACGCCCCGGCCCCCGCGGCGCCCGCGGCGAGCCCTGCGGCCAAGAGCAGCGCGACCGCCAGAGGAGCGCGCCTCACAGGTTCCGGTCCGCGGGAACGCGATAGCGCTCCAGGATCTCCCGGTTGGCCCGGTCGGCCTCCTCGCGGTCCAGCACGCCGAACCTCGAGAACGCCGCGAACTCCAGGAGATGGAACGGATCGCGATTCGACTCGATCGCCTCCACGAGGTCCTCGAGACGGCCGATCGTCCGGCCGTTGACGCGGTCCACGATCTGCAGCCGGTGCCACGCCAGGTCCGCGTTCACCGGGTGGTCCAGCCTCCGGACCAGGACGACGCGCTCGCGCGAGAAGGCGGCCGGGTCCTCCGTCGGGCGGACCATGAACTCGGCCAGCAGCTCGCGATCGGCGTTCGCGAACCAGTCTTCGCCCGCGGTCTCCAGGAGCTCGCGGTCGAGGGGCATGAAGAGCAGGCCGCCGTAGACGAAGAAGCGGGGCGGCCTCTCGTACGAGTGGCCCTGCGACCGGACCGCCCCGAGCACCCGGACCGGGATGTCCACCGCGGTCCGCTCGCCGCCCCGGAGGACGTCGAGCCTCACGGTCTCCCCGGCCTGGAGCCGGTCCGCGAGGAGGCCGAACGGGGTCCTGAGCCCTCCGAGGTCCTCGATCGCCACCGACCCGTCGTTGGCGATCCTCTGCCCGGCGATCGCCAGCAGCACGTCCCCCTCGAGGAGCCGTCCCTCGGAGCTCCCCCCGGAGTACACCAGGTCCACCCGCACGCCGCTCTCGTCCTCCCGCATGCCGGCCCTCCGGCGCGCCGCAGGGTTCTCGAGCGACGAGGTCTCGATGCTGAGGTCCGGGTATCCGTCGTAGCGCCCGTCGGCGACGTCGTGGAGGAACCGGCGGATCACCTCGGAGGGAATGAAGAAGCCCACGTTGTCCAGGTTCTGGGCGGCCTGGAACGCGATGCCCACGATCCTGCCTTCCTGGACCACCGGGCCCCCGCTGTTCCCCGGATTGATCGCGGCGTCGGTCTGGCCGATCAGGTGCTGGTCGATCCCGGAGTGGAGGTACGGCCCGGCCTCGACCCTGGACACGACTCCCCGCGTCAGCGAGATCTGGGTCCCTCCCGCGGGGTAGCCGAGCGTGTCCACCACGGAGCCGAGGCCCGGCAGGCCTCCGATCCCGAGCGCCGGGACGGAGTCGAGGAGCCCCGGCTCGCGCAGCCCGACGAGCGCCAGGTCGCAGTCGTGGGCGACCTCCAGAACCTCGGCCTCGTGCGGGTCCGGGTCCCCGTGGAGGAACACCAGCAGCAGCCGCGAATCGCTGACGACGTGGGCGTTCGTCAGGATCTGCCCCCCCTCGATCCGGACGCCGCTCCCCGACGAGACGCGCACGCTCCCCGCCTGCCACGGGAGCGACCAGTCCGCCCTCTGGGAATAGTTGACGATCCGGACGACCGACCGCTCCTCTCCCCCGGGCCGGAGCGTCCCCTCGGCCCCGAGGGTCGTTCCCGGGAGGAGAGCGAGCGCCAGCGCCGCGGCGGCAACCTTCATGGCGGGGAAGCCTACGGGAGAATCGCCCCCGGGCGCAAGCGGCTCGCGAGGCCCCGGGGTCACGTCACGCTCGTCCCGAACAGCGCCCCCGTCCAGCGGGCCCTCTCGAATCCGAGGGTCATGATCCGGTCGAGCAGCCTGCCGTACGGGATCCCCCCCGACTCCGCCGTGCTCGCGAACTCGCCGTTCTCGGAGATGTCGGGATTCGGGTTCGCCTCGAGGCAGTACGCCTGCCCGTCCTCGCCGAGGCGGAAGTCGAGGCGCGCGTATCCCGACAGCCCCAGCGCGTGGTAGATGCGGCGGCTCGTCCTCGCGATCCGGCCGGCGAGGTCGCCGGAGAGGTTCTCCGCCTTCTGCGTGACGACGCCCCACCGGGCCTGGTACTCCGGGTCCCACTTGACCTTGCGCGTCGCGATCCGGGGCTCGTCGGGGGGCGCCTTCGTGATCAGGAGCTCCCACGGCGGGAACGTCGCCACCCGGCTGCTCCCGAGGAGCCCGACGTAGAGCTCCCTCCCCTCCACGAAGGTCTCCACCATCGCCGCCGTCTTCAGGTGCTCGTGGACGAAGCGGATCCGCTCCGAGAGCTTCTCGTCGCTCGTGACGACCGAAGCCTTCGCGATGCCGAGCGACGCCTCCTCGACGAGCGACTTCACGATCAGCGGGAAGCGGAGCCGGGCGGGCCGCCGGAACTTCCGCCCGATCGCGGCGACCGCGAAGGCCGGGGTCGGGATCCGGTGGTAGTGGAGGATCTTCTTCGAGAGCCCCTTGTCGCGGGCCACGACGAGCCCCCTCGGGTTGCAGCCGGTGTACGGTACCCGGAGCAGCTCGAGGTAGCTGACGACGTTCGTGTCGTAGAGCCCCTGCCCGTCGAACTCCTCGAGCAGGTTGAACACGATGTCCGGCTTCGACTCCTCGACCTGCCGCCGCAGCGGCGCCAGCTCGTCGCTGACCCCGACCTTGAAGACCTCGTGCCCGAGACCGGCGAGCCCCCGCACGACGTCGCACTCCGTCTGGCGATCGAGCTTCTCCTTGTCGGAAAGGCCCGACGGGTCGTCCGGGGGCACGAGGCTCTCGTGCATCAGGACGAGGACGCGAAGCCGCCGCCTTCTCCCGCTCACAGGACGTGCCACTCCCGGCGCCGGTACAGGTAATGCGACGCCCGCGCCGCGAGGAGGATGCAGAACCGGAGCTTCAGCCGCCTCTCGCTCCCGGTCGCGTGGAGCTTGAGCTCTCGGCAACGGGCGAGCATCTGCTTGATCACCTGATCGAGGGTGAATACGTACTCCCCCGTCCAGCGGGAGACCTCCTCGCGGATCTCGCACCGGTGCCGCCTCAGGAACCGGACGGCGGACTCCCCTCCGCCGCGGGGCGACTCCGAGAAGATCCGGAGGAGGTCGGCGTCCCATCGGCTCGACCGGGGGGCGGCGTAGCGCTCCCGCTTGGCGACGTAGTGCTCCCGGAGCGTCTTCTTCAGGCGATCGACCGGATCGACCTTCTGCCGGCTGCGGCAGACCTGCCGAGACGTCCGGAGCTGCGTCATCAGCCGGTCCACGTACTCGATCTTCGCGAGTGCGGGCCACCCCCGGTAGCGCGCCCTCCACCGCGACCCCGGATCCAGCCAGACCGCGAACGTCTCCGCGAAATCCTCGTCGGGGTGGCTCTGCGCGTACCAGGCGTCGAGGTGGGTGACGTAGCGCCGGCTCGCGGGGTTCGGGCGGTAGCTCGACGGGTACCTGCGCGACGACGAGCCGAACGTCCGCTGCCAGTCCCGCCGCCCGTGCAACGCGTAGGCATGCTGGATCGCGTGACCCACCTCGTGACGCAGCAGCCGAAGGCACTCGACCCTGGTCCCCCCCTCGACCTCGAGCATCCGCCCCCGCTCGAGCCGCATCAGACGCTCCGAGACGAGGTAGAAGGGGACCGCGACGCCGGGGACGTCGGCCGGCGAGAACCACTCGTCCGAGATCCAGAAATGGGGCCGGATCCGGATCCGGTGGTCGGCCAGCTCCCCGAGGACCCGGCGGATGAGCTTCTCGACCCAGGTCCCCTCGAGCGTCAGCCCGAGGTCGCGGATCCGGGAGTCGAGAAGGCGGCCCTGCGGCCACCGCTCCCACGCGTACCTGCGGTTTCGCCTCGGCATCGTCGGCCCGGAGAATAACAGATCGGGGACGGCAATCGAATTCCGGCCCTCCGCGATCGAGTTTCGTCTACGATGGGGGCATGAAGAAATCGGTCGCCGTCGCCGTTCTGTTCCTCGCTGCGGCGCTGCCGGTGGCCGCGGGGGAGATGCCGGAGGGGATGGTCTCCTACCAGCTCGTCCTCCTCCGGGGAGGCCCGGGGGAGACGAAGTACGCCGACGAGCGAGAGCTGCAGGCGATGCAGGAGGAGCGGCTCGCCTGGCTCGGCAGGCTCCACGCGGAGGGAACGGCGATCGTCTCGGGGCCGATCTGGCAGGGCGGCGACCTCCGGGGCGCTCTCGTCCTCGACGTCCCCTCGCGACAAGAGGCCGAGGCGGTCCTCGCGGGCGACCCCTGGGTGCGGGCGGGCCGGGAGGTCCCCGAGATCCATCCCTGGTGGTGCGGCAGGGAGACGTTCCGCAAGACGACGAATCTCGTCCGTCTGGTCCGGACCTGGCTCGTCCTCCTGTCGCGTCCGGAAAACGCCCCCGCCTACGACGAGGCCAAGCTGCAGGAGATCCAGGCCGCCCATCTCGCGCACATCGCGGGCCTGGCCGCGTCCGGCGATCTCGTGGCGGCGGGGCCCTTCGGAGACGGGGGGAAGCTCCGGGGCGTTCTCGTGCTTCGCACCCTCGAGGCGGAACGGGTCCGCTCCCTCATCGCCCAGGACCCCGCGGTGCGGGCGGGGCGCCTCGGGGCGGCCGCCGTGCAGTGGAGCGTCCCCGAGGGCTCGCTTCCGTGACCTGCGGAAGCCGTCAGGAGTTGCTCGCCACCATCACGCAGGCCCGGTGCACGGTCCGGAACGGCGCTCTCTCGGCGAACTCGAGCACGGCGGCGTCGAAGCTCCCGTCCTGCAGCCAGACGGCGCCGACGCCGGCCTCCGCCGCCTCGCCGAGGATCCGGAGCGTCGCGGGCGGCGGCGTCACGACGACCAGGAGGTCCACCGGGGCGTCGAGATCCCGGACCGAGCGGAACGCGGGGATCCCGTCCACCGTCGGCTCCCGGGGGTTCAGCGGGACGACCGTGTACCCCTTTGCCCGCAGGTTCCGGACGATGATGTTCCCGTACTTCTCCGGGTTGTTGCTCGCGCCGGCGACCGCGATCCGCGTCTCGGGCCCCTTGCGCTTGAGGACGTCGAACACCTCGGACGGATGGGGATCGGACGAAGCCATGGACCCTCCTTGGCGGACCGATCCCGCGGGATCGGGGTCGGCCCGGACGGTGTAGATTAGCGCAGGACTCGCGGGAGGGCATCGATCGTGCGCATCGGAGTGGATCTCGGCGGATCGAAGATCGAGGTGATCGCGCTCGGCTCCGAGGGAGCGGAGCTCGATCGACGGCGCGTCGCGACCCCGCCCGCGGACTACGCCGGGACGCTCCGGGCGATTCGCGACCTCGTCGAGTCGGTCGAGAGCGACCTCGGCGAGCGCGGGACGGTCGGGATCGGCACCCCGGGAGCGATCTCGCCCGCCTCCGGCCTCCTCAAGAACTCGAACTCGGTCTGCCTCAACGGGCAGCCGATCCGGCGCGATCTCGAGGCGTTGCTCGACCGCCCGCTCCGGTTCGCCAACGACGCCGACTGCTTCGCCCTCTCGGAGGCGACGGACGGCGCCGCCCGGAGCGCGCCGGTCGTGCTCGGCGTCATCCTGGGGACGGGGGTCGGGGGCGGGATCGTCGTCCACGGCCGGATCGTGCACGGCCCGAACGCGATCGCGGGGGAGTGGGGGCACAATCCCCTTCCCGCCCCCGAGCCCGGCGAGTGGCCGGGCCCCCCCTGCTACTGCGGGCGCACCGGCTGCATCGAGACGTTCCTGTCCGGCCCGGGGCTGGCCCGGGACCACGCCGAGGCGACCGGGGAGGCGATCGGCGCGCCGGAGATCGCCTCCCGCGCGGCCGCGGGCGTCGCCTCGGCCGAGGCGAGCCTCGCCCGCTACGAGGAACGACTCGCGCGCGCGCTGGCCTCGGTGATCAACGTGCTCGATCCCCACGCGATCGTGCTGGGCGGCGGGATGTCGAACGTCGGCCGGCTGTACGAGAGCGTGCCGCGCCTGTGGGCGCGCCGGGTCTTCTCGGACCGCGTCGACACGCGGCTCGTCCCGCCGGTCCACGGGGACTCGAGCGGCGTCCGCGGGGCCGCGTTCCTCTGGCCCGCGAGCCGGGGGACGCCGGAGCTCTAGGCCCTAGTTCCCCGCCGCCGGAGCCTCCCCCCCCGCGGCCCCGCCCTCGCTGGGGCCGCTGAAGGACTGCAGCGCCAGGTACCGGTCTCCGAAGTTCTTCACGTGCTCCAGCTGCTTGTCGTACTGGTCGTAGTGCCGCTCCTCGTCGGCGACGAGGCGCTCGAAGATCTGCTTCGACTGCGAGTCCCGGTTCGCGGCGCACTCGTTCGCCGCCTGGTTGTAGAACCCGGCGCTCTCGTCCTCCATCTGGACGCCCTTCTCCAGGATCTTCTGCGGGTCCACGATCCTGGCGACCTGCGCCGACGGGACCAGCTCGACGTCCCCCTTGAGGAACAGGATCCGCTCGGCGAGGAGCTCGATGTGCATCATCTCCTCGATCGCGGTCCTCTTGAACAGGGCGGCCAGCGGACCGTACCCGAGGTCGTCGAGGTGGAAGTGGAAATACATGTACTGGTGCACCGCGTGGAGCTCGTCCGCGACCGCGCGGTTCAGGAGTGCGATGCTCTGGCTCCGATCCATGGGTTGCCTCCTTCGGGATTGCGAGCGCGAAATTATGTCAGAATCGCGCCGTCGCGGCGAGAGGAGACGCTGATGGCGAGTCCGACGGCCTTCCTGGGGGTCGCGAGGGGCCCCTTCCTGCTGCTTTCCTTCACGCTGGTCGCTTCCGGCGCCGCGGCCGGGGCGTACGCGGACGCGGTCCACTGGGGGCGCACGATCCTCGCCCTCGTCGGTCTCGTCGCCCTCCACGTGGCGGTGAACGCGTTCAACGAATCGAGCGACATGCGGACCGGGATCGACCTCAAGACGCGCAGGACTCCGTTCTCGG
>CAZPWK010000041.1:0-15100 GCA_964590285.1 uncultured Acidobacteriota bacterium | reverse complement strand
AGCGGGTGGATCCGGGGAACGCCGTCTACACGACGCGCACGACGCCGAAGATCGTCGGCGGCTCGACCCCCGCCTGCGCCCGGATCGCCGCCCTCCTCTACCGGCAGGCGATCGAGAAGGTGCACACGGTCTCCTCGACGGAGGCGGCCGAGATGATCAAGCTCCTCGAGAACACGTTCCGCGCGGTCAACATCGGGCTCGTCAACGAGATCGCGCTGATGTGCGAGGTCCTGGGCCTCGACGTGTGGGAGGTGATCGACGGCGCCGCCACGAAGCCGTTCGGGTTCATGCGGTTCTACCCGGGCCCCGGCATCGGGGGGCACTGCATCCCGCTGGACCCGCACTACCTGTCCTGGAAGCTCAAGACGCTGAACTACTACGCCAAGTTCATCGAGCTGGCGGCGGAGATCAACGGCAACATGCCCGCGGTCGTCGTGCGCCGGGCGGCGCAGGCGCTCAACGAGCGGAGGAAGAGCGTCGCGGGGTCGCGGGTCTTCGTGCTCGGAGCGGCGTACAAGAGGGACATCGGGGACCTCCGGGAGTCGCCGGCGCTCGACGTGATGCGGCTCCTGCACGAGCAGGGGGCGAAGGTCTCGTTCCACGACCCGTACGCGAGAGAGGTGCGCCTCGACGGGGGGCTGGTCAAGAAGGTCACGCCGCTCCGGGCCGAGGCGCTCCGGCGCTCCGACCTCGTGATCGTCGTGACCGACCACTCCTCGTACGACTACGACTGGGTCGTCCGCAACGCGAGGATGGTGCTCGACACGCGCAACGCCACGAAGAAGGTCCGCTCGGGCCGGGGGAAGATCCGCCGGCTCTGAGCCGCGGGGAGCGCGGGTCGCGCGGCCGGAGAGGGGCGATGCAGCGGATCCTGATCACGGGAGGCGCGGGGTTCATCGGCTCGCACCTCGTCGAGCGGCTCCTCGGCGAGGGGCGCCGCGTCGTCGTCCTCGACAGCTTCGACTCGTTCTACGATCCGGCCGTCAAGCGCGCGAACCTCGAGGCCGCCTCCCGCCACCCGTCCTTCCGCCTCGTCGAGGGGGACATCCGGGACCGCGACCTCCTCGACGGCCTCCTCGGCGGCGAGCCCCTCGACGCGGTGGTGCACCTCGCCGCCCGGGCCGGCGTGAGGCCGTCCATCGAGGATCCCGAGCTCTACTCTTCGGTCAACCTCGACGGCACGACGCGGCTCCTCGAGGCCTGCCGGCGCCGCGGGGTGCGGCGGTTCCTCTTCGGGTCCTCGTCGTCGGTGTACGGGAACAACGAGAAGGTCCCGTTCTCCGAGTCCGACCCCGTGGACCACCCGGTCTCGCCGTACGCGGCGACGAAGAAGGCGGGGGAGCTCCTGGCGTACGCGTACCACCACCTGTTCGGGACGGACGTGACGTGCCTGCGGTTCTTCACGGTCTACGGCCCGCGCCAGCGGCCGGAGATGGCGATCCACAAGTTCGCGCGCCTCCTCGCCGCGGGGAGCGAGGTCGAGCAGTACGGCGACGGGTCCTCGGCCAGGGACTACACGTACGTCTCGGACATCGTGGACGGCGTCGTCCTGGCGCTCGACCGGTGCCGGGGCTACCGCGTGCTCAACCTCGGCGGGTCGAGGACGACCGCCCTCCGCGACCTGATCGCGAAGATCGCGGCCGGGCTCGGCGTCGAGCCGAGGGTCCGCGTCCTGCCTCCGCAGCCGGGGGACGTCGAGCGGACGTGGGCCGACGTCTCCGCGGCGAGGGAGGCGCTCGGCTGGGAGCCGAGGACGGGGATCGACCGGGGTCTCGAGCGGTTCCTGGAGTGGTTCCGTAGGCAGCCGCGGCGCGCCGCTTCCTGAGGAGAATCTCGTGAACGTCACGGTCGTCGGAACGGGGTACGTCGGGCTCGTCACGGGGGCCTGCTTCGCGGAGTTCGGCACGCACGTCGTCTGCGTGGACAAGGACCCCGGGAAGATCGCCGTGCTCGAGGGCGGGGGGATCCCGATCTACGAGCCGGGGCTCGACGCCGTCGTCGAGCGGAACGTCAGGGCGGGCCGGCTCCGGTTCGCGACCGACCTCCCCTCGGCGATCCGCGACTCCCTGGTCGTCTTCATCGCCGTCGGGACGCCGCAGGGGAACGACGGCCGCGCCGACCTGTCGTTCGTGCGCGAGGTCGCCGTCGCCGTCGCGGAGAACCTGAACTCGTACAAGGTCGTCGTGACGAAGAGCACCGTCCCGGCGGGCACCGGCCGGATGATCCGGGACCTGATCGAAAAGCGCCGGAAGGAGGACCACCCGTTCAGCGTCGCGTCGAACCCCGAGTTCCTCCGCGAGGGCTCGGCGATCGAGGACTTCCTCCGGCCGAACCGCGTCGTGATCGGCGCCGAGGACGAGGCCGCGGCCGCCATCCTCAAGGACCTGTACCGGCCGCTCTACCTGATCGAGACGCCGATCCTGATCACGAACGTCGTGACGGCGGAGATGATCAAGTACGCGAGCAACGCCTTCCTCGCGACGAAGATCTCGTTCATCAACGAGATGGCGGACCTGTGCGAGAGGGTGGGGGCGGACGTGCACGGCGTCGCCCGCGGCATGGGGCTCGACCGGCGGATCGGGCCGAAGTTCCTGCACCCGGGCCCCGGCTACGGCGGCTCCTGCTTCCCGAAGGACACGCGCGCGATCCTCGAGGTCGCGCGGGAGCGGGGGATGGACCTCGCGATCGTCCGCGCGGCGATCGGCGTCAACGAGAGCAGGATCCCGGCCTCCCTCGCCAAGATCCGCGCCGAGGTCGGCGGGAGCCTCGCGGGGAAGACGGTCGCGCTCCTGGGGCTCGCGTTCAAGCCGAACACGGACGACCTCAGGGAGTCCCCGGCGATCCGGATCCTCGAGGGGCTCCTCGCGGAGGGGGCTCGCGTCCGGGCCTACGACCCGGTCGCGATGGACGCGGCGAGGGCGCGGTCGCTCGAGGGGGTCGTCTACTGCGAGGACGAGTACGACGCCGCCAAGGGGGCCGACGCGCTCGTCGTCGCGACGGAGTGGAACCAGTTCCGAGGGCTCGACACGGACCGGATCCGCACGCTCCTCGGGGAGCCGGTCGTCGTGGACCTGCGCAACGTGTACGAGCCGGGCGCGATGCGCGCGCGCGGGTTCCGGTACACGTGCGTGGGGAGGTGAGCGGTGCGGTTCCTCGTAACCGGGGGGGGCGGGTTCATCGGATCGAACCTCGTCGAGGCGATCCTCGGACGGGGGGGCTCGGTCCGCGCCCTCGACGACTTCTCGACCGGCCGCCGGGAGAACCTCGCCGAGGCGCGCCTCTGGGCGGAGCGCGGGGGGGGCTCGTTCGAGCTCCTCGAAGGGGACGTCCGGGACCCGGAGACCTGCCGGCGGGCGGTCGCGGGGGTGGACGCCGTCCTCCACCAGGCGGCGATCCCGTCGGTCCAGCGGTCGGTCCGGGACCCGGTGACGACGAACGAGGTCAACGTCTCGGGGACGCTCCGACTGCTGGTCGCCGCCCGGGACGCCTCGGTCGGCCGGTTCGTGTTCGCGTCGTCGTCCTCGGTGTACGGCGAGAGCCCGACGCTGCCGAAGGTCGAGACGATGACCGCGGCGCCGATCTCCCCGTACGGTCTCCAGAAGCTCGCGGCGGAGACCTACTGCGGTCTCTTTCACCGGCTCTACGGGGTCCCGACGGTCGCGCTCCGCTACTTCAACGTCTTCGGCCCGCGCCAGGATCCCGCGAGCGAGTACGCGGCGGTCGTGCCGCGCTTCCTGGCCGCCGCGAGGGCCGGCGTCGAGCCGGTCGTGTACGGGGACGGGGAGCAGAGCCGGGACTTCACGTACGTCGAGAACGTCGTCCGGGCGAACCTCCTCGCGTGCGAGGCGAAGGAGGAGGCCTTCGGGGGGGCCTACAACGTCGCGTGCGGATCGAGAATCAGCCTGAACGACCTCCTCGGCGCGATCGCCGCGCTCGCGGGGCGGCCGATCCGGGCGCGCCACGAGGGGGAGCGGCCCGGGGACATCCGGCACTCGCTCGCGGGGATCGATCTCGCCGCCGCGCGGCTCGGCTTCCGGCCGGTCGTCGACCTCGCGGAGGGGCTGCGCCGGACCTGGGAGAGGACCGCGCCTTGAACGGGGGCGGGCGCTTTCACGCGGTGCTCCTCGCCGGCGGGAGCGGCACCCGGTTCTGGCCGCTCAGCCGATCGAGCCGGCCGAAGCAGTTCCTGGCCCTCTCGGGGCGCGAGCCGCTGCTCCTCGCGACGTGGAAGCGCGCGCTCCGCCTCGCGCCGCGCGGCCGGATCTGGGTCGTGGCGCCGAGGGCGCTCGTCCCCGGAGTGCGCCGCATGCTCCCGGCGCTCCGGCCCGACCGCCTGATCGTCGAGCCCTCGCCGAGGGACACGGCCCCGGCGATCGCGCTCGCCTGCGCCACGATCGCGGCCGCCGATCCCGGGGCCGTCGTCGGCGTGTTCCCGACCGATCACGTGATCCGGGACGTTCCGGCGTTCGCGGCCGCCGTGCGGACGGCGATCCGCGAGGCGGAGCGCGGCGCCCTGGTCTGCCTGGGAATCTGTCCGGACCGTCCCGCGACCGGCTTCGGCTACCTGCGGTGCCGGACGAGGCCGTCGGGCGGGCGTGCGGTCGCCGTCGAGCGGTTCGTCGAGAAGCCCGATCTCGCGCGGGCGAGGTGCTTCCTCCGGTCCGGCCGGCATCTCTGGAACGGCGGCATGTTCGTCTGGCAGGCCGGGCGGTTCCTCGACGAGCTGCGGCGGACCGAGCCGGCGATCCGCGAGGCGGTCGAGGCCCACCGGTCCGGGCGCCGCGGCGCGTGGGCCCGCGCGAGGAAGATCTCGGTGGACTACGCCGTCATGGAGAGGGCCGAGGAGGTGCGGGTCGTTCCGCTCGACGCCGGTTGGGACGACGTCGGCTCGTGGGACGCCGCCGCGAAGCTCCGCGAGGAGGGGGGGAAGCCCCCGCCCGAGGCGATCCTCGTGGACAGCGACGGGAGCGCGGTCTTCGGCGACGGGACCCGCGTCGTCGCCGTCGTGGACGTGCCGGGGGTCGTCGTCGTGGACGCCGGGGACGCGCTGCTCGTCGTGTCGCGCCGCGCTTCGGAGAAGGTGCGAGCCGTCGTCGAGGCCCTACGGGCGCGCGGCCGCGAGGACCTCCTTTGACGCCGTTCCGGCGGCTCCACGTCGCCGTTCGTGCCGAGGACCTTCCTCTGCTCGCGGCCGTTCTCCTCCTCCCGTGGGTCTTCGGCGGCGTGGAGCTCTGGGCGTACCGCTCGGCCTCGCTCCTGCTCGCGCTCGCCGCCGCCGCCGCTCTCGTCCGCGAGGGGTTCGCCGGCCTCGGCCTCGACCGGGACCGGGCCTGGCTCGCCCCGGCGGCGCTCCTGGGGGCGCTGGCGGTCTTGCAGCTCGTGCCGCTGCCGCCGTCGCTCCTCGGGGCGCTGAGCCCGAGGACCGACGCGATCCTGCGCTCGAGCGTTCCCGGATATCCCGGCGAGGCCCCCGCGGACCTCGTCGGCGCCGTCGAGAGCGGGGCGCTCGGCCGCGTGCCGGAGGCGAGCGCGCACGAGGCGCCGGCCGCGCCGGCGGCCCTGCCGCGCCCCGAGGCGGCCGGCCGGTGGGACGGCTGGCGCCCGCTCTCGCTCCACCCGGACGCGACGGCGGAGCGGCTCTTCTGGTTCGGGGCGCTCCTGCTCGCGTTCCTGGTCGTGCGCGCCCGCGCCCGGGACGCCGAGGCCTACCGGCTCCACCGCGGGGCCCTGTTCGCCCTCTTCCTCGCGCTCGCCCTGTTCGGACTCGCCCAGAGGCTCTCCTGGAACGGGAGGATGTTCTGGATCGGACCCGCCCTCGAGGCGGCGAGGCCGTTCGGCCCCTACGTGGACTGCGCGCACTTCGCCGGCGTCATGGAGCTCGCGGCCCCGTGGCTTCTCGGCTGGGCGTGGTCGCGCACGCGGCGGCTCGGACGCCGCGGCTGGCGCGACCCGGCGACCCTCGCGGCGTGGGGCGGGGCCGCGGCGACCGTGACGGCGGGGGTCGCGTCGGAGAGCAAGGCGGGAGCGGCGCTGATCGCGGCGGGCGTGTCGGTCGTCTTCGTCTTCGGGATCGCGAGGCGCGGCCGCCGCCTCCTGGCGGCCGCCGCCGTGCTCGCGGTCCTCCTCGGCGCCGGGGCCCTCCTCCTCCAGACGGCGTTGGGGGCGCGCGCGCGGTCGTTCCTCGCGGTGTCGCGGGAGGGGATCGGCGAATCCAGCCGGATCCAGGCGTGGCGCTCGGCGCTGCCGATGATCGCCGACTTCCCGGCGACGGGCGTGGGGATGGGGGCGTTCCGCGACGTTTTCCCGCGCTATCTCCGGGCCGGCGAGGCGGGATACTGGGACCGGCTCCACAACGACTACCTCGAGGTCGTCGTCGAGGGCGGGATCCCGGCGGGAGCGCTCGTGCTCCTCCTGGCGGCCGGGTTCTCGAGGCGCGCCTTCCGCGGATGGAGGCGGGCGAGGAAGGGAGAGCGGACCGCGCGCCTCGGCCTCCTCGCCGGCCTCGCGGCGCTCGCCCTCCACGCGGCCGTGGACTTCAACCACCAGATCCCCGCCAACGCGCTCCTGTTCGTCGCGGCGGCGGCGCTCGCGACGCGGGAGGGCGAGGCGGGGGAGCGGGGACCGTCATGAGGGAGTGCAGGATCGTCCACGTCGTCGGGGCGCGGCCGAACTTCATGAAGATCGCGCCGGTCCTCGCGGCCTGCGGGCGGCATCCCGCCCTCCGCTCCGTCCTCGTCCACACCGGGCAGCACTACGACGAGCGGATGTCGAGGCTCTTCTTCGACGAGCTGGGGATCCCCCGTCCCGACGTGGACCTCGAGGTCGGCTCCGCGAGCCACGCCCGGCAGACGGCCATGATCCTCGAGCGGTTCGAGACGGTCCTGCTCGAGAGGCGCCCCGACCTCGTCGTGGTCGTCGGCGACGTGAACTCGACGATCGCGTGCGGCCTCGCGGCGGTCAAGCTCGGGATCCCTCTCGCGCACGTCGAGGCGGGCCTCCGGAGCTTCGACCGAACGATGCCGGAGGAGATCAACCGGCTGCTGACCGACGCGATCTCGGACCTCCTGTTCGTCAGCGAGCCGAGCGGGGTCGAGAACCTCGCGCGCGAGGGGGCGGACCCCGCGAAGGTCCACCTGGTCGGCAACGTCATGATCGACACGCTCCTCGCCCACCGGGAGCGGGCCCGCGGCAGCCGGGTCCTCGAGGCGTTCCGTCTCGAGCCGGGTCGGTACGCGGTCCTCACCCTCCACCGCCCGGCGAACGTGGACGACCCCGGGTCGCTTCGCGGCGTCCTGGAGCCGATCGTCGAGCTGGCGGGTCGGATGCCGGTCGTCTTCCCGGTCCATCCCCGGTCCCGGGAGGCGCTGAAGCGCGCCGGATGGCCCGAGGAAGGGCCTCCCGGCTTGGTGCTCGCCGAGCCGCTGGGATACCTCGACTTCCTGCGCCTGATGATGGACGCGAGACTCGTCGCGACCGACAGCGGGGGGATCCAGGAGGAGACGACGATCCTCGGCGTCCCGTGCGTGACCCTCCGGGACAACACGGAGAGGCCGATCACGGTGACCCGAGGCACGAACCGTCTGGGGGGCACGAAGCCCGAAGGGATCCGGAGGGCGATCGCCGAGGCCCTCGATCGTCCCGCGGCCCGGCCGGAGCCGGTCCCGCTCTGGGACGGCCGGGCCGCCGAGCGGATCGCGGAGATCGTCGCGCGATGGGCAGGGATCTGAGCGCCGCGCGCCGGCACGCTCCGGCGGTCCTCGGGGTCGCCCTCGCCGCGGCGTATCTCGTCCGCGCCGCGGCGGGAGTCCCGGCCGGCCTCGCGTACTCGCGGGCGGTACGGCTCAACCGGCCCGGGCTCGAGGCGCGAGCGGTCTCGCGGTTCGAGCGGGGCGCGGTCGGGTTCAACCGGAGCATCGCGCTCTGGTACGCGGGCGAGACCGGGCTCAAGGTCTGGGACCGGCTTCGCCCGGAGGAGCGTCTGGGGGCGAAGGGGTTCGGCACGGTCGCCCGGGCATCCCGGGCCTATTTCGGCGCCGCGGCGGCGAACCCGGCGACCGCCTGGCCCTGGACCGGCCTGGCCGACCTGTACGGCCGGATCGAGGCCGAGGCGCGGGCCCGCCGGGCGGTGGATCTCGGGGATCTCGCGGGCTCCCCCTGGCGGCTCGTGGGGAGAGAGGGGCGCGTCGCGGTCGGCCTGATGCGACAGGCGATCGAGAGGGAGCCGATGGTGTTCTCGCACCGGGACTCCCTCGTCGTTCTCTGCATCGCCCAGGGGCTCGAGGCCGAGGCCGAGGAGGCGATGCGGGAGACCGCCCGGGTCCAGCCCGGCCACTGGGTCCACTCCGGCCTCTCCTGGAACGATCTGACGCCCGGGATGATCGCGGCGTTCGTCGAGGGATCCCGGGAGGTCCTCGGACGGGCGCCGATGCTCGCGCTCGAGCGGCACCTCGTCTCGCTCGCGCAGCTCGAGCTCCGGCTCGGGAGGCTCGACGACGCGGAGGAGCACCTGGAGCGGGCGATGCACGAGCCGGCGGACGACCTGCGCCGCGCGGAGCAGGCGTTCCATCTCGGCCTCGTGCGCGAGGCGAAGGCGGATTTCGCGGGCGCACGGGAGGCGTTCGACCGGGCCTCCGGGGAGCCGGTCTTCCGGGCCTCGGTCGCCTACCGGCGCGGGCGGATCGCCGAGGCCGAGGGGCGCGCTCGGGAGGCGCTGGACCTCTTCCAGGCCGCGCTTCGCCTCGAGCCGAGGAACGTCTTCCTCGCTCTCGAGTGCGGCCGGGTCGCCCGGGGCCTCGGGGAGTGGAAGGTGGCCGAGGAGGCGCTCAACTGGGCGATCGTCGTCGCTCCGAGCGACGTCCGGCCGAGGGCCGATCTCGTCCGCACGCTCCTCGCCGCCGGGGAGAGGCACCGCGCCGCCGGGGTGGTCGAGGCGATGCGGAAAGTCTGGGGTAGGACCCCGGAAGTCGTGGCGCTGGAAGGAGATCTCTCTCGTGCCGGACCGGCCCGCTGAGCCCCCTCCTGTAAGAGAGCGGCGTTGGCGGTGTTGCGGGGTCGGCGATTTGCCGTATATCTAGCGGGCAATGGGGCTCGTACAGTTCGCCGGCTTTCCCATATCCATGGGCCTCACGGGGCTCCTGACGTTCGGCGTGTCCGCGCTCGTCACGCTGGCGCTGACCCCGGTCGCGATCCGGGTCGCCCACCGGTTCGGCATCGTGGACCGACCGGGGCCGCGGAAGGTCCACAGGATCCCGATCCCCAGGATCGGCGGCGTCGTGGTCTTCGTCGGGTTCGCCTGCGGCCTCGCCTTCGCCGTCTTCACGACCGGCTACGCGAACCTTCTCCCCGTTCGCACCGGATACTGGGGAGCGCTGGCGGCCTGCGCGGTCGGCATGTTGTTGCTCGGCCTCGTGGACGACGTCGTCGGCGTCTCCTTCCGGGGGAAGTTCGCGTTCCAGATCCTCGCCTCCCTCGTCGTCTGGACGGCCGGGTTCCGCATCGCGGTGCTGACCCATCCGCTCGACGTTCACCGGATCGAGCTCGGCTGGCTGTCGCTGCCGATCACGGTGCTCTGGATCGTCGGCATCACGAACGCGATCAACCTGATCGACGGGCTCGACGGCCTCGCCGCGGGATGCGCCCTGATCACGACGACGACCTTCGCGGTCATCGCGGCCCACGGGGGC
Organism: uncultured Acidobacteriota bacterium; assembly: GCA_964590285.1. Taxonomy (GTDB): domain Bacteria; phylum Acidobacteriota; class Polarisedimenticolia; order Polarisedimenticolales; family JAIQFR01; genus CALMJU01. The sequence goes on along the minus strand of CAZPWK010000041.1, from coordinate 5,417 downwards.
CGCGTGGCGGTGACCGCGATCGGCGTCGCGCTGGTCGGAAGCCTGGTTGGCTTCCTCCGCTACAACTTCAACCCGGCGAGGATCTTCCTCGGCGACTCCGGAAGCATGTTCCTCGGCTTCGTCCTCGCCGTGATCTCGATCCACGGAAGCCAGAAAGGGCCGGCCGCGGTCGCGACCCTCGCGCCCCTCCTCGTCCTCGGCCTCCCGATCGTGGACACCGCCCTCGCCATCGCGCGCCGGCTGTACCGGCTCGGGAGCGAGAGCACGCGATCGGGGAACGGCGCAGGGTGGGCCGTCCGGAACCTCTCCGTGATGTTCCAGCCGGACCGGGGGCACGTCCATCACCAGCTCCTCGACCTCGGCCTGGGCCACCGGGCCGCGGTCCTCGTCCTGTACCTCGTGATGATCGCGCTCGGGTTCCTGGCCCTGGCCGTCGTCGTCCTCAACAGCGTCTGGGTCGCCCTGATCCTCGTCACCGTGCTGGCGCTCTCCACCGTGGCGATGCTCCTGGCGCTGCTCCGTCTCCGCCGACGGCGCCGCGGTGCGTCTCGGCCGGCGGGGGGTGGCAGGGAGGTCGCGCCGGTGCCGGAGAGCGCGGTCGGGCCGCGCTGAGATCGAGCCCCCTTCCCCGGACATGAGATAGCCTAGGAGCGCGATGAGAACCCCTTGCTGCGCAGCGGCCGCCGTCCTGGCGGTCTCGGCCTGGCTGGCGCCGGCGCCCCTCGCGCAGGTCGAGGAGCCGCCCGAGGGGCTTCCGGTCGGCCCCTGGATCCTCGCGCCGGCTCTCCTCGCGGGCTATTCCGGCGACTCGAACGTGTTCTACGCCTCCGCGGAGCAGGGCCCGGTCTCGGACGCGCTGCGGACCGCCGCGCCCTCTCTCCGGGCGACGCTGCCGTTCCGGAACAGCCGCTTCGATCTCGCCTACCGGGCGACTAAGGACCGCTACGACGAGGTCGAGCTCGTCCGGACGCTCTCCCAGGAGTTCGAGGCGGCGCTCTCGCTGCGGTTCTCGTCGCACGACAGGCTCGAGGCCTCGGTCTCCCGGACGCTCGGCTCGAGCGACACGCAGGTCTTCGACCCGGGAGGAGAGACGGTCTTCCGCGGGCAGCCGTACGACTTCGACCGGCAGACCGTGGGGATCCAGCGGATGGTTCCCGGAAAGAGGGGCTGGGACGTCCGGGCGACTCGCAGCGTCCTCGACTACTCCGACGACCCTGCCGTGGCGTACTTCGACTACGAGGGCTTCGAGGCGACCGCGCTGTACCGCGAGCCGCTCTCCCCGAAGACGTGGCTCGTCGCGGACTGGACGGGCCGGTGGTTCGACCAGTACGACTCGGCGGACACGGCGCCCGGCCGGGAGCCGGTGTGGAAGGAGAGGAGCGGGCTGCTCCGGGCCGGCGTGCAGGGGCTCCTCGGCCCCGGACGGCCGTACCGGGTCCTCGTCGGCCTGGCCGACTTCAGGTTGACCGGAGGCTCGACCTCGAGCTATCGAGGATGGACCGCGGACGGCACGCTGGTCACGCGATTCGGCGCCGCGACGTTCCTCGACGTTCACGCATCGAGACGCCCGTGGCCCTCGTTCTTCCTCGAGGGGGACTTCTACGTCAACGAGAGCACGGGAGTCCGCGTCGAGCACCGGTGGCTCCGCCGCTCGCGGTTCGGGGTCGAGGGCCGCTGGTCGCGCGCCGGCTACGAGAGCCCGATTCCCGAGGGTTACGTCGGGGAGGGGATCGTCCGGGAGGATCGGACCCTCCGCGTAGGGGTTTATGCTAACTTAATGGTCCACGAGAGGTTCGGGGTCCGAATCTCGGTGGACGACGACCGGCGGACGTCGAACTACGAATTCGCGGAGTACCGCAAGAGGGTTTACTTTGTCGGCATTCTCCTCGGTTGGTACGAGTAGGCGGCTCGTTGTCCTCGCCGCGTTCGCCCTCCTGGCGGCGGCGTGGGGGACTTCGGCGGCCCGGGAGGTCCCCCCGCAGCGGGGCGGCTCGCCCGACGTCGGCGAGGTGCGGGTCGGCCTGCCCGAGGGGCGCACGGTGCCCCTGACGGTGACGATCGGCGAGGGGGGGGTCCAGCTCGATCTTCCGAGGGGGAGCGCCTTCCCGATCGACTTCCAGGAGACGAGCGGCGGCCTGATCCGAAGCGCGGAGATCCGGGACGCCGGCGGCGATCGTCTCGTTCTCGACCTGCAGATCGCCGCCGGCCTGTTCGAGGGGATCGTCCACGAGGAGGACGGGATCGTCCTGAAGTTCCGGCGGCGCGCGACCTCGATGCTCGACGGGGAAGACGCCGCGTCCCGCTACTCGCTCGGCCCCGAGGACAAGGTCCTCCTGACCGTGACCGGCTTCCCCGATCTGTCGCGGCAGGTCGTCGTCGGCGCCAACGGGACGATCGCCGCCCCGCTCGTCGGCGAGGTCAAGGCGGAAGGGCTGTCCCCGCGCGATCTCGCGGTCAAGCTGACCGAGCTCCTCGCGAGAGACTACCTCGTCGACCCGCAGGTGGACGTCGAGGTCGTCGAGTACCGCAGCAAGTGGGTCATGGTGACCGGCGAGGTCCGAGTCCCCGGCCGGGTTCCGCTGCGGGCGGCGAGCACGCTCAAGGATGTCGTGGTGGACGCCGGCGGCCTGACGTCCGACGCCGGGATCGCGATCACGATCTCGAGAAGGGCCGTGGAGGGGGGCTCGACGGAGTCCGTCGTCGTCCCGAGGGACGCCTTCGAGCACGGGGAGGTCAACCCCGAGGTGCGATCCGGGGACATCGTCAACGTGGCCCGGAAGGCCTACGTCTACGTCCACGGGGAGGTGCGCGCTCCGGGGCGGGTCCTGCTCGAGCCGGGGCTGACCCTCCTCAAGGCGCTGGCGATCGTCGGGGGCCTCACGGAGTGGGCCAACAAGAAGGAGGTCCAGGTCCTTCCGGAGAAGCCCGAGGCTCCCGCCGCGGAGTACGACGTCCGCGACATCGAGCGGCGGAAGATCGACGACCCGCCCCTGCATGGGGGCGACACCGTGGTCGTCCGCAGGCGCATTCTCTAGCGAAAGCGGGGACTGCTCCCACGGGACGTGGAGCGCGGGACCGGCCGCTCTGTTGATGGCCCGCCCCTCGCCCACTATATTGAACGGGTCGAGCCGTGGGGCCGGGGCGGCCGCGCGCGGGCTCGAGGTGCTGGAGGTGGCATGAGCGCGTTGCAGCCGGAGCCCGTCGCGGCCCCGTCGCGGGAGGTCCACCTCCGAGATTACTGGAAGATCGCCTGGCAGGGCCGCTGGACCGTCGTCGCCGTGTTCGGGGCGATCGTCGCGGCGGTCATGGCGTGGACCTTCCTTCAGACTCCGGTCTACCGGGCGACGGCGGTCGTCGAGGTCCAGCCGCAGGCGCGGAGGGTCGGCCCCGGGCAGGACGTCTCCGGCCTCGGCGTCGCGAGCTACGGCTGGTTCGCCGAGGAGCGGTACCAGAACACGCAGATCGAGATCATCAAGAGCCGGGTGATCGGGGAGAGGGCGTTCGCCATCCTCGGGCTCCGGAGCGATCCGCGGTTCTCGGGGCTCGCCGACCCGGTCGCGGCGTTCATCGGTCGGATGAGGGTCGAGCCGCGGCGCGAGACCGGCCTGATCGAGATCAGCGTCGAGGGGCCGGACCGCGAGGAGATCGCCCGCTGGGCGAACGCGATCGCCGACACGTACGTGGACCGGAACATCGAGCGCGCCCGGGAGAACACCCGCAACGCGGTGGCGTCGATCGAGAACCTGATGGAGCCGCTGAAGGAGAAGCTCTCCGACGCGGAGCGAAGCCGGTTCGAGGTGCTCCGGGAGCAGCAGATCTACAACCCCGAGAACCAGCAGGAGATCGTCCGGCAGCGCCTGACCCGGCTCAACGAGGAGCTGTCGGAGACGCAGGTGAAGCTCGGGGGCCTCCGTTCCCTGCTCGCGAAGATCCGGGAGATCCAGGCGAACGACGGCAACCCGATGATCCTCCCCGACCTCGCGAAGGACCTCGAGCTGCAGGACTACAACCGGCAGAGAGTCTCCCTCGAGCGCGAGGTCGAGAGCGCCAAGGTCACCTTCAGGCCCGGGCACCCGTCCTACCAGGAGAAGGCCACCCAGCTCGGCAAGGTGCAGCAGCGGATCCGCGACCGCGTCTCGCTGATCCTCGGGACGATCCAGGACGACTACGAGCTGGCGTCGAACAAGGAGGCGTACCTCCGGGGCGAGATCCGCAAGGCCGAGGAGCAGTCGTATCAGGTCGGAGTGGCGACCTCGCAGTACTCGGTGGTCAAGACCGACGCGGAGACGAGGAAGCAGCTCTACGACGCGGTGACCAAGACGCTCAACGAGGTGACGATCGCCTCGGACCTCCTGGCGAACAACGTCTCGGTGCTCGACCACGCGATCCCGCCGCTCCGCCCGATCAAGCCGCAGAGGCGCCTGAACCTCGCGCTGAGCGGGATGATGGGTCTGTTCCTGGGGCTCGCGACGGTGTTCTTCCTCGACTACCTCGACAACACGTTCCGCACCCCCGAGGACATCGAGCGGCACATCAAGCTCAACACGCTCGCGGTCGTCCCGCGGATCGTGGACGGGGACGTGGGCTCGCACGCGGTCAAGGAGGCCTACCAGACCCTCCGCACGGGCCTGATCTTCTTGAGCCGGAACCGGGAGCGCAAGATCCTCCTCGTGACGAGCAGCGGGCCGCAGGAGGGGAAGTCCTCGACGACCGCGCAGCTCGCCCGGTCGCTCGCGAGCGCGGGGGACCGCGTCGTCGTCGTGGACTGCGACCTCAGGCGGCCGACGCAGCACGTGCATCTCGGGCTCGACCGGGAGCACGGCCTGACGAACTACCTCGCGGCGCCGAAGGGGACCGACGACTGGAAGCCGTACGTGAAGCGCGTCGGCCCGGAGAACCTCGACGCGATCACCTGCGGGCCGATCCCGCCCAACCCGCCGGAGCTCCTGGGGAGCGAGCGGTTCTCCGCGCTCCTGGCCGCCCTGCACGAGGAGTACGACTGGGTCGTCCTGGACTCCCCGCCCGCGATGTCGCTCGCCGACGCCGCGCTCCTCGCGACGCGCGTCGAGATGGTGCTGCTGGTGATCCAGCACAACAAGGCCGACCGGGACCTCGTCTCGCGCAGCGTGGCGCAGTTCCGCAACGTCGGCGCGAACCTCGTCGGCGCGGTCCTCAACAACGTGGACATCGAGAAGGCGTACAAGGGCGACTACTACTACGCCGGTTACTACTACTACGGCGCGGACCGGAAGAAGAAGCGCCGCCGGCCCGGGGCGACCGGCTCCGGGGAGTCGAGCGCCGGGAAGGTGACCGGCGCCTGACGCCCGGCCGCCGCGCCGGCGGGGAGCCCGGGCCTCGCACATGCCATTCGGCGTCGTGTTGCGAACGCTGAGATCGGTCGGGCCGCGCCGCGCCGC
>CAZPWK010000040.1:0-15276 GCA_964590285.1 uncultured Acidobacteriota bacterium | reverse complement strand
CCACCCCCTGCCCTGCGATGTCGGGCGCCGAGCCGTGCACCGGCTCGTACAGATCCACCCGGCCGCCAACGCTCGCCGAGGGCAGCACGCCGAGCGAGCCTGCGATCGAGGCTGCCTGGTCGTCCGGCCCCGGCGGCGCACGGGCCCTTCTCCGGGAACCTGATCGAGGGGCCCTCGTTTCACCCGATGGCCGAAACGGCGAAAGAAGACCGGCAAGCGGACGATCTCCGGCTCGTCCGCGCGGTGCTCGACGGGGATCGCCAGGCCTTCGGCGACCTCGTCGCGCGCTACCAGGGGCTGGTGGCCGGAGTGGCGTGGCGCTACGGGAGCCGCCGGGACGACGTCGAGGATGCGGTGAGCGAGGTCATGATCAAGGCCTACCGGAACCTCCACCAGTACCGGCCGGACTATCCGTTCTCGACCTGGCTCTACCGGCTCGCCGTCAACCACGTGCTCGACCTCGCGCGCCGCGCGAAGAAGGAGAGAGGGCGCGTCGAGATGCCGGAGCAGTTCGCGGACGCGGCCCCGTCCGCCGGCCAGGGCATGGAGGCGAAGGAGCGCGCGGAGCTTCTGCGGGGCGCGCTCCGGGAGATCGATCCGCGCTACCGGCAGGTCATCTTCCTGGTGTACGTGGAGGGGATGCGAGTCGACGACGCGGCCCGCTCCCTGGGACTTCCCGAGGGAACGGTCAAGACCCGCCTCATGCGCGGGCGGGAGGCGATCCGCCGGATTCTCGAGCGGCGCCATCCCGAGCACTTCGGAGGCTGACGTGCGTTGCCGAGACGCGAGAAGGGCACTCCGGGAGACGCGGCTGGGTCTCGCCCCCGCCGTCGTCCGGGAGGCCGTCCGCCGGCACGTCGCGAGCTGCCCCGAGTGCGCGGCCGAGGCGCGGGCCGAGGAGGAGCTATCGCGCGCCCTGGCCGCCCTGAACGACGAGCCCGCCCCGCCGGTGGACGCGACCGCCCGGGTGATGCGCGCGCTCGCGGAGTCCCGCCTTCCGGGCCGGGAGCCGGTACCCCTGCGGGAGGCCGCGTGGGCGATCGCCGCGCTCTCGGCGGCGGCCGTCGCGATCTGCCTGGGCGGGATCGCGATGGGGCCGTCCCTGTGGGCCGCGCTCCGGCAGGCGGCTCCCGAGGCCGTCTGGGCGGCGGCCCTCGCGCTGAAGCTCGGCCGCTCCGTCACCGAGGCGATCTCCTTCCTGGGCGTATTCGCCCGGGCCGGGCTCGACCTCCTCTCCGCCGCGGCGGGTCTCGCGATCAAGGCGGAGCCCCTCGCCCGCGCGGCGGCGGCCGCCTGCGCCGCGCTGATGCTGACCCTGACCACCGTGATCGTCCGCCGCGACCTGCGGCGCCGCGCCGTGCGCGCGGACCAGGAGTGACGCGATGAGCCCCTCGCATCGTATTCCCGGAATCCGGATCCTTCTCGTGCTCTCGGCGTGCCTGCTCGTCGCCTTCCCCGCGATCTCGGACGAGGCGGGGAAGGAGGCGCGGACGCCGGACCCGCCGGCGGCACCCTCCCAGACGCCCGCGGGCGAGGCGGCGGAAGAGCTGGATCTCCACGGCGACGCCGCGGCCCGAGCCGTCGCCTGCGGCTCCGGACCCGACAAGGTCGCGGTGATGAGCGACGTCGAGGTCCCCGCCGGCACGACCGTGCCCGGCAGCGTCATCTGCGTCGGGGGAACCGCGAAGATCGCGGGGGCGGTCGGAGGCGACGTCGTCGTGATCGCGGGGAAGCTCGAGATGAGCGGTACCGCCGGAGGCGACGTGGCGGGCGTGGGGTCGCGGATGCTCGTCGAGGACGGCGCCGTCGTCGGCAAGGACCTCGTCAACGTCGCGGGATCGCTCGACCGCGGAGACGTCCGGGTCGGGGGGCAGTCGGTCAACATCGGGATCGGGAAGTGGGCGGCGCACTTCCCCTCGCCCCTCGGGATCTTCGGGTTCTTCCTCTTCTGGGCCGCGTTCCTCAAGCTGCTGCTCGTGTTCGTCGGCCTCCTGCTGGTCGCGGTCTTCGTCCCGGCGCGCGTGCAGGTCATCTCGACGGAGTTCCCCCTGCACCCGGCCCTGGCGTTCTTCGCGGGGATCGGCGCCTACATCGTCCTGGCGATGGTCCTCGTGCTCCTGTGCATCACGCTGATCGGCATCCCGGCGGCGATCCTGATCTACTTCGCCTTCGTCGTGTTCAAGTGGATCGGCCTCGCGGGGATCTTCCACTTCGTCGGACAGAGGATCGGGAAGGGCCGGATGTCGGTTCTCGGAGCGACCCTGCTGGGGTTCCTGCCGTTCGCCCTGCTCCGCTTCCTTCCGTTCTGCATCGGGAGCATGATCTGGTTCGTGCTGGGCGCGATCGCGTTCGGCTACGTCGTCCTGACGCGGGTCGGCGGAAGGCCGTACCCGGGGGCTCCCGAGACCGCCCCGGTGCCCGCGCCCGCGGCGCCGGCTCCCACGGCCTGACGCGAGCCGCCGGAGGCAAGATAGAATCCCGCCGTGAGTCAATTCCTTCCCCCGAGGCTCGCGGCGGGCGGGTTCCTGGTGCTGCGCGGCCGCGGGGTTTCGCCCGGCCGGGCGTGCGGTCCGTTGCGGCGCAACGGCTCCGACGTCGAGCCCGACCGGGTCTCGGGCGCCGTCCTGGTCGCCGGCCGAGCGGTCCCGGACGACGTCGGAAGGATCCTGGCGGCCGCAGGGACGTTGACCCTCCAGGGCGCCCCGCTCTCCCACGTGGGACTCCTCGCCCGCGAGTTCGGGAAGCCGTGCGTGGCGCTCGGCGCCGACCGCCTCGGGCGGATCGTCGCGACGCCCGGCGGCGGGGGCGCGATCCTCGAGCTTCCGGACGTCGTCGGCGTCCGGGGGATCGCCGTGCTCGAGGAGGACGACGTCGTCCTGATCGACGGGGGCACCGGGACGATCCTCGTCCCGGGAGGGCTCGACCGCGACGCTCGATCGGCGGTCCGGAAGGCGTTCGCCGCCCTCGTCGCCCTTCGCGCCGGGCCCGGCGACTCGGAAGCCCTCGCGCGACTGGCCGGAGCGTGCGCCCGCTCTCCCGGGACCGTCCTGCCGTTCTCCCTCGAGGCGGCCTTCGGGTACGGTGCGCTGCCGGACCGCGGCGCGAGGCCGGCCCTCCTGGCGGCGCTCGGCTGCGAGACGGGGCTCCGCGACCGGTTGCCGCCCCTCGTCGAGGACATGCGCGAGAGGATCGCCGCCGAGCTTCGCGCGGTCGGAGACCGGGCGCTCCAGGCGGTTCGGGCCCACGAGGACCCGGTCTCGCTCGAGCGGGGATTCGGGGGGTTCCGGGAGACAGCGGACCGCCTCCGTTCGCTCCTCGAGGACCTCGGCGGGGACGCCGGCCCGCTCGCCTCGATCCTGGAGCCGGCTCGCGCCGAGGCGGCGAGCCGCAGGGACCGCATGGTCGCGGCCCTGGGAGCGGACGTCGAGGCCGCCCGGGGCCTCGAGGAAGCGATCTTCGCGCGGAGGATCGGCGAGATGCACGGGCTGGCCCGCCGGGCCAGGGACGCGGGGGTCGCTCCCGAGGCGGTCCTCGCGATCGAGGAGCGGCTGGCGGCCCTCGTGGCCCGCGAGCGCGAGCGGGCCGGCTCCCGCATGGTCGTGCCTCTCGAGGAAGCCTCGGCCCTCGGCCGCGCGGCGATCGGGGGGAAGGCGGCCGGTCTCGCGGCCGTCCGGGCGGCGCTGCCGGAGGGATGCCGGATCCCTCGCGGCTTCGTCGTCACGACCGCCGCGTACCGCGTCCATCTCCTCGGCGAGCGCGGGGAGCGGCTGCGGCAGGCGCTCTCCGAGCGGCTCGACGAGGCCGCTCTCTCGAGACGGGCGAGGGCGATCCTGCTGGCCGGGGATCTCCCCGACGGGCTCGTCCGGGACGTCGAGGCCGGCCTCGCTCGGCTCGGCGCGGAACGGCTCGCCGTCCGGTCCTCTGCGACCGTCGAGGACGGCCCCGAGGGAAGCCTCGCCGGGCTCTGCGACTCCTGGCTGGGGATCTCGGGGCTCCGGGATCTCGTCGATCGCGTGCGGCGGTGCTGGGCGTCGCTCTGGAACGCGCGCGCCCTTCGCGCGCTCGAAGCTTCCGGAGTCTCTCCGCTCGACGCCTCCCAGGCCGTGCTCGTCCAGGAGGCGGTGCCCGTCCGAGCAGCCGGCGTGATGTTCACCCGGGAGCCCGCGGGAAATCCCGGAACGATGCTGGTGAACGCCGCCCGGGGGCTGGGGGAGGCGATCTCCTCGGGCGAAATCGACGGGGATCTCTTCTGGGTGCGGCGATCCAACGGCATCACGATCGCCACCGAGCGCGGGACGGCGACCCGGAGGATCGCGTTCGACCCGGACCGGACCGGCACGCGCGAGGAGCCCCTCTCCCCGGAAGACTCCGGCACGCTGTGCCTCGGCGACGACGACCTCTCGAGGCTCGCCGGGCTCGCGCGCGCGCTGGAGGCGGCGACCGGCCGCGCGCAGGACGTGGAGTTCGGCTTCGCGGAGGACGGCGCCCTCGTCGTCTTCCAGGCGCGCCGCGTCGTCGTGCGGCGCTGACCCCGCCGCGGGCGCGGCCCGCCGTACTGCGCTAGGATTCGAGCGTCGGATCGAGGCGAGGCGGAGAGCGCGGCGGATGACCGGAAGACGGGCGATCGGGATCGCGGCGGCGCTGGCGGCGGCGTGGGCGCTCTGGGCGGCCGAATCGGTCCGCGCGGGCAGCTCGCTCGCCTTCGTCAAGCCGCTCCACCGCGGGCGCGTCGTCGGGGAGGTCGAGATCGAGCTCCGCGTCGAGCCCGCGCCGGGGCTCGCGGCTCTGCGGATCGACCTGACCGTGGACGGGAGGCCCCTGGAGCCGCTCACCGCCCCTCCCTGGAAGACGGTGTGGGACGCGGGCGAGGCGCGCTCCGCGCACGAGATCGCCGCGGTGCTGCATCTCTCGGACGGGAGCACGGCCCGCGCCTCGGTCCGCACGTCGCCGTTCCAGGTGGACTTCGTCGAGAACGTGGACCTCGTCAATCTCTACGCGGTGGTCCGCGATTCCAGGGGCGACTACGTGACCGGGCTGACGCGGGACGACTTCCGCGTGTTCGAGAACGGGCGCCCGCAGGAGATCGACCGGTTCGGCACGGACTGGAAGGCGCTCCGGGTGGCCGTCGTTCTGGACACGTCGCTCACCATGAAGGGCGACAAGCTCGATGCCGCGCGGGACGCCGCGCTCGGATTCCTCGACCTCCTCGTCGAGGGGGACGAGGGGCTGGTCGTGACGTTCAGCGACTCCGTCACGGTGGCGCAGGGCCTGACGAACGACCCCGGCGCGATGCGGGCCGCGATCGAAGGGGTCCGGGCCGAGGGAGGGACCGCGCTCTACGACGCGATCTACAGGGCCTCCGACCTTCTCGGCCGGTTCGAGGGGCGGCGCGTCATGGTGCTCCTGTCGGACGGCCGGGACGAGGCCGCGAACGGCCTCGAGCCCGGCAGCTTCCACACGATCGAGGAGGCGCTCGACCGGGCGCTCCGGAACGAGGTCATGATCTTCGCGATCGGCTTCGGAAGGCGCCTGGAGCACGCGCTCGACTTCTACGGGAGGGAGCCGCTGGCGTCCATCCTGAGGAGGCTCGGCGAGGCGACCGGGGGGCGGGTCCTCTTCTCGGTCCGCCCCGGGCAGCTCCGGAAGGCGTTCGACGACGTCGCGCAGGACCTCCGCCACCAGTACGCGCTCGCCTACGTCTCCGACGACCGCCGCCGCGACGGCGTCTGGCGCGAGATCCGCCTCTCCTCGACGAGGTCCGGCCTCCGGGTCACGACCCGCCGCGGCTACTTCGCCCCGGCGGGCGAGGCGCCGTCACGGCCGGCGAAAAGGCGGCCCGCCCGCGGCGAATCCAGGTGAGGTTCCGGACGTAGACGGCGAGGCCCGCCGCCTGCCCCAGCGTGAACACCGGGTCCTTTCGGTACAAGGCGTACGCGAGGAGCAGGAGCCCGCCCGCGATCGAGAGCCACCAGAACGCGGTCGGGACGTAGCTCTCCCGCCGCCTCTCGGAGGCGACCCACTGGACGACGAATCTTGCCGAGAACGCACCCTGCCCCAGGAATCCGACGGCGAGCCAGCCGGGCGCAATCGCGCTAGGGATCATGGCGAATCACCTCGTAGCCGAGCCGGCGCTTCTTCATCCAGCGCACCGCGAGCAGGTCCTCGAACGACCGGAACACCCGGTTCCAGACGCCGTACTTGCTCCGCCCCGCGCGCCGGTGACGGTGGTTCACCGGGACCTGGATGACGCGGTACCCGTCGATCCGGAGCAGGGTCGGGAGGAACCGGTGCATCCCCGTGTAGAGCTTGAGCCCCTCGAGGCACTCCCGCCGGAACGCCTTGAGGGAGCAGCCGGTGTCGATGATGTCGTCTCCCGAAATCCGGTTGCGGACCGCGTTGGCGATCACGGAGGAGACGCGCCGGATCCAGCTGTCGTGCCGTTCCCGCCGGAACCCGACCGCGGCGTCCCGGCCCTCGAGCGCCTCGAGGAGCCGCGGGACGTCTCGCGGGTCGTTCTGCAGGTCCGCGTCCATCGTGACCACGATCCGGCCGCGCGCCGCCTTGAACCCCGCGTCGAAGGCAGCCGACTGCCCCCGGTTCTCGCGGAAGTGGAGGCCGCGCACGCCGGGCCGGGTCCTCGCGAGCTCCGAGATCTTCTCGCCCGACCCGTCGCGGCTGCCGTCGTCGACGAGCAGGATCTCGCGATCGAGGCCGAGGGGACCCAGAACCGCCTCGATCTCCTCGACGAGCGGCTCGAGGTTCTCGCGCTCCTCGAAGACCGGGATGACGACGGTCAGATCCGGCAGCGTCCCGTCGGCCACGGCTCGCCTCCCCTCATTCTCTCGTCCGCCCCTTCCGGTTGAACGGCCACAGCCGCCGGATCCGCCGGAAGCCCCTCAGGAACGCCTCCTCGTCCGGCGTGAGCCGTCCCGGGGTGAGGAACTGCTTCCACTTCAGGTAGGCCGCCTCGTCCGCGAGCGCCAGCAGGCGAAAGAGCAGCCGGTGAGGAATCCCGCCGGGCCTCAGGCGCGCGGCCCCGGCGAGGTCGAGCACGACGACGTCGCCGTCCGGCCGGACGAGCAGGTTCTCGCGGCCCCTGAGGTCGTTGTGCACGACCCCGGACTCGTGCAGCCGGTCGATGAGGTCTCGGAGCCGCGCGAGGCGGTCCTCGCCCCCCTCGCGAGGATCCGGGAGGAACGCGACGCGCTCCCCCCCGATCCGCTCGATCGCGAGAGCCAGGCCGTCCACGCGCCCGATGAGGGCGGGAACGCCCCGCATCGGCCCGAGCCACCGGTACGCCCGGATCTCCCTGGCGATCTGGATCCGGCCGAGGACCCGCACCCACCAGGCCTTGCTCGCGAAGTCCTTGACCACCATCGGGCCGTCGCCCAGGTCCGCGAGGACGACGTCGGCCTTGTCCGGCTCCCCGGGCTGGAGCACGCCGACGATCGCGGCCGGAAGTTCCGCGCGGGTCGGGGCCCGCCTCGGCAGCCGGCGCGCGTTGTCGGCCGCCCCGCCCGATGGTATGTTGGGCCCTTGGAAGCTCATGGACAGATGGAACCTCAACCGCCTCAGCGACTTCCGTGACTTCGAACCGCCGAGAGTCTAGCACGGGGGAGCCGGTCCCGGTCGATCTCGGCCGGCTGCGCGGGGAGAGGCCCGTATCCCGGAGGACCGGCCGCAACGTGACCAAGGCCGACCTGGTGCGCTACCGGATCGACGGGATCGATCTCGCCGTCAAGGACTACCGCCCCCGCCCCTTCCTGGTCCGGAACCTCCTCGGCCGGCTCGCGATCCGGCGAGAGGCCGCGGCCTACCGCGCCGCCGCCGGGCTCGCGGGGCTCGCCCGGTACCACGGCCGGCCGGACGCATTCTCGATCGCCCTCGGCTGGCTCCCCGGCGCCCCGCTCTCCGAGCTGCCCGCGGGGCGAGCCGACGTCGAGGAAGTCTTCGGCCGCCTCGAGGCGATCGTGGCGAGGCTCCACGAGCGGGGGATCGCGATCGGCGACCTCCACCACCGCGACGTGCTCGTCTCGGAGGACGGGGCCGCGCACGTCGTCGATCTCGCCACGTCCGTCGTCCTCGGGGACTCGCCGGGGATCCTGAGGCGAACCCTCTTCGAGAGGCTCCGCGACCAGGACCGGATCGCGCTCGCGAGGATGCGGGCCCGCCACACGGGAAGGGACGAGGAAGCGGCGATCGCCGCCGTGGGGCCGAGGGCGGCCGCGCGCTACTTCCGCTGGAGGCGGCTGCGCCGGGCGTGGGACGCCCTCCGCGGCCGGCGGCGCGAGAGGGGAGCCGGAGCGTGACCGCCCGACGGCCGCCGGCCGCCGACCGCGAGGCCCGGGCCCGCGCGGCTCTCCGCGGCGCCCTGATCGCGCTCGTCGCCGCCGCAGCGGTCGCCGCCTACTCCCCTTCCCTGACCGGCGGGTTCCTCTGGGACGACGACGATCACGTGACGGAGAACGAGGCGCTCGAGAGCCCCGGCGGGCTGGGCCGGATCTGGACCGACTTCTCCGCCACGCCGCAGTACTACCCGCTGACGCACACGACCTTCTGGGTCGAGCGGAGGCTCTACGGCCTCCAGCCGGCGGGCTATCGGATCGTCAACCTGCTGCTCCACCTCGCGGGGGCGTGGCTCTTCTTCCGGGTCCTCGAGCGCCTCGGGGTCCGGGGCGCCGCGCTCGCCGCCGCGGTCTTCGCGCTCCACCCGGTGCACGTCGAGTCGGTCGCGTGGATCACGGAGAGGAAGAACGTCCTCTCGGCCGCCCTGGCCCTCGGCTCGCTCGCGGTCTTCCTCGCGCTCCGGCTCGGCGAGGGCGGATCGCGCCGGCGCCGGGCCGCCTTGGGGGCGGCGGCCGCGCTCCTCTTCGCCGGCGCCGTCCTGAGCAAGACGGTCGCGGCGACGCTGCCGGTCGTCGCGGCCCTCCTGCTCTGGCACCGGCGCGGCAAGCCGCCGAAGCGCGCCGAGGCCGCGGCCCTCGCCGCCTCGGCGGCCGCGGGAGCCGCCCTCGGCCTGCTCACCGCGCACCTCGAGCGGAGCCAGATCGGGGCGGTCGGCGCCGAGTGGTCGCTCGGCCTTCTCGAGCGCGCCCTGCTGGCGGGCCGGGTCCTCTGGTTCTATCTCGGGAAGCTCGCCTGGCCGGACGGGCTCTCCTTCGTCTACCCGAGATGGGACGTCGATGCCGGGCGGCTCGCGGACTGGATCCCGGCCGTCCTCGCCGTCGGGGCCGTCGCCGCCCTCGTCGCCCTGAGGCGCAGGACCGGGAGCGGGCCCCTCGTCGCGGCCGCGGCGTACGGCGTCCTGCTCTTCCCGGCCCTCGGGTTCTTCAACGTCTACCCGATGCGGTACTCCTGGGTCGCGGACCACTTCCAGTACCACGCGAGCCTCGCGCCGATCGCGCTCGCCTCCGCCGCGGTCGCCGCCGGCGCCGCGCGGCTCCGGGGGCCCGCCGCCCGCCGCGCCGTGGCGGCCGCGGCGGTCGCGGCCGTCCTCGCGCTCTCGGGGGCGACCTGGGCCCGGGCGCACGCCTTCGCCGACCTGGAGACGCTGTGGCGGGACACGCTGGCGCGGAACCCCGCCGCCTGGATGGCCCACAACAACCTGGCCGGGCTTCTCGCGACGACCGGGCGCGAGGACGAGGCGATCCCGTACGTGCGAGAGGCGATCCGCCTGAAGCCCGACCACGCCGGCGCGCACGACAATCTCGGTCGCCTCCTCGCGAGAAAGGGACGGATCGACGAGGCGATCGCCCACCTGCGCGAGGCGGTCCGGCTGGACCCCGTCGCTCCCGGGCCGCGCTTCGCACTCGCCCGGACGCTCGAGCACGCCGGAAACGTCGAGGAGGCGATCGCGCGCTACCTCGAGGGCCTGTCCCTCGCCCCCCGGGACGCCGAGGCGCACTACGACGTGGGAACGCTCCTCGCCCGGAGCGGCCGCCTCGAGGAGGCCCTGCCTCATCTGGAGACGGCGGTGCGGCTGCGGCCCGATTTCGAGAAGGCGCGCCGGAACCTGGCGCTCGCGAGGTCGCTCCTCGGCAAGCGCTGAGCGCGGAGTGCGCGTGCCCGTCCGTTTGCGGTATGCTCCCCGGGTCGCGGGGAGGGACCGTTGAGCGAGAAGCCGTACAACAAGACGCTGGCGGTCGTCCGGCTCCTGCTGCTCTACGCGGCCGTCGCGGCGCTCCTGGCGCTGGCGCGGCCGACGCCTCTCGGAGTGACGACCGGCTTCGCGATCGCAGCGGTCGGCGAGGCGATCCGGGTCTGGGCGGCGGGCCATCTCCTGAAGACCGAGGAGCTCGTGACCTCGGGCCCGTACCGCTTCACGAGGAACCCGCTCTACCTCGGGCGGTTGCTGATCTTCACGGGGCTCTGCCTGATGGCCTGGCTCCCGTACGGCGGGAGCCTGGCCGTCCTCGCCGGGGGATACGCCGTCTTCTTCGGCTACTACCTCCCGCGCAAGGAGCGCGTCGAGCCGGCCCGCCTGAGGGAGAGGCACGGCGAGGCGTTCGAGCGATACCGAGAGGCGGTGCCCGCCCTATTCCCGACCTTCCGTCCCTTTCCGGAGACCGCGAAGTCGGGCTGGTCCTCCGACCGCATGCTCCGGAACCGCGAGCACTGGATGATCGCGGGGATCGTTCTGATCTCGCTGTTCCTCCTCTGGCGCGCGTATCAACCGGCCGCCCTGGAGCTTCCGGTCGAGCCGCTCGAGCAGGCGATCGCGGCGCCCGCCGACGCCGGCTCAGCGGCTGGAGAATAGCCAGGCGCCCGTCCCGCCCACCGGGGCCCGGGCGAGCGGCTCCGGCCCCCCGAGCGTCTCGCGCGCTTCCCGCGCGCGCTCGTCCTCGACGAGGACGAACAGGCGGTCCGGTCCGGCGGCGAGGCGGACGAGGTCCTCGCGCGACTCGAGGTTCCGGATCGTCCGCCCCAGGTAGAACGAGTAGCTGGCCCTCCAGCTCCAGAAACGGTACGAGACCAGCTCGGCCTCGGCCGGGACGATCTCCCGCACCCGCTCGCAGAACGGCCGGGCCGACTTGAAGCGGTCGACGGCCGGAAGGACCGCCACGGCCGCGGCGAGGTAGGTCGCGACCACGAGGGCGAGAAGGGCGAGAGGGGCCGCGCGGGCGCGCGCCCGGGACGCGATCGCGACGAGGAGCGCGAGGCCTCCCGAGGCGAGAACGGCGGCCAGCGCCGCCCCAGGGGCGAAGAGCTCCGGATACTGCGGGATCGCGACGAGGAACAGGACCGCGGCGGTCCCGAGCGCCAGGGCGGCGGCCAGCCCGTGGACCGCGATCGCGGGCAGGGCGGCCCGGCGGTCGAGGCGGCCCGAGAGAAGCCGATCGGCGAGTCCCGAGGCCAGGATCGCGACGGCCGGGGCCGCCGGGAGCATGTACGCGCTCCTCTTGCTGGAGGAGAGCGAGAAGAAGACGAGCACGGCGGCCAGCCAGAGCCAGGCGAGGAGGTCGAGGCGTCGCTCCTTCTCGTCGCGCCCCGCCATCCGGGCGGCCAGGGGTGCGAACCAGGACCACGGGGCGAAGTCGATCCAGTAGTAGTAGAGGTAGTACCACCACGGCCCCGGGTGGTCGAACCCGCGGACGTAGCGGGTCGCGCTCTGCCTGAGGATCGCCTCGCGGAGGAAGTCCGCCTGGCCCGCCGCGAGGAGGGCCGACGCCCAGGGGAGCGGCACGGCGAACGCGACCGCCGCTCCGGCGAGCGGCGCCGCGCCGAGCGCGGCGCCGAGGCGTCGCGTCGCCCCGAGGTAGGCCAGGAGGACGAGGGCCGGGCACGCCCACGCGACCGGACCCTTCGCCAGGAAGCCGAGACCCGCCGCGAGGCCGCCGAGCGCCCAGCCCCGGAGCGCGGGCGCGCCGCCGTCCACGACCCGCAGGACGGCGAGAACGGACGCCAGGGTGGACACCGCCACGAGCAGGTCCATCTGGACCGCGCGCGAGTTCCAGAACCAGGCCTCGGTCGTCGCGAGGAGCGCCGCCGCGATCCGGGCCCGCCCCCGCCCCGCGTACGGCAGGACCATGAGGTAGAGGAGGATCGCGCCCGCTGCGCCCGCCGCCGCGAGCGGGAGCCGGAGCGACGTCTCGCCGACGCCGCGGAGGAGGCGGGCCGAGACGAGCGCGGCCCAGAAGTACAGCGGGGGCTTCTCGGCGAACGTCGCGCCGTTGACGGTCGGGACCAGCCAGCCGCCGCCCCGGCTCATCTCGGCGACGGCCTGCCCGTAGGTCGGTTCGTTCGGCTGCCACAAGTCCCGCGCCCCCAGGGAGACGAGGTAGAGGACGGAGGCGCCGGCGGCGAGGAGGAGCAGGTCTCGGCGGATCCCGGAGCGCGAGGGCCGCGAACCGCTCACGGCGCCGCGTCCTGGAACTGGAGGGCGTGCAGGCGGGCGTAGACGCCGCCCCGGACCAGGAGCTCGCGATGGGTTCCCTGCTCGACGATGCGCCCGGTGTCGAGGACGACGATCCGGTCCGCGCGCCGCACGGTCGCGAGGCGATGGGCGATCACGAGGCAGGTGCGCCCCCGCATGAGCGCGTCGAGGGCCCGCTGGACGAGCGCCTCGGACTCGGAGTCGAGGGCGGACGTCGCCTCGTCGAGGATCAGGATCGGCGGGTCCTTGAGGATCGCCCGGGCGATCGTCAGCCGCTGCCGCTGCCCCATCGAGAGCCTCGCGCCCCGCTCCCCGAGGCGCGTCTCGTACCCCTGCGGCAGCCCGACGACGAACTCGTGCGCCTGGGCCGCGCGGCTCGCCTCGAGCACGCGCTCGGACGGCGCGTCGCTCCTCCCATAGGCGATGTTGTTCCGCACGGTGTCGTCGAAGAGGACGGTCTCCTGCGTCACGATCCCGATCTGCTCTCGGAGCGAGCCGAGCGTGACGCCGCGGAGGTCCCGGCCGTCGATCGAGACCCGCCCCCTCGTGGGGTCGTAGAAGCGCGGGAGCAGGTTCGCGAGCGTCGTCTTGCCGGAGCCCGACGCCCCGACGAGCGCCACGACCTCCCCCCTGCGGAGCGTCAGGTCGATCCCGTCGAGCACCTTCTCCCCGTCGTAGGCGAAATCCACCCCCTCGAACCGGACCGCCTCGCGGAAGGGGGGAAGCGGCTCGGCGACGCCCGCGTCCCGGATCTCGCGCTCGCGGTCCATCATCTCGAACACCCGCGTCGCGGCGGCCAGGGCCTGCTGGAACTCGACGTTCAGCTGGTTGAGCTTCCGGATCGAGATGAAGAGGACCCCGAGGGCCGTGAGGACGACCACGAAGTTCCCGGCGTCCAGCCGCCCTCGCGCGATCGCCATGCCGGCGTAGTAGAAGAGCGCGCCGCCGGCGATCCCCCCGACGACCTCGAGCACCGCGGGGGCGAGGGCCGCCGCGCGGCCGGCCCTGAGATCCGCCCCGAGCATCCGATCGAGGGCGTCGCGGAATCGGCCGATCTCGAACCGCTCCATGGCGAACCCCTGGACGACCTTCGCCCCGCCGACCGCCTCGGCGACGAGGCTCGCGGTCTCCGCCATCCGCTCCTGCGACGAGGTGGACGCGCGCCTCAGGCGCCGGCCGAGGCGGACCATCGGGACGGCGACCGTCGGGAGGACGACGAGGGCGAAGAGCGTCAGGCGCCAGTCGTGGAGGAAGGCGACGAGCAGCATGAACGGGACCATCGTTCCGACGCGGACCAGGTCCGCGAGCACGGCCGTCGTGATCCGCTGGATCCGCTGCACGTCGCTCAGGATGCGGGAGAGGATGACTCCGGTCGGATGGGCCTGGAAGAACCGGAGCGACTGGTAGGTGATCGCCTCGTAGAGGTCCGCCCGGAGGTCCCGGATGATCCCCGCGCCGGTCTTGGTCGTCAGGTACTCGCCGAAGTAGAGGAACACCGCCCGCAGGAAGAACACGACCAGGAGCAGGACCGGCACCTGCACGTACGGCCGCTTCAGGAGCCAGGCGGACCACCGGTCGGCGCCCGCCAAGTCCTTGGCCTTCTCGAGGATGTCCGGACCGGCGGGCGCGGTCGGGACGGCCGGGACCGCCGCCGCCGCGGGCGCCGCCCCCGGCAGGAGGACCTGGTTGACGAGGGGCTTGACCGTGGCGACGACCGCCGACATCAGGGCGCCGGCCACGGCGAGCATGACGGCCGCGGCGATCATCCGGGCCAGGTAGGGCCGGAAGTACCCGAGGAGCCGGCGGACGGTCGCCATCGGCAGGATGCTAGCACGCGGCGCGGCCGGGGCCGTCCCGGCGGCGCGCCGGGCCGGTCAGCCGATCAGGTCCACGCCGCCGAAGAAGTACGCGATCTCGAACGCCGCCGTCTCCGGCGCGTCCGAGCCGTGGACGACGTTGCGCTCGACCGACGTCGCGAGCTCCTTGCGGAGGGTGCCGGGGGCCGCATTGGCCGGGTTCGTCGCCCCCATGATCTCGCGCCACTTCGCGATCGCGTCCTCCCGCACGAGGGCCATCACGATCGCGGACCCCGAGGACATGAAGGCGGTGAGGCTCGCGAAGAACGGCTTCCCCCGGTGGACCGCGTAGAACCCCTCGGCCTCCGCCTTCGAGAGGCGCACCATCTTCATCGCGGCGATCCGGAACCCCTCGGCCTCGATCCGCGAGATCACCTTCCCCGCAGCCCCCTGCTCGACGCCGTCCGGCTTGACGATCGCGAGCGTCCTCTGCACCTGCTGCGCCATGTGCTCTCCCGAGCGGCCGGCCTCGGGGCCGGCCCGATGTCACCGGAGCGCCCCCTTCAAAGTCTCGCCGATCGCGGCCGGCGTCTCGACGACGCGGATCCCAGCCTCCCGGAGCGCCTTCATCTTCTCGGCGGCGGTCCCCTTGCCGCCGGAGATGATCGCGCCCGCGTGGCCCATGCGCCGCCCGGGGGGCGCCGTCTGCCCGGCGATGAAGGCGACCACCGGCTTGCGGACGTGGGCCTTGACGAACTCGGCCGCGTCCTCCTCGGCGGTGCCCCCGATCTCGCCGATCATCACGACCGCCTCGGTCTTCGGGTCGGCCTCGTAGAGGGCCAGCATGTCGATGAAGTTCGTGCCCGGGATCGGGTCGCCGCCGATCCCGACGCAGGTGGACTGGCCGATCCCGAGGCGCGTCAGCTGGTCCACGGCCTCGTAGGTCAGCGTCCCGGAGCGGGAGACGACGCCGACCGGCCCCGGCCTGTGGATGTGCCCCGGCATGATCCCGATCTTGCACTCGCCCGGCGTGATGATCCCCGGGCAGTTCGGCCCGATGAGCCGCGTCTTGCGCCCCTCGAGGTACGCCATCGCCCGGACCATGTC
>CAZPWK010000039.1:0-15577 GCA_964590285.1 uncultured Acidobacteriota bacterium | reverse complement strand
CGCGCCAGCGCTCTCGCGCAGCGGGAGGAGCGCGAAGCGACCGCTGCGACGCGATACCCCGCCGCGACGAGGCGCGGCACGAGGGCGCGGGCCAGGCGTCCCGCGCCGAGCACGGCGACCGCGGCGCCCGGGCGCCGCTTCACGCGCGTTCCCCGAGCGCCTCGAGGAGGCGCTCGAAGTCCGGGGGCAGGGGGGCCTCGAACCGGACCCTGCGGCCGGTGACCGGATGGGCGAGCGCGATCCGGGAGGCGTGGAGGGCGAGCCTCCGGAACCCCTCGATCGCCGCGCGCTTCCGCCGGTCCGGGAGGCCTCGCCAGGGCCGGCCGCCGTAGCGCGAGTCCCCGACGATCGGGTGGCCGGCGGAGGTCAGGTGGACGCGGATCTGGTGGGTGCGGCCGGTGACGAGATCGACCTCGAGCAGGGCGAAGCCGGGCGGGGTCGCGACGGTCCGGTAGACGGTCACCGCCGGGCGGCCCCGTGGCGCACCCACGCTCATCTTCGTCCGGTCCCCGCGGCTGCGGCCGATCGGGCGGTCGATCGTCCCGCACGGCGGCCGGGGGCGGCCCCAGACGAGGGCGGCGTAGGTCTTCTCGATCTCCCGCCGCGCGAACGCGGCCGCGAGCGCGCGGTGGGCGGCGTCGGTCTTTGCGACGAGGAGCAGACCCGACGTCTCGCGATCGAGCCGGTGCACGATCCCCGGGCGGTCCGCGCCGCCCGCCGGGGCGAGGGGAGTTCCGCGCCCGAGGAGCGCGTTGACGAGCGTTCCGCTCCGCCTTCCGTGGCCGGGATGCACGACGAGGCCGGCGGGCTTCGCGACGACGAGGAGGTCGTCGTCCTCGTGGATCACCTCGACCGGGATCGTCTCGGGCGCGGGGCGCGGGGGAGGCGGCTCGGGGATCTCGATCTCCACGCGGGAGCCCGCGCGCAGCGCGAGGCCGGGCTTCGACGCGGGGCGCCCGTCCACCCGCACGCGCCCGTCGAGGATCAGGCGGCGCAGCGCGGAGCGGCTCGATCCGGAAAGGAGCGCGGCGAGGAAGACGTCGAGCCGGGAGGCCGCCCGGTCGGGAGGGACTTCGAGGCGGAAGACGCCGCCGGTCACGGCTCCGCTTCCGGCGGGCGACGCAGCCGGCGAGCGACCAGCACCGCGACCGCCACGGCGACGCCGGCGAGCGAGAGGATCTGCGAGGTCGAGATCGCGCCGCCGAGCCAGAGGCCGCGGTGCTCGTCGCCGCGCCAGAACTCGATCGTGCCCCGGGAGACCGAGTACAGGAGAACGTACAGCCAGAGCGCGAGGCCGGCGGGGCGGGACCCGCGGCGGACCACGAGGGTGAGCACCGCGGCGAGCGCGAAGTCGGCGGCCGCCTGGACGAGCTGGGCGGGGAAGAGCGGCTGGTGGAGCGGCACGCCGGTCTGGGCCGCCGCCGCGGGATCGGTGAACGTCACCGAGCAGGAACTCCCCGGCGCGACGGGAACTCCCCAGCAGCAGCCCGCCGCGAAGCAGCCGAGCCTCCCGATCCCCTGCGCGAGGGCGACGGGGGGGACGATCGCGTCGGCGAGCCGCAGGACCGGGAGCCCCTGCCGGCGGGCGTAGAGGACGAACGCCAGGGCGCCCGCCGCCACGCCGCCCATCAGCACCCCCGCCACGCGGAAGAGCGACAGGATCGCTCCCGGGTTCTCGGCGTAGTAGCGCCAGTCGACGACGACGAGGGAGAGCTTCGCGCCGACGATCCCGGCGAGCACGGAGTAGAAGGTCAGGTTGAACGCGGTCTCCGGCGCGACGCCGAGGGCGCGTGCGCGCCTCAGGAACCACCACCAGGCGAGGGCCACCCCGAGGGCGAACAGCGCGCCGTAGGTCGGCAGGAAGAGGTGCCGCAGGCCGAGCAGGGGCAGGTCGTGCGTTCCGAAGTCCAGGAGGATCGGGTGCATGGGAGGAGTCTACTCCGTCGGCGCCGGGCCCCGCTCCTCGTTCCTGCCCGAGGCGCGGTCCCCCGGCCGCAGGAGGTCGAGGATCAGCAGGCCCGCGCCGACGACGATCGCCGAGTCGGCGACGTTGAAGGTCGGCCAGTGCGCCGTGCCGAATCGGTCCGAGAGCCAGAGGGCGAGGCCGGCGTGCGAGACGTAGGCGTCGACGAAGTCCACCACCTCCCCGCGAAACGCCCGGTCGAGGAGGTTCCCCAGGGCGCCTCCCAGGATCAGCCCGAGCCCCGCGAGCGCCGCTTTCGAGCTCTCCTCCGTGCGCGCCAGGAAGACCGCGATCCCGACCGCGACCGCGAAGGGGAGAACGGTCAGCAGGAGGAACCGGAACGGGTCGTCCCAGGTCGCGAGCATCCCGAACAGCCCCCCGCGGTTCGTCGAGTGCCAGAGGTTGAGGAAGCCGGGGACGACGGCGACCGGACCCTTCCCGCGGAGCCACGCGTCCGCCGCGAGCTTCGTCGCCTGGTCGAGGGCGAGGACGGCGAGGGAGAGCGCGAAGTACCCGCGCCGGGACGCGAGGGACTCGCGGAGCGTCATGCGGTCCCCTTGAGGCCCGCGATCTCGCGGACCACCGAGGCGCAGCGGCCGCAGACCCCGGCGATCGCGGCGTCCCGGCCGACGTCGGTCGCGTAGTTCCAGCAGCGCCCGCACTTCTCCCCGTCGGCGCGGAGCACCTCGACCCGGAGCCCCTCGGCCTCCTCCGAGCGGAACGCGTCCCCGCCGGCGGCCCCGAACTCGACGCCGCTGGTCAGGAACAGGAACCGGAGCCCGTCCCCGAACGTCCGCAGGAACGCCGCCGTCTCCTCCGGGGCCTCGATCCGGACCTTGGCCTCGAGAGAGCTTCCGATCCGCTTCGCCGCCCGCGCCCCCTCGAGCGCCTTCGAGACCTCCTCCCGGAGGCGCAGCAGCCGGTCCCAGCGCTCGAGGAGCGCCTCGTCTTCGGCGGCCGGGAGCGGCTCGGGGAAGAGGGCGGCGTGCACCGTGGCCTCGGCCCACTTCGGCCGGCCGTGGAGCGCCTCGATCTCCTGCCAGACCTCGTCGGCCGTGAAGCAGAGGACCGGCGCCATCAGGCGGGCGAGGTCGGTCGCCAGCCTGTGGAGCGCGGTCTGCGCGGAGCGGCGCGCGCGGGAGCGGCGCGCGGCCGTGTACAGTCGGTCCTTGAGGACGTCGAGGTAGAACGACGAAAGAGTCACCCCGCAGAAGTTGTGGAGCGCGTGGTACACGACGTGGTACTGGTGCCCCTCGTAGGCGGCGACGATCCGGCGCCTGAGCGCCTCGAGCTGGTGGAGCGCCCAGCGGTCGATCTCCTCCATCTCCGCGAAGGGGACGGCGTCCTTCGCCGCGTCGAACCCGTCGAGGTTCCCGAGCAGGTAGCGGAAGGTGTTCCGGATCTTCCGGTACGCCTCGGCGTTCCGGTCGAGGATCTCCTCGGAGAGGCGCATGTCCTCGAGGAAATCGACCTGGCTCACCCAGAGCCGCAGGATCTCGGCGCCGCGCTTCTCGGCGACGTCGATCGGGGAGATCGCGTTGCCGAGGGACTTCGACATCTTCTTCCCCTCGCCGTCGAGCGTGAAGCCGTGGGTGAGGACGCCGCGGTAGGGGGCGGCGTCCCGGTCGTTGACCGCGACGAGGAGGGACGAGTGGAACCACCCGCGATACTGGTCGTGCCCCTCGAGGTAGAGGTCCGCGGGCCACGGGAGCGACGGGTCTCGTCCGAGCACGGCGGAGTGGGACACGCCCGACTCGAACCAGACGTCGACGATGTGCTCCTGGAACTCGAGCCGGTCGCGCTTCCCGCACCGGGGACAGGCCACCCCGGGGGGGACGAGCCGGGCGAGGCGCTCCTCCCGGTCCGCGTACGGCCGCACCGTCCCGTCCGCCGACGGGACCCCGAACCACGCGTTCGAGCCCTCGGCGAGGAACCGCTCGCGGAGGCGCTCGAAGAACGCGGGATCGCGCACGAAGGCGTCGGGGGCGTCGGGGAAGCAGGCTCCGCACACGACGAGGGGGATCGGGACGCCCCAGGTCCTCTGGCGCGAGATGCACCAGTCCGGACGCGTCTCGACCATCTGCGCGATCCGCTCCTCGCCGAACGCCGGGAGCCAGGAGGAACGCCGGATCTCGGCGACCGCCTTCCCGCGCAGGCCCTCGGCCTCCATGGAGAGGAACCACTGCGGCGTCGAGCGGAAGAGCAGCGGGTTCTTGCACCGCCAGCAGTGGGGGTACGTGTGCGAGATCTCCTCGCGGCGGAGCAGGATTCCGCGCGCCTCGAGGTCCTCGACGATCGGCCCGTTGGCCTCGAGGACGAACGCCCCCGCGAGCCACGCCGGGCCGACGCGCTCCGGCAGGAACCTCCCGTCGTCGCCGACCGGGTTGAACGGCGGGATCCCGTGGAGGCGGCCCACGTGGAAGTCCTCCGCACCGTGGCCGGGGGCCGTGTGGACGCACCCGGTGCCGGCGTCGAGCGTGACGTGGTTCCCGAGGACGAGGACCCCGGGCCCCGACGCCGGGCCGGAGGACGCGGGGTACGGCCGCTCGACCGGCGCGCGCGGGCCGATCCAGTCGTCCCCCTCGCCGACCAGGTCCCGGCCGAGGAAGGCGGCGACGATCGTCCGGCCGGACCAACCGAGCTCCCGTGCGACCGCGGGGAGGAGCCCCTCGGCGACGACGAACGTTTCGCCCCCCTCCTCGACGGCGACGTACGGGAGCGTCGGGTGGAGGCAGACCGCGAGGTTGGCGGGGAGGGTCCACGGGGTCGTCGTCCACGCCACCACCGAGACGCGCCGGCCCGCGAGCGCGGGGACGCGCGCCTCGAGCCCGAGCACGGGGAACTTCACGTACACCGAGAGGTCCTTCCGGTCCCGGTACTCGACCTCGGCTTCGGCGAGCGCCGTCCGGCACGAGGCGCACCAGTGGACCGGCTTCTCCCCGAAGTACGCGCCCCCCCTCTCGAAGAACCGGCCGAGCTGGCGCACGACCTCGGCCTCGTAGGTCCTGTCGATCGTCCGGTAGATCGCGCGGCGGCTCGGCGCCCCCTGGCTCTCCTCCTCCTCGTCGAGCCGTTGGTCCCACAGCACGCCCAGGCGCCGGAACTCCTCGCGCTGCACCGCGATGAAGTGCTCGGCGTAACTGCGGCACCGCTCGCGGATCTCGAGGGGGGACATCCCGGCCTTCGCCTCGCCCAGCTCCTTGTCCACGCGGTGCTCGATCGGGAGCCCGTGGCAGTCCCAGCCGGGCACGTAGGCGGCGTCGCGGCCCATCATCGCGCGCGACTTGACGACGAAGTCCTTGAGGATCTTGTTGAGCGCCTGCCCGAGGTGGATGTTCCCGTTCGCGTACGGCGGGCCGTCGTGCAGGACGAAGGGGGGGCACCCCCTCCTCGCGGCGCGGATCGCGCGGTACGCGTTCGAGCGGCCCCACCACGAGAGGATCTCGGGCTCGCGGCGCGGAAGGTCGGCCTTCATCGGGAAATCGGTCCGCGGGAGATTCAGCGTGTTCTTAAGTTCAACGTTCTTGGACACTTGGCGACCCTCGGGGAAGCGGCTACTCTAACACACCTCGCGCGGGCCCGGCACGGCGCCGGGGTCGGGCGCACGGTCGTCGGGGAGGAGGAGCGATGGGGCGGGCGCCGGTCGCCGTCGCCATGAGCGGCGGAGTCGACAGCTCGGTGGCGGCGGCCCTCCTCGCGCGGAGCGGCCGGGAGGTCCTCGGCCTGACGATGCGCCTCCGGAGCGCCCGCGAGGGCGCCGAGGCCGAGGATGCCGCGCGCCGCGCCGCCGACCGGATCGGAATCCGGCACCTCGTCCTGGATCTCGAGGACGAGTTCCGGAGGCTCGTCGTCGCCCCGTTCGCCGTCGCCTACGCGCGCGGGCGGACGCCGTCGCCGTGCGTCCGCTGCAACTCGCTCCTCAAGTTCGGCGTCCTCCTCGATCGCGCGCGGCACCTCGGGGCGGAGACGCTCGCGACCGGGCACTACGCGATCCTGGAAGGGGGCTCGCGAATCGGGCGCGCGCTCCTCCGGCGCGCGGCCGATCCGGCCCGGGACCAGTCCTACTTCCTCTTCGACCTGACCGAGGAGCAGAGGCGGCGCGCGGAGCTCCCCCTCGGCGCCCTGAAGAAGGAGGAGGTGCGCGCCGCGGCGGCGGAGCTCGGGCTCGACGTCGCGGCGAGACCGGACTCGATGGATCTCTGCTTCTTGCGGGAGGAGGAGGACTACCGCGAGTTCCTCGCCCGCGAGGGAAGCGGGGGGACCGGAGAGCCGGGGGAGATCGTCTCGGTCCGGGGAGACGCGCTCGGCCGCCACGACGGGATCGGCGCCTTCACGGTCGGGCAGAGGCGCGGCCTCGGCCTCGAGGCCGGGAGGCCGCTCTTCGTCGTGCGCGTGGACGCCGCGAGCCGGCGGGTCGTCGTCGGCGAGGAGGAGGACCTGTACTCGCGCTCGTGCTCGCTCGAGGGGGTCCGCTGGATCCCGTTCGACCGCCCGGAAGGGCCGGTCCGGGCGACCGTGAGGATCCGCTCGAGCCACGCGGGCGCCCCCGCCACCGTCGAGGACTCGGGGGACGGCACCGCGGTCGTGCGGTTCGACGCGCCCGAGCGCGCGATCGCGCCGGGACAGGCCGCGGTCGCCTACGACGGAGACCTGGTGCTCGGGGGAGGGTGGATCCGCGAGACGGGCCCGGCCTGACGCCGCGGAAGGAAGCGGTCAGGAGCGGGATCGGCGGCGGAGGCGCCGGGTTTCCCTTCTCGGCGCGGGCTCGTGAAGCGCGACGCTCAGGGGATCCACCGGATCGAGAAACGGGAACCGGTGAAAGTCCACGTCGCGCGTGTAGATCCTCCGGATCCCGTGCTCCCGCATCAGGGCGGCGGTGTGGGCGTCGTGGACGAGATTGCCCCCGAGGTCCGGGATCTCCGCCACGATCTGCGCCACGACGGCAGGATGCCGCTCGGTGGGGACGAGCAGCGACAGCGACGGAGAATCCAGCAGGACCTCGACGAATTGCCAGGCCGCCGCCGCGTTCCAGGGCTTGCGCATCACCTTGGCGTGGGTGGCGATGCGCAGGAACTCGTACACGATCCCCCAGGTCAGGAACCAGGCGTTGGCCCCGGATCGCCAGGCGTCGATCCGCTCGCGGCAGCGCTCGTGGTACGGGGAGTCCGCGTCGGCCGCGTAGACGAGGATGTTCGTGTCCACCACGAACATCAGCGGTCTTCCATCGCGCGAGCCGTCTCGTCGCGGTCCGCCACGTCCACGAGGGCGCCGCCGCTCTTGAAGGCCGGGAGCTCGCGGAGCGGGGGCGCGTCCTTGCGCGGCCGGAAGAGCAGCCGCAGGGCCGTCTCCACGAGATCGGACATCGTCCGTCCCTGCCGGACGGATTCGCGCTTGAGCTGCGCCATGACCGAGTCGTCGATGTGGAGGGTGGTCTTCATAGGAATTAGCCTATCGTCGCTATGGCTGGATGTCAAAACTCGGCCTTCCTCCGGTGCTTCCTCTCGTGCTATCCTTCGAGACCGTCCTCGAGCGGGAATAGCTCAGTTGGTAGAGCATCAGCTTCCCAAGCTGAGGGTCGCGGGTTCAAATCCCGTTTCCCGCTCCAAAGGATCCGGATGAGAGACCGTTCCCCCAGGCGGGCCGCATCGAGGATCGGCGCGGGAGCCGAGGCCAAGGGGCGGCTTTCGGGCGAGGGGCGCTTCGAGGTCCTCGGCACGCTGCGCGGCGAGATCGACTGGTCGGGGACGCTCGCGCTCGCGCCGGGCTCCGTCGTCGAGGCGCGCGGGCGGGCGGGGACGCTCCTCGTGCGCGGCGCGCTCTCCGGGCGGGTCGAGGCCGAGGACGTGTTCGTCTCCCGGGAGGGATCGTGGACCGGGGGCGGCTCCGCGGCCGAGATCTGCACCGAGGACGGCGCGCGGGTCGAGGGAGACTTCCGCTTCGGGACCGCATCCCTCGCGCCCGCTTGCGTCGCCGGGGCCGGCGAGGACCCGTCCGGCTAGAGGCTACCGGCCCGGATCGCCGAGAACGCGGAAAGGCGCGATTTTCCGGGTCTTCGGGGCGCTTCTTTCCCGTTGCCCCACGCGAAGAGCGCGTGGTACCTTTCCGTCGAGCGACTCGGAGCGGGCAGAGGCACGCCGCCCGCGGGTGCCGCGTGGTGTACGCGGCGGAGGCCGGATGACGAAGATCCTGCTCGTGGACGACGCCCGGCTCGTCCTGGAGCTCGAGCGCTCGTTCCTCAAACGCTCGGGGTGCGATCTCGCCACGGCCACGACCGGGGCGGAGGCGCTCGAGAAGGCGAGGATCCTCCGTCCGGACCTCATCCTCCTCGACGCCGACCTTCCGGGGACGGACGGCGTCGCGTGCTGCAGGAGCATCAAGTCCGACCCGGACCTCTCCGCGACGCCGGTCGTCTTCGTCCTGTCGCCGCTCGACCAGGGGCGCTGCGCGGAGGCCGGGGCGGACGGCTTCGTGCCCAAGCCCGTGACGAGGAACCGGCTCCTCGAGACCGTCCGGCGGTTCGTGCATCTCGCGGAGCGGGAGTCGGACCGCGCCCTCGTCACCTTGCGCGTGGAGTGCGCCCGCGAGGGGGAGGCCCAGGTCGCCTACGCGAGGGACCTCGCCGCGGACGGCCTCTTCCTGAAGACGCGAGAGCGGTTGCGGATCGGGGACCGGATCGACCTGGCGTTCTCCCTGCCGGTGGCGGGAGCGCCGGCGATCCGAGCGGTCGGGGAGGTGGTCCGGGTCGTCCCCGAGGACCGGGGGCCGCACCAGCCCGCGGGGGCGGGCATCCGGTTCCGGGAGATCAGCGCGAGGAACCGGCTGGAGATCTCGAGGTACCTGCGCGAGCGCTCCGGGGAGGCGCCGTGATCCCCCGCGGCCGCATCCTCGTGGTCGACGACGATCCCGCGATCCTCGACCTGGCGGCCACGGTCCTCGGCTCGGCCTCGTACGACGTCTCGCGGGCGCGCTCGGGTTTCGAGGCGCTCCACCTCGCGCGGCGGCAGCGCTGCGATCTCGTGCTGCTCGACATCAACATGCCGGACATGGACGGCTGGGAGACGCTCCGCCTCTTCAAGGCCGACGAGGAGATCCGGGACCTCCCCGTGATCATGTTCTCCGTCAAGGGCGAGGTCCGGGACAAGATCCACGGGATGCAGGAAGGCGCGGTGGACTACCTGACGAAGCCGTTCGAGGTGAACGACCTCCTCCTGCGCGTGCAGCGGGTCCTCGACCGGCAGGACGGCGACGACGCCCCGGCCGGCGACGCGAAGGGAGCCTGAGACGATGACCCCCTTCGAGCCTCGAGGCGCGGTCGACGACCGCCACCGCAACGAGGTCCTGAAGCTCCGGCGGGCGGTCCACGACCGGATCACGGATCTCCCCGCCTACCCGCTGCTCTTCGACGCGCTCCGGACCCTCCTGGACCGGCGCCGCCACGTCGGGGTGCTCCACCTGGACGTGGCGAACCTCGACGTCGTCGAGTCGCTGTACGGGTGGCAGGTGTTCGACCGGATCCTCGCGCGGGTCGCGGACGTCCTGCGCCGCGCGGCGGGGGCGGAACTTCCGCCGAGCGCCCTTCTCGCGGTCAACGGAGTGGCGGGGGAGCGGTTCGTCGTCTTCGTCCCGGAGGCCCGTTCGGGGAAGGACGTCGAGCCCCGCGATCTGTCGGAGATCGGGGAGGCGCTCCGGGAGCGCCTCGAGGAGATCTTCGACGACGAGGCCTTCGCGGGCCTCGCTCCCCGGCTCGGGTTCCGGTTCGGCCACGCGCTGCTCTCGGAGAACCCCTTCTACCGCTTCGAGCGCCGGGTGCACGCGGCGGTGGAGGAGGCCCGCACCCTGAACCTGCGCCGGGGCCGCCGGTGGGAGAGGACCCGCGGCGCCGAGCTCCGGAAGATCATCCGCGACGCGGCGGTCTCGGCGGTCTTCCAGCCGGTCGTGGATCTTCGGACGGGGGAGGTGCTCGGGCACGAGGCGCTCGCGCGCGGACCGAAGGACACGCTCTTCGAGATGCCGGCTGCGATGTTCTCCCTGTCCAGCCGGCTCGGCGTCGCCGCGGACCTCGACCGGCTGTGCCGCCACGCCGCGCTCCGGGGGTCGGGCTCCATGCCCGCCCGCGGGAGGATCTTCCTGAACGTCCTCGCCGGATCGATCGCCGACCCCGCCTGGTTCGCGGGCTCGCTCGGGGACGGGCTCGAGAGCGCCTGCCTGGCCCCGCAGGACCTCGTCATCGAGGTGTCGGAGCGCGGAGCCGACGCGGACGTCGGCCGCCTCGCTTCCGCCTTCGAGGTTCTCCGGAGCCGCGGCTTCGGCGTCGCGATCGACGACGTCGGGACCGGCTACGCGAGCCTCGCGACGCTCGAGGGGGTGCGGCCGGACTTCCTGAAGGTGGACTCGAGCCTCGTCCGGGGCGTCCACCGGAACCTGATCAAGCAGGAGCTGCTCGGATCCCTCGTGAACATCGGCGGGCGCATCGGCGCCGAGGTGATCGCCGAGGGGGTGGAGTCGGAAGGGGAGGCGGAGGCGGCCAGGGCCGCGGGCGTCCGATACGGCCAGGGGTTCCTGTTCGCGAGCCCCGCGGCGCCGCGCCCCGAGGAGACTTCGCCGTGACGGAGCCGGCCGCGGAATCCGCGAGCCTCGCGGGGCGCGCCTTCCTCGGAGGGGGGCTGCCGGCGCTCGCGCTGGGGGCGGGGTTCCTCGGCCTCGCGCTCCTGCTGTTCGCCCTGCTGCTCCTCTCGAGGCGGCAGCACCGCCGCGACGTCCGCGAGATCTCCGCCGCCGTGGAGGCCCTGCGCTCCGGCCGGGGCGCCCGGCCCGCCGACGTCGATCCCGGCTCCCCGTTCGCGCACCTGGCCGAATCCGTCAACCGCCTGGGGCAGGAGGTCGCCGCGCGGCTGGGGGAGGCGGACGGCGCGGGAGAGGGCCTCAAGACCCTCGTCGAGGCGATCCGCGACGTCGCGGTCCTGACCACGGACGCGGACGGGGACCTCCGGAGCGCCAACGCGGCCGCGACCGCCCTCCTCGGCTGGGGGGAGGAGGAGATCCTGTCCCGGCCGGTGGCGGCGCTGTTCGACGACGCGGCGTGGCGGGACCTCCTCCCGAGGCTGGCGCGGCGGAGCCTCAGGGAGCGCGGCCTCGAGGCGCGATCGGTCCTCAAGAGGCGGGACGGGACGACGTTCCACGCCGACGTGTCGGTGCGCCTGCTCCGGGGCCGCGGAGGCGAGGCGTCGGGCTTCCTCCTCCTCGCGAGGGACGCCGACGCCCGGGTGCGGGTCGAGGAGGAGCTCCGCGAGTCCGAGGCCAGGCACCGCGCGCTCGTCGAGGGTCTCGCGGACGGCGTGTTCGTCGCGCGCGACGGAAGGATCGAGTACGCGAACGCCGCGTTCGCGGCGCTGGCGGGAAAGGATCCCGGGGACCTGGTCGGCACCCCGTTCCGGGACCGCGTCGCGACGCGGGACGTTCTCGCGGTCCACGAGCAGCTGGCCGACCTCCAGCGATCGGCGCCGGGGACCCGGAGGGACCTCCCGGTCGCTCTCCTGGGAGCGGGCGGCGCGCCGGCGGTCCACGCGCGCCTTCGCCTGACGGCCGCCTCGCACGAGGGCAGGCCAGCGGTCCTCGGGTCGATCGCGGACGAGACCTCGCGCCGCGGAATCGAGGAGGAGCTCCGCCGCACGGAGGCGCGGCTCGACGCGATCGTCGAGGCGTCGACCGACGCGACGCTCGTCCTGTCCGAGACTCCCGAGGGCGGCGTCGTGCGCCTGACGAACCGGGCGTTCCTCGACCTGTTCGGGCTCGCCGAGACCGGCGTGCTCGGCGCGGCGGCCGGGCGCGTGATCGAGCTCCTCCGCGCGCGCGGAGGCGGCGCGGAGCGCGTGGCGGCGCTCCTCGAGGCGCCGCGACGGGGCGCGTTCCGCGAGGCCGTGGTCCTCGGCGAAGAGCCTGGGCGCACGCTCGAGGTGGTCCTCTCGCCGCTCGTCGACCGCGCGGGCGGCGTGCTGGGCCGGGTCCTCGCCTGCCGGGACGCGTCGCGACAGACCGCCCGGGAGCGGGAGCTGCGGGAGCGCACGGCGGATCTCGCCGCGGCGAAGGAGTCCGCGGAGGGGACCGCGCGGAAGCTCGAGGCCGAGCGGGCCGAGACCGAGCTCCGGGCGGCCGAGATGGAGCGGCTGAACGCCGAGCTCAGGGCGCTCGACCAGATGAAGTCGAACCTCCTGGCGAACGTCACCCACGAGCTCCAGACGCCGATCGTCTCGATCCGGGGCTACACCGAGATGATCCTCAAGGAGAGGCTCGGCTCGATCAACGCCGAGCAGCGGAAGGGGCTGTCCCTGTCGCTCCGGAACATCGACCGGCTGATCTCGATGATCGACAACCTCATGGCGTTCGCCCGCATGGAGCAGGATTCCGCCGACCTCCGGCTGACCGCGTTCCCCCTGCGCGCCGTCGTCGAGGAGAGCGTCGAGACCGTGCGCGCCCGCGTCGAGGCGAAGCGGATCCGGATCGTGGTGGCCCTCGAGGAGCCGGAGGCGACGGTCCACGCCGACCGCGAGCGCGTGCTGCAGGTGTTCCTCAACCTCCTCTCGAACGCCGTCAAGTTCAACCGGGAGGGGGGCGAGGTCCGGATCGAGTCGCGGACGGCGCAGCCCGGTTTCCTCGCGGTCCGCGTTCAGGACACGGGGATCGGGATCCCCGAGGAGGATCTCGAGCGGATCTTCGACCGGTACTACCAGGTCGGCGGCGTCGGCCAGGGGCGCGACGGGAGCGGGCTCGGCCTGTCGATCGTCCGGAACATCCTGCGGCTGCACGGCTGCACGATCCGGGCGGAGAGCCAGGTGGGGCGAGGCGCGGCGTTCCTGTTCACGCTCCCCCTCGCCGAGGCCGCGGTCCAGCGAGAGGGGCCTCGCTCCGCGCCTGCCGACGCGACGGCTCTCCCCGCGGCCGAGGATCGCGGCGAGGAGCGATGGGGCCGCCGCGAGGGGGGCGGACCGCCGCAGGCGCAGGAGGCGCAGGGCGCCTCGCGCCCGAGGTTCCGGATCATTCGCCGGACCTGACCTCTCTCTGCCGCCGGGCCTCGAAGAGGAGCACGGCGGCGGCCGCGCCGACCGAGAGGCTCTCCACACCCGGGTGCGTCGGGATCGACGTGCGCTCGTCGGCGGCCTCGAGGAGGGCTTCCGGCAGGCCGGACCCCTCGCCGCCGAGGAGGAGCGCCGTCGGGCGCGTCCAGTCGACGATCCGGAAGTCGGTGGCCGCTCGCGGGCCCGCCGCGACGGTGAGGAGGCCCGCCGCGCGGAGCACGCCCGGAAGCTCCTCCGCGTCGGCGCGGGCCAGCGGGAGCCGGAAGACCGATCCCGTCGTCGCCCGGACCGCCCTCGGGTGGAGGAGGTCGGCGCCGTCTCCCGTCGCGACGAACCCGGTGGCGCCGGCGGCGTCCGCCGTGCGCACGAGGGCGCCCAGGTTGCCCGGGTCCTGGACGCCGACGGCGATCGCGACCAGCGGGACGCCTCCCCGTCCCGAGAGCGCCCGCGCGAGGGGATCGAGGGGCCGGCGGACGAGGAGCAGGACCGGCTGCGGCGAGCGCGCGTCCTGCAGGGAGTCGAGCCGCGCGTCCTCCACCTCGTGCAATTCCTCCGCGACGCGCTCGAGCCGCGCCCTCAGGGAGGCGCCGGCCTCGGTCGCGGACAGCCGCGGCGAGACCCACGCGATCTCGACCGGCGCCCTCGCGGCGAGCGCCTCCT
Organism: uncultured Acidobacteriota bacterium; assembly: GCA_964590285.1. Taxonomy (GTDB): domain Bacteria; phylum Acidobacteriota; class Polarisedimenticolia; order Polarisedimenticolales; family JAIQFR01; genus CALMJU01. The sequence goes on along the minus strand of CAZPWK010000039.1, from coordinate 1,882 downwards.
CGGCCAGGTGGATCCCCTCGGCGAGCACGACCCCCTCGGCCTGGCGAAGCGCGCCGCTCCTCCGCAGCGCGCGGATCCTCCGCACCGACGGGTGGCCTCGTCCGGACATCCTCTTTCCTCCGGCCCTCGAACGTCCGAGGTCATGTTAGACTCGAACCTTCTCGAGACGGAAGACGTTCGGAGTCCCATGTCGAGCCGCATCGTCACGCTGAATCCCGAGGCGCCCCGCGAGGACCGCCTGCGGGAGGCCGTCTCGGCGATCGAAACGGGAGCGGTCGTCTCCCTCCCGACGGAGACGTTCTACGGGCTCGCCGTGGACGCCTTCGACGAGGACGCGCTGGCGCGGGTCAACGCCCTGAAGCGGAAGCCGCGGGGCTCGCCGATCCTGCTCCTTCTCGCCGATCCGTCCCAGATCGGCCAGGTCGCGGGAGAGCTCCCGCCCGCCTTCGGGACGATGGCGGAGATGTTCTGGCCGGGACCGCTGACGATCGTCGTGCCGGCGCGGCCCGGGCTGCCCGCCGCGATCTGCGGCAGGGGAGGCGGGGTCGCGGTCCGCGTCCCGGGACTCGCGCTGCCCCGGAGCCTCTCCGGAGCCCTCGGCCGGCCGATCAGCGGGGTCAGCGCGAACCTGACCGGGTTCCCCGCCTGCCGGACGGCGTACGAGGTCAGCGAGATGTTCCCCGAGGGAGTGGAGATGATCCTCGACGGGGGCCCGAGCACCGGAGGCGCCCCCTCGACGGTCCTCGACCTCACCGCCTCCCCGCCCCTGGTGCTGCGCGAGGGAGCGATTCCGATCGCGGCGCTGAGGCCCTTCCTGGTCGGGGTCCGCAGATCCCCGCTATACTGACCGTGTCGTCGAAGGCGGACAGACGGTCGCCGCGGCCGGCGCCGATTCGGGCGCGGTCGGGGAGGAAAGTCCGAACTCCGGAGGGCAGCGCGCTGGGTAACGCCCAGACCCGGTAACGGGATGGAAAGTGCAACAGAGAGCAGACCGCCGGCCGAGCCGCGCCACGGGCCACCGCGTGGCGGAAACGACGGCCCGGCCGGCAAGGGTGAAACGGTGCGGTAAGAGCGCACCAGCGCCGGCGGCGACGCCGGCGGCTCGGCAAACCCCGCGCGGAGCAAGACCAAATAGGGGAGCGTTCGAGGCTGGCCCGGCCGAGGCTCCCGGGTAGGTTGCTGGAGGGCGGGGGAGACCCCGCTCCTAGAGGAATGACCGTCGCCTCGCCGAGCGAGGCACAGGATTCGGCTTACGGACGCCTTCGACGACCTCCGCTCCCGCCTGCCCCGGGTGGCCGGGGCGGGCGGGAAGGCGGTCATCCTCGCTTCTCGGGGCGGGACGGCGCGTGCCCGCCGCCCCGGGAGCCGGCGGTGCCGATGAGAAATCCGGAAAGGCGGCGGCCCCTGCTGAGCGAGGGGGATGCGGTCGGAGTCGTGGCCCCCGGCTTCGCGGTGCGGAAGCGCGCCCTGGCGGGCGGGATGGAGGCCCTGCGCCGGATGGGGTTCCGGCCGATCCCGGGGCCGCACCTCTACGACCGGGAGGGTTACCTCGCGGGGAGGGACGCGGACCGGGCGGCCGATCTCGAGGCGATGCTCCGCGATCGGGCGGTCCGCGGGATCTGGTTCGCCCGCGGCGGCTTCGGCACCGCCCGGATCCTCGGGAGGATCCCCTGGGCCGACGTGGCGGGCGAGCGAAAGGTCCTGGTCGGCTACAGCGATCTCACCGCGCTCTTCGCCGCGGCGGGGCGGACCCGCTGGGTCTGCCTCCACGGCCCGGTCGTCTCGGAGCTCGGCGACCCGTCGAGGTTCCACGCGGGCTCCCTGCGCGCGCTCCTCGACGGCGACGCGATCGAGATGGGGATCGGAGCGCGGAACGTCCTGC
>CAZPWK010000038.1:0-15663 GCA_964590285.1 uncultured Acidobacteriota bacterium | reverse complement strand
GCGCGCCGCTGCGGGAGGCACCGGGGGAGATTCCGGCGCTCCTCGATCGGTGCGCCGTCCTCTTCCACGGCGGCCGGATCGGAGGAGCCTTTCCGGAGCTTTCCGCATCTTCTTCGCGCGGGTGAACGCCCGGGCTCCGAGACGGGGCAGAGTCGAAGCGAAGGGCTCCTCCCCCGCAGAAAGGGATTGCATCCCTCCCGTTTGCCCGTATCCCCCATGGGGCGACCCGGTATTTCTGGCGGGCCTGGCGGGTCGTGCGTGCCCGCTGGACGGCGAGAGACCGTCGGGGCCGATCCGTTCCTCGGCACGCCGCCCAGAAAAGGAGTCTCGTTCATGAAGCCGTCGCGCGGAATCGCGGGATGCACGTTCCTGCTCGCCGTCTGCGTCCTCGGGATGGCGGCGCTCGCCGGCCAGGAACCGCGGACGGGCAAGCGGATGTACGACTGCTGCTCGTTCCCGGTGTCGATCGCGGGTCAGACGCTGATCTTCCAGGGGGTTTGGCACGACGGGGATTGCATCTGCCCGATCGCGAACCCGGACCTCAACCCGAGGGATTGCCCCCTGTTCTGCGAGTTCCTGCCCTAGGGATGGCGGCCCGATCCGCTCCGGTCAGGGGCAGGGAATTTCCTCTCCCGGAGGAAGGGTGAAGTCGGCGATCCTCGCGAAGTCGTCGTAGTCCACCTGCCCCGAACAGTCCACGTCGCCCGACGCCATCGGCATCGGCTGCGGCCCCGTATGCCAGATCCAATGGCCGAGGTAATACGCGTCGTCCAGGTTCACCCCGCCGACATGGTTCAGGTCTCCGCGAACGTAGCATGCGAGGCCCGGCTCCGGGCCTCCCCGGTAGAGGTACGCCGACAGGGAATCGAGGTCGAGGAGGTCCACCTGTCCCGAACAGTCCACGTCGGCGGACTCGGCCGGCCTGGGCGCGGGGCCCCCCTGGAACAACCAGGCGGTGAAGTAGGTCGCGTCGGCCGCGTCCACCAGGAAATCGCGGTTCACGTCGCCGATCGTCCACGCGCACGGCGCGTGGCTGAGGAACGGGGCTTCGACGTAGGCTTCCAGGTAGTCGAGATCGCCTGGATCCACGACCCCGCTCAGATCCACGTCCGCGGCGGCGGCCTGGAACGGGGCCTCGCCGCCCTCCCACAACCAGGAGACGAAGCCGTCCACGTCTCCGAGGTCCACCTGGAAATCCCCGTTGAAGTCGCCGCAGGGCACGTGCGTCATGTTCACGGACACGGTCTCTTCCGCCTGAAGACCGGTCCGCGTGTACACGGCGAGACGAAGCTCGTACCACCCTTCCGGGAGCGCGCTCGTGTCCCAAGTGTACAGGAGCTCGTCGTCGGCCACCGCCTTGTGCGACTGCGCCAGATCGATCCAGTCCGGCGCCCCCTCCTCGCGGTACGAGAGCGACCAGGAGGAAAGCCGGAGACACGTGGCGACGCCACGCACCTCCGTGACGTCCCCGAGGTACTGCCCTTCCACGGGATCGGTGACGTCGGCCGTGGCCGGAAGGGGCTTGGCGGCGGCGGGCGAGACCGCCAGGAGCCCGACCAGGAGCGATCCGGCGAATGTCGTGACGAGCAGCGTGCGAGCGACCTTCATGATCTCCTCCTCGCGGAGGTGTACGGCGCTCCCCGGGGAGATGCAACGGCGCTCGGCGAGCGAGAGCCGGAAATCGCGGGCCCGAAACCGCGAAGCCCGATCCCGAGGAGCTCCGAGGCGGGACGGTCACCTCCGGGCCGGAGAGGCCTTCCCGGCCGCAGCGTCGCGGCGCCCCGGCCTTCCCGGCCTCGCCTTCCGAGTCCCCGGCTCCCCGAGGGACTCCCTCCGGATCGCGAGCGGGACGCCGGTCAGGCCGAGGTGGCGGTCGGTCGCCCAGCAGGAGCGCACGCGCAGGACCTTCATCACGTGGAGGCCGACGGCGTCGGCCAGGGTCAGGGGCTGATCCGAGTACTTCCGGAGGAAGTCCGCTCCCCTGCGGATCTCCTCCGGGCCGACCGGGACGACGCGCAGGCGGGGCGCCATCGCCTCGATCATCGCGAGGAACTGGAGGGCGCGCGTCGCGTCGTAGCGCCTCAGGAACCAGCCCTGCCCCTCCGCCACGACCAGCGAGGTCGTCGCGAGGCCCGGAGGGTCGGAGAACAGGCGCCGGAAGAGCGCGTGGTGGGTGTCGGACCGGTCGGCGAACGCGACCAGCGCCGAGGTGTCGACGTAGGCCTCAATCCTTGCGGCCATAGACGACCTCGTCCACGCGCCCGCCGGAGTCGGGGTCGCCCGACTCGATCATCCCGGCGTACCGCATCCAGGGCTTCGAGGCGTCGGCGGGAAGCAGGCCGCGGAGGGCGCGCCTCAAGAGCTCCGCGAGCGGGATGCCGAGCCGCATCGCCTCCTGCTTGGCGGCGGCGTACTCGTCCTCCGAGAGGCTGACCAGGGTGCGGATCATGGCGATAACAGTATACACCGGAACGTTATCGCGACGCGCCCGGGCCAGGGCGCGCGGAGGCCCCTAGTACGCCATGAGCGCTTCGACCGGCGCCGACCGGCGCCTCGTCTCCGGCGTGCCGAACCGGGCCGCGAGGGCCGCCGGGTCGTAGGGGCGCCACCCGGGGGCGGGATCGGCCTCGTCCCACATCTGGATCCGCCCCGCGAGGTCGGAGGCGAAGCGCGACAGATCCTGCCGCTCCAGGATCCCCCAGCGGTCGGCGATGCGGCCGGCGGTGACGTGGGTGATCAGCTCCGTCAGGTAGGCGTCGTACGTGGCGATGCGCGCTCTCGACCCGCCTCCGTCCGTCGGGAGGGCGAACTCGACCTGCAGCATGTTCCCCGAGACCGAGGACTTCGCCTTGTCCTCGGCGAGCACGCGGATCTCGCCGGGATCCGGGAGCCAGTCCATGCGGCGCGCGTACCCCCGCAGCCAGAAGAGGTTCGTGGACGTCGGGTCGGCGAGCGCCGAGGCCGGGAAAACGAGGAAGAGCCCGCGCTCCGGAAGGTGCTCGATCTCGCGGACGACGGCCGGGCGGACCGACTCGGGGCTCCGGCCCGGCCGCGCGCCCGCGCGCTCCGCCTTCGGGAGGATCGCGAGGAACGATCCATTGTTCCCGTTGAACGTGCCGAGGGCGGCGACCTCGTCCACCCCGTCGCCGTTCGCGTCGGGGATCCGGACCGCGACCGAGTGCCCCATGATCCAGTAGTCGAGGAGGACGGTGAAGCCTCGCGCGGGGTCCCAGTCGAGGCCGAGGACCTGGACCGGGAAGCTGCCGTAATGGACGAGGCTGACCAGGATCTCGTCCCGCAGGCCGTCGCCGTCGAGCTCCGCCAGGTCGAGGGTCCAGACGCGGAAGTCCGGGAGGAGCGTATCGCCCTGGCGCTCGTGGACCTCGCACGTCAAGGGCGTGCCGTCCGGAAGGAGAGGGACCTGAAGCTCGTCCAGCGGCGCCCCGTCGCTCGCGCGCGCGACGATCAGCCGGCACGTCCGGAACCGGTTGGGGTCGCAGGCGACCAGCACGAGAACGTCCCTGGTGCCGGGCCTTCGACGTACGACCCCGCGAAACAACTGGTCGTAGCCCTCGGGAACCGTCGCCGGCTTGGACCAGCGCGTGTACCGCTCAAGCGCCTCGCTGAGGCCGGGAAGGGGGCGGCCCTCCTCGTCGAGGACGATCGGCCGCCGACCGTCGTCGACGATCGTCGCGGGCCGGCCGAGCCCGCCGGAATCGCGCCCGTGCAGCGCCGGTTTCAGCGCGATCGCGGCGAGGAGGAGCGCCATCGCGGCGCCGACGTACACGACGGGGCGGAGGAGGAGGGGGCGCCCCGGGGCGGGCGCTTCCGCGGGCGGCGCGGCGGGAGGGTCCGCCGGAGCGTCCGAGACGATGTGGACCTCGTACCCGCTCTCGGCGATCTGGAACCGGATCGGGGAAGGATTCGCGGCGTAATGCCGGAGGAGCTTGAAGCGGACCTCGCGGACGACCTGACGGATCGCGCGCAGGTACTGCTCGTCGTCGCGCCCGTAGGCCGCGAGGGCGAGGTCGCGCCCGGAGAGCACGCGCCCCTCGACCGAGGCGCGGACCATCGCATCGAGGACCCTGGACTGGACGGGAGCCTTGCGAAAGGCCGCGACCGACTGGACGAGCGCCAGGTGCGCCAGCGCGCTCGGCTCGGAGTCTGGATGAACCACGTCCGCACACCGCCGGTGGGGCGTGCCTTCCCGTCGGACGCTCGACCTGCCCCCACTCAGGAGGAAGAGTATACGGCGGGATCCGACGCCGCCGGAAGGATCCGGAACGTCGTGCTGCGAAACAGAAGCACGAGCCCGCTCGGGCTCGACGAGGAGTGTCTCCGCCTCTTCGCCGCTCTTTCGATCGTTCGGCAAGAGGTGGTGGGACCGGGCGGTCGCCGCCCGAGCGCGGGAACGCTCACGGCGGGAGCGTCCGGTCCCGAAGGCCGCCACCGAGACATCGGCACGAGCTGCCGAAACTTGCTCTGGGGCTCATTGGCCGGTGCATACCGATTTCGACGGACGCGACCAAGCTTCTAACGGGCATCTAACGTCGGGTGTGCGCCGGGCGGTGGCGCACGGAATGCTAATTCCTCTCTTCTCTTCTCGCCGCCGGCATGCCGCGATACCGCCTCGCCGGATGAGACCGCGGATGGAAGCAGCCGCGAGTATGACGTATCTTCATACTCGGAGGTCCGGACATGCCACGCAGGAAGGTCGCCATCTCCCTCGACTCGGGCACTCTCGAACGAGTGGACGCCCTCGTCCGACGGGCGGTCTTTCCCAGCAGGAGCCAGGCGATCGAGACCGCCGTCCGCGAGAAGCTCGAACGGATCGAGAAGGGCCGCCTCGCCCGCGAGTGCGCCAAGCTCGACCCCGAGTTCGAGAGGATCCTCGCGGAAGGGGGCCTGGCGGAGGGCCCGGCCCGATGAGTCGGGTGCTGCGGGGCGACATCCGCTGGGCCGCCCTCGGCCGGTCGAGGAGCTCGCGGCAGGCGGGGAGCCGCCCCGTCCTCGTTCTCAGCGAGGACGTGTTCAACGAGAGGTCCGGCACGGCGATCGCGGTGGCGCTGACCCGCCGGCCCCAGCGCGCGGGATTCCCCCTGACCGTCGAGATCCGCTCGAAGGGGCTCGAGAGGAGGTCCTGGGCCAAGATCGGCCAGGTCCGGACCCTTTCGGTCGAGCGGATCGGCTCCCGGATCGGTCGGGCGTCTCCCGAGGAGTTGCAGGCGATCCTCGAGGGCCTGAACGAGATCTGCGGGGCCTGACGAGGCCGCCGCCCCGGAAGAAAAAATGTGAGGCCCGGCAAGGCGACCGTCGCCAACCCGGAGACCCGTTCTCGACTCGGGTCCCCCTTCCCGCCGGCGCGCTCTCCGGGGCCGCTCGAACCCGGGGTGGAAACCGGGGGGATCCCCACCCTCGAGCTCGAGCCCCACGCCCCCACGTCGGCCGGGCCTCGCCGGTGGAGATGCAGCCCGCGCCTCGAAGTTTCGACATTGACGATAAAAATTGACCGCAATTAAAAAAACGAAAGCGGGAACGCGGGAAATCGCCCGGCGCCCCCTCCCCTACCTCGACAACACCCGCCGGATCTCCGCGAGCAGCGACGCGAGCCGGTAGGGCTTCTGCACGAACCCGGCGAGATCCCCCTCCGCGAAGCGGGCGGTCGCCTCGGCGATGTCGTAGCCGCTCGAGAGGATCACCGGGAGGTCCGGGGCGAAGCGGCGGAGCTCGCGGAGCGTCTCCTCGCCGCCGAGGCGCGGCATCGTCAGGTCGAGCACGACGCACGCGATCTCCCCGCGGCTCTCGCGGGCGATCCCGAGGGCCTCGACGCCGTCGGCGGCGACGATCGCGCGGAAGCCGGCCGACTCCAGCATCTGCGAGCCCACGTCCCGCACCGACTCCTCGTCGTCCACGAGGAGGATCACCCCCGTCGGCTCCGGCGCCCCGGCCGGCGCGGCCTCCCGGGGAGCCGGCGCCGCCTCGGCGCCGGCGAGCGCCGGGAGGAGGACGCGGACCGTCGTACCCCTCCCGGACTCGCTGTCCACGCGGATCGTTCCCCGATGGCCGCGGACGATCCCGAGGACGGCGGGCAGGCCGAGCCCCCGGCCGGTGAACTTCGTCGAGAAGAACGGATCGAAGATCCTCCCGATCGTCTCGCGGTCCATGCCGCAGCCGTCGTCCGAGACCTCGAGGTACGCGTACCGGCCTTCCGGGAGGCTCTCGCCGAGATCGGGGTTCGAGAGATCCTCGAGGCGGCAGTCCGCGATCCCCGTCGTCACGACGATCGTGCCGCTCTTCTCTCCGATCGCCTCCGACGCGTTGACCACCAGGTTGACGACGACCTGGCGCATCTGCGAGACGTCGGCCTCGACCGGGGGGAGGTCCGGCGCCAGACGAATCCGGAGCGCGGTTCCCTTGGACACCGAGCTCTCGAGGAGGCCGGTCAACTCGTCGACCAGGCGCGACAGATCGATGGGGCGGACGACGAACCGGCCCTGGCCCGAGTACGCGAGCATCTGGCGGCACAGGACCGCGGCGCGCCGCGCGGCCTTCTCGATCTCCCGGAGCATCGGGCGCGCGGGCGCGTCCTCGGCGAGCGTGGACAGCGCGAGGTCGGCGTTCCCCAGGATCGCCGTCAGGAGGTTGTTGAAGTCGTGCGCGATCCCTCCCGCGAGGACCCCCAGGCTCTCGAGCTTCTGCGCCTGCCGCATCTGCGCCTCGATCCGGTGGCGCTCCTCCTCGGCGCGGCGGCGGACGGTGACGTCGCGGAAGCTCCAGACCCTCCCGACGATCTCGTCGTCGAGGCGCTGCGGGATCGAGTAGCGCTCCAGGGTGCGGCCGTCGGTCAGATCGAAGGTGTCGAAGCTCGACGCCTCGGGGCGGGCGTACAGATCCCGGACCTTCGCGAGGAACGCCTCCGGATCGCGGAGCTGGTCGTGCACGAAGGCGAGGGCCTTCTCGTCCTCGCCCGTCTCGAGCACCTCGGCGGGGATCCGCCAGATCTCCGCGAACCGCCGGTTGTAGCGGGCGATCCTCCCCTCGCGGTCGACGACCAGGAGCCCGTCGGCGGTCGACTCGATCGTCGCCTCGAGGAGCGACAGCGCGCGCCGGAGCCCGTTGCCCGGATCCTCCGGCCTCCCGCCCGCCGGCCGTTTCGCCATCGTCTCCTCTCCCGGCCGAGCATTGTCCCCGAGAACGAAGGAAAAGGGAATAAAATCCGGCCGCCGCACCCGGGGGACCGATCGATGCCCGAAGAGCCGATCTCCATGTCCTTCCCCGACCTCGAGGAGGAGGACGTGCGCGCGGTCCTCGAGGTGCTGCCGACCGGGCGCCTCTCGCTCGGCCCGAGGCTCGAGGAGTTCGAGCGGAGCCTCGCCGCGTGGGTCGGGGTCCGGCACGCCGTCGGCGTCAGCTCGGGGACCGCCGCGCTGCACCTGATCGTCAAGGCGCTCGGCCTCGGGCCCGGCGACGAGGTGCTCGTCCCCTCGTTCACGTTCGCCGCCAGCGTCAACGCGATCCTCTACGAGCGGGCGACGCCGGTGTTCGTGGACATCGAGCCGGAGACCTACAACCTCGATCCCGCCGATCTCGAGTCGAAGGTCGGGGCGAGGACGCGAGCGATCCTGGCGGTGGACGTGTTCGGGCACCCGGCGGACTGGGACGCGATCCTCGACGTCGCCCGCCGCCGCGGCCTCGTCGCGATCGACGACTCGTGCGAGGCGCTCGGCGCGGAGCACCGGGGGACGCGGCTCGGGAGTCTCGGCGCGGCCGCGGCGTTCGCCTTCTACCCGAACAAGCAGATCACGACGGGCGAGGGAGGGATGATCGTCACCGACGACGGCGATCTCGCCCGGCTCGCCCGGAGCCTCAGGAACCAGGGCCGCTCCGAGATGGGGGCGTGGCTCGAGCACGAGCGGCTCGGCTACAACTACCGGATGGACGAGATGAGCGCCGCCCTCGGCGTCTCGCAGCTCCGCAGGCTTCCGGCCCACCTCGAGCGGCGCGACCGCGTCGCGCGGATGTACGGCGAGCGGCTCGCGGAGATCGACCTCGTCCGCCCGCCCCGCGCCTTCCCCTGGGCGAGGCCGAGCTGGTTCGTGTACGTCGTCACGCTCGCCCCGGGCCTCGACCGGCGGCCGGTCCTGGAGGCGATGGAGCGGCGCGGGATCCCGGTCCGGGCCTATTTCTCCCCGATCCACCGGCAACCCTACATCCGGAACGAGTTCGCGCTAGAATGCGCGGATCTGCCGGTGACCGAGGACGTCGCGCGCCGGACCGTCGCACTCCCCTTCCACAACCGCCTGACGGAGGGGGAGGTCGAGCGGGTCGTCCGCGCGCTCCGGGAGGCGATCGCGGAGGGCGATGGAAAGCGCTAGCCGGTCCTTTCGGTGGGCGCGCGGGACGCGCCGATCCGCCTCGGTGCGCTTCGCGGCGCTCCTCGCGGCGGACCTCGGGATCTCCCTGGGCGCGCTCCACGCCGGGATGCTCCTCCGCTTCGAGGGGAGCGTCCCACCGGGGTACCGGGAAACGCTGCCGGGGATCGCGGGGATCCTCCTGATCGCGCGGCTGCTCGCGAACCTCGTCTGCCGCCTGCACCGCTGGTCGTTCCGGTACTCGACGCTCGCGGACGGCGCGCGCGTCGCCGCCGCGGGCGCGTTCGGGACCGGAGCGTTCCTCGGCGCTCTCTACATGCTGCGGATGGGCGGGACCCCGCGGTCGGTCGTCGCGATCGAGATGCTGCTGACGACCGCGCTGATGGGCGCGCTGCGGTTCGCGCCGAGGCTCGCCGGCGTGTACGCCGCCGACTGGACGCAGAGCCGGCGGAAGGAGACGCTCCGAACCCTCATCGTCGGCGCCGGCTCCGCGGGGCAGACGCTCCTCCGCGACCTCCAGCGCTCCGCCGACCACCGCTACCGCGTGGTCGGCTTCGTGGACGACGACCCCGGCAAGCGCGGGATGATCGTGGGCGGCCGGGAGGTGCTCGGCGGGCTCGAGGATCTCCCGGCGATCGCGGCCTCGACGCGCGCCGACCAGGTGCTGATCGCGATCCCGAGGCTCTCCGGGAAGCGGATCCGCGAGATCCTCGCGCGCTCGGCCGAGCTGAAGCTGCGGTTCAAGATCCTGCCCGTGTCGTTCGCGTTCTTCCAGGACCGGCCGGCCTCCGCCGCGATGCAGGACCTCTCCCCCGACGACCTCCTGATGCGGGACCCGGTGACGTTCGCGGACGGCGGGACCCCGGTCCCGCTCGTGGGGCGCTCCGCCCTCGTGACCGGCGCCGCCGGCTCGATCGGGAGCGAGATCTGCGCGCAGCTCCTCCGGGCGGGGCTCCGGGGCCTCGTCATGGCGGACATGAACGAGAACGGCCTCTACCTCCTCGGCCGGCGGTTCGCCCGCGAGTTCCCCCGCGCCGGGATCGCGATCGAGGTCGCCGACATCCGGGATCCCGGGCGGATCCGGTCGCTGTTCCTCCGGCACCGGCCGCACGACGTCTTCCACGCGGCGGCGCACAAGCACGTGCCGCTGATGGAGACCGCTCCCGGCGAGGCGGTCAAGAACAACGTGGTCGGGACGCGAAACGTCGCCCTGGCCGCCGGCGAGGCGGGGGCGGAGCGGTTCGTGTACATCTCGACCGACAAGGCGGTCCGGCCGACGAGCGTGATGGGAACGTCGAAGCGCGTCGGCGAGATGGTCGTGCGGGACCTCGCGCGGCGCTCCTCGGGGACGCGCTTCTGCGCGGTGCGGTTCGGGAACGTCCTCGGCTCGGCGGGATCGGTCGTGCCGCTCTTCCGGGAGCAGATCGCCGCGGGCGGGCCGGTGACGGTGACGCACCCCGAGGTCCGGCGCTACTTCATGACGGTCTCCGAGGCGGTCGCGCTCGTGCTTCGCGCGGCGTACGCCGACTGCGGCGAGCTGTGCGTGCTCGACATGGGCGAGCAGATCCGGATCGCCGACCTCGCGCGGCACATGATCACGATGTCGGGCCTCGTGCCGGACGTCGACGTGCGCATCTCCTTCACCGGCCTGCGCCCCGGCGAGAAGCTCTTCGAGGAGCTCCTCACCGAGGAGGAGGAGCGCACGCGGCAGGTCCACGACAAGATCCTCGCCGCCGAGTCCCCCGCGCCCCCGGACGACCTCGACGCGCGGGTCGAGGATCTGGCCGAGGCGGCCGCCGCGGGCCAGGCGACCCGCGTGGTCGAGCTGTTCCGGCGTCTCGTCCCGACGTACCGGCCTCACGGGCTCGCCCTCGTGGACGACGCGGCGCCCGCGCTCGAGCGGGCCGCGGACGCCGGTTAGCTCGGCCCGATGCGGAGGGCCGCCTCGGCCTCAGCGGCCCTCGCGGCGATCGCCCTCTTCGCCTGGGCCTCGGTCCAGGTCCACCGGGCGCGCGTCGCGCCCGAGGAGATCGCCCACCCGGGGCCGCTCGGCCGGATCCTGGGCCCGGCCGCGAGGCCTCTCGACCAGGCGGCGGAGGGCCGGATCGAGTCGGCGCTCCTTGCCCTCGAGGACGACTCGCGGCCCCCGGCCGAGCGGTTCGCGGCGTACCGGCGCGACCTCGCCGCCGCCGAGCGGCTCCTGCTGCGGAGCCTCGCGGCGAACCCGGCCCAGGCGCGGGCGCTCGCGCGGCTCGCGGCGATCCGCTTCGAGCTCCGCCCGCCGGCGGACGAGGAGGGGGTCGCCCGTCTGCTCGACACGATCGCGGCCGCGTCGCGGATGGCGCCTCGCGTGCCGGACGTGCAACTGCGCCTCGGGGAGCTCCTCCTGCGCATGGGGCGCGACGACGACGCGGTCCCCTATCTGGCGCGCGCGATCGAGCTCGACCCGTCGTCCGCGCGGCGGGCGGTCGGATTCCTCCGCGAGCGGCTCTGGAGGGCGGCCGCGATCACCGAGGCCCTTCCCCGGGCTCCCGCCGTCGTCGCCGCGCTCGGCGAGGCGTACGTCCAGGAGGGGACGGGGCGCGAGTGGCTCGCGCTGGCCGAGCCCGCGATCCCCGCGGGCGGACGGGAGCTCCTGTCCGCCTACGGGAGAGTCGCCATCCGGTCGGGCGAGGCGGCGAGGCTCGAGGCCCGGCTCTCCGGCATCGGCAAGCTCCCCGACCCCTCCCTCGAGGCCGAGCGGCTCCGGCAGATCTCGGCGGCGAGGCTCGAGACGGGGAACGCGGCCGGAGCGCTCGCCGCCGCCTCCGAGGCCGCGGCGATCCTGCCGGACGACGCGGGGCTCGCCGAGCACGCGGGGCGGGTGGCGTTGCGCGCGGGGAGGGCGCCGGAGGCCGCCAGGGCGTTCCGCGACGCGCTCGCCGTCCTGTCGCGGACCTCGGGGAGCCCCCGGTCCCGCGCGCGCCTCTACGCGGCGATCGGATCCGCCGAGGAGGCGCGCGGGAGGCCCGACCTCGCCTTCGACGCCTACCGGATGGCGGTCGGCCTCGACCCCGCGGCCGAGCCGGCCGCGCGGCGTCTCCGCGAGATGGGCCGCGCCGCGGGTCTGCCGAGGGTAGAATCCGCGTCCGCCGAGAAGAACTGAGGGGTACCGCGTGGCGCGCTTTTACGTGACCGGAATCCGCGGCCAACTCGGGGCCGCGCTCGCGCGGAGGCTTCCGCCGGAAGCGCTCTCGGGAGGGGACCTGCCGGAGCTCGACGTGCGGGACGCCGCCGCCGTCCGCGAGGCGATCGAGGAGGCGAGGCCGGAGATCGTCCTGCACTGCGCGGCGATGACCGACGTGGACGGGTGCGCGCGGAACCCCTCGCTCGCCCGCGAGGTCAACGCGGGGGGCGCCGCGAACGTCGCGGCGGCCGCGGCGGAGGCTGGCGCGGGCCTCGTGTACGTCGGGACGAACGAGGTGTTCGACGGCGAGAAGGACGGCCCGTACGTCGAGACCGACCGGGCCGCTCCGGGGAACGCCTACGGCCGCTCGAAGCTCGACGGCGAGGAGATCGCGGCGCGCCTGCAGCCCCGCTCGTGGATCGTGCGGACCGCCTGGCTCTACGGGGAGGGGGGCCGGAACTTCGTCCACAGGATCCTCGAGGCGGCGGACGCGGGCCGGGCGCTCCGGGTCGTGACGGACGAGGCGTCCTCGCCGACCTGGACCGAGGACCTGGCCGCGGCGATCCTCCACCTCGCGGAGCGCGCTCCCCACGGCGTCTATCACGCGGCGGGCCTCGGCGGCTGCTCCCGCTTCGAGCTGGCGCGGGCGGCGCTCGACCTCTCGGGGAGGGCGGCCGTTCCGATCGACCCGATCGCGAGCGGGGACTGGCCGCGCGCGAGCCGTCCCCCCCGGAGGACCGTCCTCGACTGCTCGAAGGCGCTCTCCCTCGGCGCCCCTCTCCGCCCGTGGCGCGACGCCCTCGCCGCCTTCCTTCGGGGACGGCGTCGGTTGTTGTCCCCGATCTTCCTCGCGGCGGTGTGCGCCGCCTTCGGGGCCGCGCGCGCGGAGCAGGACCCGCTCGAGCCTCCCGACCTCGGCCGCTACGTGCGCTGGGGGCCGGTGCGCGCGCGGCCGTCGCTCGCCCTCACGAACGTCGGCTACGACGACAACGTCTATCAGAGGACGGACGCTTCCGCCGTCGGCGACTACACGGCGACCGCGTCGGGCCGCACGGACCTCCTGGTCCTTTTCGGGCGGCGGGCGTTCCTGACCGCGAACGGACGGCTCGACTACACCGCCTACGCCCGGGAAACCTCGCAGAACTACTGGAACCGCTACGGCTCGGGCCGGCTGACGGTGCCGTTCCGCCGCCTCGGCCTCTACGGCGACTTCGCCATGAACCGGTACAAGGAGCGGCCAAGCGACCGGGTCGACGCGCGGACCGACGTGCGGGAGGACCGGATCGGCGGCGGGCTCATCCTCGATCTCGGCTGGCGCACCGATGCCGAGATCGGGACCGTCCGCGCGTCGTGGGCCTACGAGGACCCCGACGTCCCGTCGATCGGCCGGTCGCTCGACCGGACCGAGACCGGCGAGCGAGCCCTCCTGCGCTACCGCGCTCTCGGCCGGACCCGCCTGCTTCTCGAAGCGGAGAGCCTCGACATCGTCTTCGACAGCGCCGAGGTCGGACGGAACGCCAGGCTCCGGCGCCTCCTCCCCGGCCTCGACTTCGGGGAGGGCGGACGCCTGAGCGGGACGATCCAGGTCGGCCCGGGCCGCCTGGAACCCGAGTCGCCGGAGGCACCCGACTTCTCCGGCACCGTCGGCGAGGCGAAGCTCGCCTACCGGCTCGGGTCCGGCACGACGCTGATCGCCGGCGGGGCGCGCGATGTCCGGTTCGCGGCCTACGAAAGGGACGTGTACTACCTCGTCCGCTCCTACGACCTGAAGGCGGTCCACTACTTCGGGCGCGCCTGGGGGGTGGAGCTCGGCGGCGCGCGGTCGCGCCTCGACTTCCCCGTCACGCCCGACCGGGTCGACCGCGGCGGCCGCCTGGAGGCCGGGGTCCGCCTGCGCATGATGGAGAACTCGCTCGGGCGGAGGGTCGAGTACGTCTTGAAGGTTACCCACTGGAGACTCGAGTCCACCCAGGAGTACCGGGACCAGTCGAGGACGGTCCTCGGCTTCGGGGCCGTCGTCGGGTACTGACCGCGCCCGGCGGCGCGGGTCCGGCCCGGCCGGGGCGGATCCGCTATACTGGCGGTTTCGCGGCCCGGAGCGCCGCGAGGAAGCCCGAGATGAAGAACTCGCCGATGACGTTCGTCGCCGTCGCGCCCCTCCTGCTGGCCCTCGCCGGGACCGCGGCCGCCCCCGCCGCCGGGGAGCCGGAGGCGTCCGCCGCTTCCGAGGAGGTTCCGCTCGTCGCGCACCCGGTGGAGGAGCCGACGATCGCGCCGCTCCTCCTGCGCGGGGGGAGCGACTACCGGATCGGACGCCAGGACCTCCTGGAGATCCGGGTCTTCGACCTCGAGGAGCTCGACCAGACCGTGCGCGTCGCCGACGACGGCTCGATCACGCTCCCGCTGCTCGGCCGCCTCCAGGTCGCGGGGCTCACGAAGGGCGACCTCGAGAGGGAGGTCGCCCGGCAGCTCGAGGAGCGGTTCGTGCGGGACCCGCAGGTGACGATCTTCGTCAAGGAGTACGAGTCCAAGAAGGTGGCGGTCTCGGGCGCGGTCAAGAAGCCCGACACCTACGAGATGCTCGGCGAGAAGACGCTTCTCGAGATGATCTCGAAAGCCGGGGGCCTCGACCGGGACCTCGGAAAGGAGATCATCATCTTCCGGCAGGAGGACGGCGGAGCCGCGCGCCGGATCGCGGTGGACCTCGACCGGCTCGTGTACGACGCCGACCCGGCGCTCAACCTCCCGGTCCGCCCGGGCGACATCATCTACGTGCCCACCGTGGAGAAGGTGCGGATCTTCGTCAGCGGCGCGGTCCGGAACCCGAACCTCTACGAGGTCCCGCGCGCCGAGCCGGTGACCGTGCTCAAGGCGGTCACGCTCGCCGGCGGCACGACCGATCGCGCGGCGGAGAGCCGCGTCCAGGTGATCCGGACCGGCGAGGACGGACGGCGCGTCGCGCTCCACGTCAACCTCAGGAAGATCAAGAAGGGAAAGGCCGAGGACCCGGTCCTGCAGAAGGACGACCTCGTTCTGATCCCCGAGGCGTTCTTCTGATGGGCGAAGACACGGCGGCGGGCGGCAAGCACCTCCTGGAGTACTGGGAGGTCCTGCGGCGCAGGCGGTGGGTCGTCTACCTCTGCGTCGGGACGGCGGTCGTCGTCGCGCTCGTCGCCTCGTTCCTCGCGACCCCCCAGTACCGCGCGACGGCGACGCTGCAGATCGAGCGCCAGAACCCCGACATCCTGACCTTCAAGGACGTCGCGGCGGTGGACTACGCCTGGTCCGCCTACACGGACTTCTACCAGACCCAGTACAAGATCCTCGCGAGCGACGCGGTCGCGCGCCGGGCGGTCGAGAGGCTCGGCCTCCTCCACCACCCGCTCTTCGCACCCGAGGACTCCGCGCGGCCCGGCCTCGGCGCGCGGATGAGGCGCCTCCTCCCCGGATCGTCCGGCGAGTCGCGCCCCGACCCGATGGACGCCGCGGCGGCCCGGCTCGGCGCGACGCTCGAGATCGCCCCGATCCGCAACTCCCGCCTGGTCACCGTCTCCTGGGTCTCCCCCGATCCCGCGCTCGCCGCCACCGTCGCGAACGGGGTCGTGGATGCCTTCATCCAGTTCCACATCCAGTCGAAGTACACGACGTCGGACCAGGCGTCCGAGTTCCTCATCAACCAGACCGGCGCCCTCAAGCAGGAGATCGTCTCGCTCGAGGAGCGCCTGCAGGCGTACGGCGAGGCCAAGGGGATCGTCTCGATCGACGACTCGAACAACATCACGATGCAGGCGCTCTCGGACGCCGCGACGCGGAGGGCCGGCGCGCGCGCCGAGCTGGCGCGGGCGGAGGCCGCGTGGCGGGCCGCCGCCGCCTCTCCTCCCGAGGCGCTCCCCGACGTGCTGCGGTCGGAGCTGATCAGCCGCCTCAAGCAGGAGCACGCGGCCGTCGAGGCCGAGCTTTCGCAGAGGGCCCGCCGCTTCAAGGACGACTGGCCGGGCGTGCAGGAGCTCCGCTCCCGCCTCGAGCAGATCCGGAGCCGTCTCGACCTCGAAACCCTGGAGATCGCCCGCAAGGTCGTCCTCTCCGCCGAGTCCGACTACCGCCGGGCGCGCGCCGAGGTCGCGA
>CAZPWK010000037.1:15535-15756 GCA_964590285.1 uncultured Acidobacteriota bacterium | reverse complement strand
GCTCCAGTCCCTCGCGGACGCCGGGGGGGCCCCGCGAGAAGTGCGGAACTTTCTCGCGGTCGTCGTCGACCACTGGCGCGCCGGGGCCCTGCCGGCGATCGCGGAGACCTTCCGCGAGCTGAAAGACGAAGAATCGGGCGTCGTCACGGCGACGCTGACCACGGCGTTCGCCCTGCCGGCGGATCTCGAGGACCGCGCCCGCCAGGCGCTGGAGCGGGTCT
>CAZPWK010000037.1:0-15525 GCA_964590285.1 uncultured Acidobacteriota bacterium | reverse complement strand
AGAGGATTTCCGGCAAGAAGGTGCGACTGACCTGCGTCGTCGACCCCGAGGTGCTCGGCGGCGCGTCGGCGCGCATCGGCTCGACCGTCTGGGACGGGAGCCTCAGGAGCCAGTTGGCCGCGGTGCGGCGCAGGATGGCCGAGGAGTAGGCATGCAGATCAAGGTCGACGAGATCTCCAGGATCATCCGGCAGCAGATCGAGGGGTACGAGCGGCGGACCGACCTCGCCGAGGTGGGCACGATCCTGTCGGTCGGCGACGGCATCGGCCGGATCTACGGCCTCGACAAGGTCATGGCGGGGGAGCTCCTCGAGCTGCCGCACGGCGTGATGGGCATGGCGCTCAACCTCGAGGAGGACAGCGTCGGCGCGGTGCTGCTCGGCGAGACCTCGCGGATCAAGGAGGGCGACGAGGTCCGCCGGACCCGGCGGATCATGCAGGTGCCGGCGGGAGACGCGCTGGTCGGCCGGGTGGTGAGCGCCCTCGGGGAGCCGCTGGACGGCAAGGGCCCGATCCACGCGTCCACGTTCATGCCGGTCGAGAGGATCGCGCCCGGCGTCGTCGACCGCGTGCCGGTCAAGGAGCCGCTGCAGACCGGGATCAAGGCGATCGACAGCATGATCCCGATCGGCCGCGGCCAGCGCGAGCTGATCATCGGCGACCGCCAGACCGGCAAGACCGCGATCGCGATCGACACGATCATCAACCAGAAGGGGCGGGACGTCGTCTGCATCTACGTGGCGATCGGCCAGAAGCAGTCCACGGTCGCCCAGGTCGTCAAGACGCTCGAGGAGCACGGCGCCCTCGAGTACACGATCGTCGTCAGCGCCCCCGCCTCGGCCCCGTCGCCGCTCCAGTACCTGGCCCCCTACGCGGGGTGCGCGATGGGCGAGTACTTCCAGTTCCACGGGGCGGACGGCAAGCCCGCGGGCCCGGCGAACCCGGGGCGGGCGGTGCTCTGCGTCTACGACGACCTGTCGAAGCACGCGGCGGCCTACCGGGAGATGTCGCTCCTCCTGAGACGGCCGCCGGGACGCGAGGCGTACCCGGGCGACGTGTTCTACCTGCACTCTCGCCTGCTCGAGCGGGCCTCGAAGCTCGACCCGGCGAACGGGGGCGGGTCGCTGACGGCGCTGCCCGTCATCGAGACGCAGGCGGGCGACATCTCCACCTACATCCCGACCAACGTGATCTCGATCACGGACGGCCAGATCTACCTGGAGTCGGACCTCTTCTACTCGGGGGTCCGCCCCGCGGTCAACGTCGGGCTGTCGGTGTCGCGCGTGGGCGGGAACGCCCAGACGAAGGCGATGAAGCAGGTCGCCGGCCCCTTGCGCCTGACGCTCGCGCAGTACCGGGAGCTCGCCGCCTTCGCGCAGTTCGGCTCCGATCTCGACCGCGCCACGCAGGCCCAGCTGAGCCGGGGCCAGCGGCTCACGGAGATCCTGAAGCAGGGGCAGTTCGCGCCGCTTCCGGTCGAGAAGCAGATCGTGCTGATCTACGCCGGGACGAACGGCTACCTCGACGACCTCGAGGTGGCCGACTGCCTCCCGTTCGAGCGGGAGCTCTACCGGTACCTCGACACGGCGGGGCGGGACCTCGTCCGGGAGATCGAGCGGAAGGGAGTCCTCGACGACGAGCTGAAGGGGGCCGCGAAGAAGGCCCTCGACGACTTCAAGGCGGGCTTCCGGGCGAGCCTCGCGGCGGCCCGGGGCTGAGCCCCCGCGCCCCGCGCGCCGCGCGGGAGCCGGAAGGAAGGCGATGGCGAAGACGCGCGACCTGAAGCGCCGCATCCGTTCCATCCGGAACACGATGCAGGTCACCCGCGCGATGAAGATGGTGAGCGCCGCCAAGCTCCGGCGCTCGCAGGAGCGGATCGTCGCCGCCCGCCCCTACGCCCGGCGGATGCTCGAGGTGCTCCGCTCCCTCGCCTCGCGCGCCAATCCCGCGGCGCACCCCCTCCTCGCGGTCCGCGAGGAGCGCCGGATCGACGTGCTCGTGATCACCGCGGACCGGGGGCTGTGCGGCTCGTTCAACGCGAACGTCCACAAGGCGGCCGTCGCGTTCCTCGGGGAGCGCGCCGGGCTCGACGTCCGCCTTCGCATCGTCGGGCGGAAGGGGAGGGACCGGTTCCGCCGCGACCGGGCCCCGATCGCGTCGGAGCGGATCGATCTCTACCGGACGCTGTCGTACGAGACGGCCGCCGAGATCGCGGGCGAGCTGGCGGCCGCGTACGCGGCCTCCGAGACCGACGGGGTCTACGTCGTCTACAACGAGTTCAAGTCGCTGATCCAGCAGCGCCCGGTCGTGGAGCGTCTGCTTCCGATCGGCCGCTCGGAGCTCGCGCCGGGCGAGACCGCGCACGATTACCTCTACGAGCCGAAGGCGGACGCCCTCTTCGCCGGACTGCTCCCGAGGCACGTCGAGGTGCAGGTCTTCCGCGCGCTCCTCGAGTCGCTCGCGGCGGAGAACGCCGCGAGGATGACCGCCATGGACTCGGCCACGAGCAACGCGGCCGATCTGATCGATTCGCTGACGCTTCGCATGAACCGGGTGCGGCAGGCGTCGATCACGACCGAGATCATCGAGGTCGTGTCCGGCGCGGAGGCCCTCGGCTAGCGCCCCGCGCCCTCGGAGAGCGAGATGGGCAAGATCGGCAAGGTCGTCCAGATCATCGGACCGGTGGTGGACGTGGAGTTCGGCGAGGACCACCTCCCCTCGATCTACAACGCGGTCCGGATCGCGGACCCCGGGAAGGACACGGGGGTCCCGGTGGACGTCATCGCCGAGGTCGAGCAGCACCTGGGCGAGAACCGGGTCCGCTGCGTCGCCATGGAGCCGACCGACGGGATGGTCCGGGGGATGCCCGCCGAGGACCTCGGCCAGCCGATCACCGTGCCGGTGGGGAGGGCCACGCTCGGCCGCGTGATCAACGTGGTCGGCAAGCCGGTCGACAAGCTCGGGCCGGTCGAGGCGGCGGAGCGATGGCCGATCCACAGGGAGCCGCCTTCGTTCGAGGCGCAGTCCACCCGGGTGGAGATGTTCGAGACGGGGATCAAGGTCATCGACCTGCTCGAGCCGTACATGAAGGGGGGGAAGACCGGCCTCTTCGGGGGCGCGGGCGTCGGCAAGACCGTCCTCATCATGGAGCTGATCCACAACGTCGCCATGAAGCACGGCGGGTACTCGGTGTTCGCGGGGGTCGGCGAGAGGACGCGGGAGGGGAACGACCTCTGGCTCGAGATGCAGGAGGGCGGGGTCGTCGACATCAAGAACCCGGAGAAGTCGAAGGCCGCGCTCGTCTACGGCCAGATGACCGAGCCGCCGGGCGCCCGGCTGCGCGTGGGGCTCGCGGCTCTCACCGTCGCGGAGTACTTCCGCGACGTCGAGCGCCAGGACGTGCTCCTGTTCATCGACAACATCTTCCGGTTCACGCAGGCGGGCTCCGAGGTCTCGGCGCTGCTCGGGCGCATGCCGTCGGCCGTGGGGTACCAGCCGACGCTCGCCAGCGAGATGGGCGAGCTCCAGGAGCGCATCACCTCGACCACCCAGGGATCGATCACTTCGGTGCAGGCGATCTACGTGCCGGCGGACGACTACACCGACCCCGCCCCCGCGACGACCTTCGCCCACCTGGACGCCTCGACGAACCTGTCGAGGCAGATCGCGGACATCGGCATCTACCCCGCCGTGGACCCGCTCGCCTCGACCTCGCGCATCCTCGACCCCCGGATCGTCGGCGAGGAGCACTACGGGGTGGCCCGGGCCGTGCAGGGGGTGCTGCAGCGCTACAAGGACCTCCAGGACATCATCGCGATCCTGGGGATGGACGAGCTCTCCGAGGACGACAAGCTGACCGTCGCGCGCGCCCGGAAGATCCAGAGGTTCCTCTCGCAGCCGTTCTTCGTGGCGGAGCAGTTCACCGGCTTCGAGGGGAGGTACGTGGCGATCCGGGACTCGATCAAGGGGTTCCGGGAGATCGTCGAGGGGCGCCACGACGACGTCCCGGAGCAGGCGTTCTGGATGGTCGGCACGATCGAGGAGGCGCTCGAGAAGGCCGAGCAGATCCGCTCGGCCGCGGCGTAGCGGGAGATGGACGCGCTCCGGATCGACCTCGAGATCGTCACGCCGGACCGGCTTGTCGTGTCCGAGACCGTGGACGAGGTCGTCCTGCCCGGCAGCGAGGGGAGCCTCGGCGTGCTCCCCGGGCACGCCCCGCTCCTGACCGGCCTCGCGGCCGGGGAGCTCCGGTACCGCACCGGCGGGAGCACGCGGCGCCTGGCGGTCGCCGGGGGATTCGCCGAGGTGCTGGCGCATCGCGTGAGCGTCCTCGCCTCGGCGTGCGAGCGCGCCGAGGAGATCGACGAGGCGCAGGCCCGCGAGGACCGGGATCGCGCGCGGGCCGACCTCTCCCGGCCGGGCGCGGGCGCGGCCGAGGTCGCGCGCGCCGGGGAGCGCCTGCGGCACGCGGAGGCGCGGCTCGCCGTCGCGAGCAAGGCCCCGGGAGGCGCGCCGTGAGGAGGTTCGGGGTGGCGTTGCCCCTCCTCGCCCTCCTCGCCGCCTGCGCGAAGCCGATCCCGGTCGGCGTCATCGCCTCGCGGAGCGGGGCGGCGGCCTCGTACGGCGAGCGGGTCGCGAGGGGAGTGGACCTGGCGCTCGAGGAGCTCCGCCGCGGGGACGGCCCCGGGGCGCGGTTCCGCCTCGTTTTCCGCGACGACGCGACGAACCCCGAGGTCGGCGCGCAGGCCGCGCGCGAGCTGATCGAGCGGGAAGGCGTCCGCATGATCGTCGGCGCGGTCTCGTCGCCGGTGACGCTCCGCATCGCCCCGATCGCCGAGGCGAGTCGGACGCTCCTCCTGTCCCCGACCGCGTCCGCGCCCGCCCTCGCCGCGGCGGGGGAGTGGGTGTTCCGGAACTACCCGTCGGACATGCTCGAGGGCGCCTCGCTCGCCGACTTCGCGCTCGACGCCGGGCTCCGGCGCGTGGCCGTCGTCGCCGTGGACCACGATTTCGCGACCGGCCGCGCCGAGGCGTTCTCGGAGCGGTTCCGGAGCGCGGGCCGGGAGGTCGTCGGGACCGAGGTCTTCGACGAGCGCGACACCGCCTCGTTCGCCGGCGTCGCCGCGCGCCTCGCGGGCCTCGAGCTCGACGGGATCTACCTCGTCGGATTCGCGGCCGACACCTCCGCGATGCTGCGCGCGATCCGCGCCGCGGGGATCCGCGCGCTCGTTCTCGCGACGTCCTCGGTGACCGAGGAGGCGGTCCGGGCCGCGGGCGCGGCGGCCGACCGTCTCGTCTTCCCGAAGTCCGCCTTCGACCCGGGCTCGAGCGAGCCGGCGACGCGGGCCTTCGTCGAGGCGTTCCGCGCGCGGTACGGGGAGGAGCCCGACACCTTCGCCGCCCACGGCTACGACGCCCTGAAGCTGCTCGCCGCCGCCGCGGAGCGGGCGGGCTCCGCGGAGCCCGAGGACGTGCGCCGGGCCCTCCGGACGATCGAGAACTGGCGGGGCGCGTGCGGGCCGGTCGCCTTCGACGAGAACGGCGACGTCGTGGAGTATCCCCGGCTCTTCATCGTCGAGAAAGGCGCCGCCGTGCCGTACGACCGCTTCGTCGAGCGGGGGGGGATCCTCGCGCCCGGCGGGCGGGGCTGAGGCGGCGGTGCCGGCGGAGCGGGGCGGGCGCCCGCACCTGACCGTCGTCGTCCCCTCGTACAACGAGGAGCGGCGCCTCGCCGGGACGCTCGCCCGCATCGACGGCTACTTCGAGAAGGCCGGCATCGGCGTCGAGATCCTGGTCGTGGACGACGGCTCGACGGACGCGTCCGCAAGGGTCGCGGCGCAGTTCCTGCGCGGGCGGGGGGGCCGCGTTCTCAGGAACGGCGAGAACCGCGGGAAGGGGTTCTCGGTGCGGCGGGGGATGCTCGAGGCCCAGGGCCGGTTCGCCCTGATGACCGACGCGGACCTCTCGACGCCGATCGAGGAGCACGCGAGGCTCGCGGAGGCGGTCCGGGACCACGACCTGGACGTCGCGATCGGCTCCCGCGCCCTCGAGAGGTCGCGCGTCGAGGTCCGCCAGGCGTTCGTCCGCCGGACGATGGGGAAGACGTTCAACCGGCTGATCCGGCTGATGACGCGGCTTCCGCACCACGACACGCAGTGCGGCTTCAAGCTGATGGACGTCGACCGGGTCCGTCCGGTCTTCCGCAAGATGGTCGTCGACCGGTTCGCGTTCGACGTCGAGCTGCTCTTCCTCTGCATGCGCTTCGGGTTGAAGGTCCGCGAGGTGCCGGTCGTATGGCGCAACTCCCCCGAGTCCACGGTGAGCCTCCTCGGGGACCCGATCAACATGCTCGCCGACGTGGCGCGCGTGAGGTGGCGGTTCCGCCGCGGGCTCTACCACCCCGCCGAGAGGGCGCCCGCGCCGCCGGCCGGGAGCGGGGCATGACCCGCCCCGCGCGGCCCGCCGCGTCGAAGGTCGCGGATCTCCGCGGTCTCCTCGGCAGGCTGCGCCCGCTCCGGGAGGCGGGACTCCGCGTCGTGTTCACCAACGGCTGCTACGACCTGCTGCACGCGGGGCACCTCCACCTCCTCGAGTCCGCGGCGTCGCTCGGGGACGTGCTCGTCGTCGGGGTCAACGACGACGCCTCGGTCGCCCGGCTGAAGGGCCCGGGGCGCCCGGTCGTGCCGTTCGAGGAGCGGGCCCGGCTGCTCGGAGGGCTCGAGGTCGTCGACTTCGTGGTCGGATTCGCCGAGGACACGCCGGCGGAGCTGATCGCGGCGATCGGGCCGGACGTGCTGGTCAAGGGGGGGGACTGGACGCCCGACCGGATCGTCGGGCGCGAGGTCGTGGAGTCGCGCGGGGGGCGCGTGGTCACCGTCCCGCTGCGCGCGGGGCGCTCGACGAGCGCTCTCGTCGAGAGGATTCGCGGGGGAGGCCCCCCCCGGGGATCCGGGACCCCGCCGGCCGCGACCCCGGCCGACTGACGGCGATGGAGGCGCCGTACGCGTCTCCCGCGTGCAGGATCTGCGGCAACGCCCGCGGGAACGCCCGGTTCCGGGCTCGCGAGATGCAGTTCGGCACCCGGGAGGAGTTCGACTACTTCCGGTGCGCGTCCTGCGGATGCCTCCAGATCTCCGAGGTGCCCGAGGACCTGGCGCGCCACTACCCGGCTGCGTACTACAGCGGGCGGCCCCTCGACGAGAGGAAGTACGCGGGGCTCGCCGGCCGGCTCCGCGTCCTGCCCTGCGAGGCGTCGCTCCGGCCCGACACCCCCCTGCGGCGCGCGATCGCGCGGATCTTCCCCCGCCGGCACTTCTCGTGCCTGAGCGGGCTCGGGATCGATCGCGGGGCGCGCGTCCTCGACGTCGGATGCGGCAACGGCAAGAGCTTCCTCTACCCCCTCCGGCGGATCGGGTTCGAGCGGGCGGAGGGGTGCGACCCGTTCCTCCGCGCGGAGATCCGGTACGAGAACGGCCCGTCGATCACGACGCGGCGCCTCGAGGAGATCGAGGGGGACGGCGCGTGGGACCTGGTGACGTTCCACCACTCTCTCGAGCACGTGGCGGATCCGCTCCGTGCGCTCCGCGAGGCGCGGCGGCTGCTGCGGAGCGGGGGGCACTGCCTGGTGCGCGTGCCGCTCTGCTCGTCGTACGCGTGGGAGCGGTACGGCGTCCACTGGGTGCAGCTCGACGCTCCCCGGCACCTCTTCCTCCATTCGGTCGAGAGCATGCGCCTCCTGGCGGACGGAGCCGGGCTGCGCACGGTGCGGATCGCGCACGACTCGCACTCCATCCAGTTCTGGGGCTCGGAGGCGTACGTCCGGGACGTGCCGCTCTCGGCCGGGCGGAGGGCGACCGGGCGCGGCGGGATCGCGTGGCCGCTCCGGAAGTGGAGGCTCGACCGGTGCGCGGCGGCGCTCGACCGCGCCGGCCGCGGCGACCAGGCGGCCTTCCTGATGGTCAGGGAGCCGGCCGGGGAGGGCGCGGGCCGGTGAGCGCGGGTCTGTCGCTGTTCGCGCCGCTCCTCGGGGCGCCCGCGTTCCGGGAGCTCGAGCGGCGCGTCGCCGCGGGCGAGAGGGGAGTGGCGGTCTCCGGCCTGGTCGAGGGGGCCCGCGCCCTCGCGCTGACGCTCCTCGCGGCCCGGACCGGCCGTCGCCTGCTCGTCGCCGTCCCCGACGACGCGGCGGTCGAGACCTGGCGGCGCGACCTCGCCGCGTTCGCCTCCCTCGCCGGCCGGGACGCGCGGCGGATCCTCACCTGCCCCGCGCTCGACGCGGATCCCTGGAACGGGATCGCGCCGCACGCCGAGGCGGCCCGGGAGCGGGTCGTCGCGCTCGGGAAGCTCGCGCGCGGGGAGGCGGACTTCCTGCTCGCTCCCGCGCGGGCGCTCCTCTCGCCGCTGCCCTCGCCCGAGGAGCTGGCCGCGCGGACCCGGACGATTCGCCCCGGCGACACCCTGGCTCCGGAGCGCCTGGTGCTCGAGGCGCTCGCCGCCGGGTACCGGCGCGTGGACACGGTCGCGGGGCCGGGGGAGTTCTCCCGGCGCGGCGGGATCGTGGACGCGTTCCCTCCCGGCGCCGACGAGCCGATCCGCATCGAGTTCTTCGGGGACACGGTCGAGTCGCTCCGCTCCTTCGACACCGACCACCAGCGCTCGACCGGGCGGATCGGAGAGGCGGTCCTCGGGCCGGCGGCGGAATGGTCGGCCGGGGACGACGCGATCGGGCGGATCGCCCGGTGGCTCGAGGAGGGGGCGGCCCGCGCCCGCGAGGACGGCCCCGTCCGCGAGTTCCGGGAGCGGCTCGGCCGCCTGCGCGAGGAGCGGTGGCTCCCCGGGTTCGAGGCGCTCGCCGCGATCGCGTCGGGGCGGCCCGCCCTTCTCCTCGATCACGCCTCCGGGATGCTCGTCGCGGTGGACGAGCCGGACCGCGTCGAGGAGGAGCTCGCCCGTGCGGGGGCCGACGCACGCGCGGCGCACGAGCAGAGCGGCGACCACGTCCTCCCGCCGCCCGCGCGGCTCCTCGCGGATCCGGTCGTCCTGAGGGACCGCCTCCGCGAAGCGGCTCTCTTCCTGCAAGAGCTCGAGGGGGACCCGCCGGCCGGGGCCTCGGTCTCGGTCCGGCTCCCTTCCCGTCCTGCCCGGACGTACTCGGGGCGCGTCGGCGACCTCGCCGCGGATCTCGGGGCGTCGCTCGCGACGGGCGCCAGGACGCTCGCCGTGATGCGCGCGCCGGGAGGCGCGGGGCGCCTCGCGGAGATCCTGTCCGAGTACGGGCTTTCCCCCGCGCTGCTCTCCGAGGCGGGGGCGCATCCGGGGGACGCCTGGCGGGCCGGCGGGATCTTCGTGCTGGCCGCCGGCCTCCGCGCGGGGTTCGAGATTCCCGACGCGGCGCTCCTCGTCCTCGCCGAGCGGGAGGTGTTCGGGGAGGAGCCGAAGGCGGCGGAGCGAAAGGCGAAGGGGCGCGCGGCGTTCCTCTCGGACTTCCGGGACCTCCGGGTCGGGAGCCTCGTCGTTCACGTGGACCACGGGATCGCCCGGTACGCAGGGCTCGGCCGGCCCAAGGGCGGGAGCCTCAACCGCGACTTCATGGTCCTCGAGTTCGCGGGCGGGGACCGCCTGTTCGTGCCGGTGGACCGGCTCGACCTGGTCCAGAAGTACAGCGGGGTCGCGGGGCACAAGCCCCGCCTCGACCGGCTCGGCGGCCCCGGGTGGGAGAAGGTCAAGGCGCGGGTCCGGAAGTCGGTCGAGGCGATGGCGAAGGACCTCCTGGACCTGTACGCCCGGAGGAAGGCGGGGCGGGGGCACGCGTTCTCGCCGGACACGGCCTGGCAGCGGGAGCTCGAGGCGGCGTTCCCGTACGAGATGACGTCCGACCAGGAGCGGGCGCTCGCCGAGGTGAAGGAGGACATGGAGGCGGAGCGGCCGATGGACCGCCTCCTGGTCGGCGACGTCGGCTTCGGAAAGACCGAGGTCGCCGTCCGCGCGGCGTTCAAGGCCGTGCAGGAGGGGTTCCAGGCGGCCGTCCTCGCTCCGACGACGGTTCTCGCCGCGCAGCACTTCCGCACGTTCCGCGACCGCTTCGCGCCGTTCCCCGTCCGGATCGAGATGGCCTCGCGGTTCCGGTCGGCGGCGGAGATCGCCGAGACGCTCCGGCGCGTCGAGTCGGGGGAGACCGACGTGCTGATCGGCACGCACCGGCTGCTCTCGCGGGACGTCCGGTTCCGGCGCCTGGGGCTCCTCGTCGTGGACGAGGAGCAGCGGTTCGGCGTGGCCGCGAAGGAGAGGATGAAGCGGCTCGCGCTCGGCGTCGACGTGCTGGCGATGACCGCCACCCCGATCCCGCGGACGCTCCAGATGTCGCTCGCGGGCGTCCGGGACCTCTCGATCATCGAGACGCCGCCCCCGGGAAGGAGCGCGATCCAGACCCACCTGGTGCCGTTCCGGAAGGCGGTGATCGCGCAGGCGGTCCGGCAGGAGCTCCGGCGCCGCGGCCAGGTGTTCTTCGTCCACGACCGGATCGAGACGCTCCCGGCGGTCGCGCGCGCGGTCCGCGAGATGGCGCCCGAGGCCCGCGTGGCGGTCGCGCACGGCCAGATGCGGGAGCGCGAGCTCGAGCGCGTCATGCTGCGGTTCGTCGAGCGCGAGGCCGACGTCCTCGTGACGACGACGATCATCGAGAACGGCCTCGACATCCCGAGCGCCAACACGATCGTCGTCAACCGCGCCGACCGCTTCGGGCTGGCGCAGCTCTACCAGCTCCGCGGGCGCGTCGGGCGGAGCGAGCAGCACGCCTACGCGTACTTCGTGATCCCGGGCCGCGCGGCGCTCTCGGAGACCGCGAGGAAGCGGCTCAAGGCGCTCCAGGACTTCAGCGACCTCGGCGCGGGGTTCCGGCTCGCTGCGGCCGATCTCGAGATCCGCGGGGCGGGGGAGTTCCTCGGCTCCCGCCAGCACGGCCACATCGCCTCGCTCGGCTTCGATCTCTACGCCCAGATGCTCGAGCGCGCGTCGCGGGAGCTCCGGGGCGAGACCGTGGAGGAGCGGGTCCCCGCGACCCTCCACCTCGGCATCGACATCAAGGTCCCGGAGAGCTTCATGCCCGACGTCGGCGACCGGCTCGTCCTCTACAAGAGGCTCGCGTCGGCCCGCGACGGGGCCGAGGTCGACCGCCTCCAGGCCGACGCCGAGGACCGGTTCGGCCACCTGCCCCCGCCCGCGGTCAACCTGTTCGACATCGGCCGCCTCCGCCTCGTCGCGGAGGCCGCAGGCGTCCGGAGCGTCGAGGCGGCGGAGGGGAAGCTCCGGATCCGCTTCCGCGAGAGCCCGCCGGTCGAGCCCCGCGCGCTCGTCGAGGCGGTGGCCAGGCTCCGCGGGACCGTGGCCCCGTCCGGGATGCTGACCCTCCCCGCCCCCGCGCGGGCGACCGAGCGGATCCGGGCGGTGCGGGAGGCGCTCAAGGAGCTGCGAGTCTGACCGCGTCGATCGATCGGGAGACGCCGGCGGAGGCCCCGGATCCCGGCGCCGTGAGAGCGGCCGGACTATACTCCTGCCGTTCTTCCGCGACGGGCGGAAGGACGGGAGCGGACCGCTTGCCGAGCCAGAGCGCCGACCGGGGGAGAGCGCGCCGACACGCGGCGCCGCCCCTCCTTCTCTTCGCGGTCCTCGCCCTCGCCGGGTGCTCCCTCTTCGCGCCGCAGGACCCGGCCAAGGCGCCGGTCGCGATCCTCGACGGCCGGGCGGTGACGCGGGCGGAGCTGGACGCCTACCTCCTGGAGAACCTGCCGCGGAAGGCGGCGGAGGACTCCGTCGAGGAGGGGGACCCGGACGTCGTCAAGAGCCGGGTCTTCGACAACTTCCTGGACGAGGAGGTCCTCCTCGCCGAGGCCCGGCGGCGCAAGGTCGCGGTGAGCGACGCCGAGATCGACGCCTACCTGGGCGAGCTGGCCGCCGGCTCGCGGGAGGGGTCGCCCCCGGCCGCGCGAGGCGAGGAGGAGCGGCGCCGCGCGCGCCGCAACCTCGTGATCCAGAGGCTCCGGGACGCCTTCGCGCTCCGCCCCTCGCTGCTCGACGCCGCCGAGATCGAGGCGTATCTCGCCGCGCACCGCGAGGAGCTACGGGCGAAGCCGACGGTCGTCTTCCGCGCGTTCCCGGTCTCCTCTCCCGCCGAGGCGGCCGCCCGCGAGGCGGAGATCGCCCGGATGAAGCCGCGGCTCGACCGGGCCGCCCGTACGGGGGAGGACCTGGGCCCCGAGTTCGGCCTGCTCCAGGAGGCCTCGGTCGCCGATCTCCCGGAGGAGTACCGCGCCGCGATCGAGGCGCTCGAGCCCGGCGAGACGAGCCCTCCGCTCTCCCTGGACGGGGACACCTGGATCTGCTACCTCGTCGCCGGGCCGACGCCCGTCGTCGAGGGGGAGGAGACGCTGCGCGAGAGAGCGCGGGAGGCCCTCGCGAGGGACCGGGTCGAGGACGCCTCGGCGCGGCACCTCGCCGAGCTCAAGAAGAGGAGCAGGATCGAGATCCGCCCGGAGAACCTGGGATTCCGGTACGTGCCGGAGCCCGTGCCGCGGGAAGCGGCCGGGGCGGAGCGGAAGGAGTCGGGATGAGACGCGCGCACGTTGCGCTCCTGGTCGCCCTGGCGGCGCTCGCCGCGCCCGCGGCCTCGCGCGCCGAGGTCGTCGAGGAGATCGCCGCGATGGTGAACGACGAGATCATCACGCGGGGCGACCTGCAGCAGGCCGAGCAGGAGATGCTGGCCGAGCTGTACCGGGCGTACTCCGGGAAGGAGCTCGACGATCGCATGCGCGCCGCCAAGGCGGGGCTCCTCGCGGGGCTGATCGACCGGAAGATCCTCGTGCACCGGGCCGGCCGGCTCTACGACATGGACAAGATGGGCGAGAGCCTCCTCGACTCGTTCAAGGAGAGCCAGAAGATCAAGACCGACGAGGAGCTGCAGCGGCTCCTCGACCAGGACGGGATGACCCTCGAGGACCTCAAGCAGAAGCTCCTCGAGTTCTACGCGCCGGACAACGTGGTGGGCTTCGAGGTGCGCGACCGCGTCTCGGTGAGCGACAAGGACGTCGAGGCGTACTACCGCGACCATCCCGAGGCGGGCGAGATCCCGGCGGAGGCGACGCTCCGCGAGATCGTCCTGCTCGCCGAGGGGGACGGCAAGGAGGCGCGGCGGGGCGAGGCGGAGGCGGCGCGCGAGCGGGCGGCGGCGCCCGGCGCCGACTTCGCGGCGATCGCGACCGAGGTCTCCGAGTCGGGCACGAAGAGCGGCGGGGGCCTGATGCGGGACGTCCGGAAGGGCGAGCTGGCGGAGGGGCTCGACCGGGTGGCCTTCGCCCTCCCCGTCGGCGAGGTCAGCCCCGTCCTCGAGACGCCGTTCGGCTTCCAGATCGTCAAGGTCGAGGCGCGGCGGGAGGCCTCCCGCCGCGACCTCGAGGAGATGCGCGAGGAGCTGCAGGAGCGGCTGCACCGGGAGAAGTACCAGAAGGCCTACGAGGAGTTCGTGCTCCGGGCTCGGAAGGAGTCCGAGGTCTGCGTCTCGCCCCGGTACGTCTCCCGGGTGCCGCCCGACGCGTTCCCCGTTTGCCGCTGAGCGGGCGGTTGCGCGCGGCCATGCCGCGTGTTAGCTTCTCACCGAGCTACACGAGAGGCTTTGGGGCCCGTCATCCCGAGCTGAGAGCGGTTCCGACGGAACAGGTCTGCCGCCCGCGACGAGGGCCGGCGTCCGGAGCCGGGAACCAGGGATCGGCACCCGGGAGGGTAGAACCGTGAACCGCAAGCTGGTCCGCCCGAACCTGGCGGAGATCAAGGAGAGGTTCGCCCCGAATCGGCACGCCCCGTCCGGGGCGCCGCCGCAGGGCTCGGCCGCCGGCGCGCCGGCGGGCCGGGAGACGCCGGCGGGCTCCTCGGCCGCGGGCCCGAGGCGGCGGCCGGTTCCGCCGGAGCAGACGAGCGCCGAGGCCTTCTACTATCTCAAGCAGATGAACAACAAGACGCCGATGGTCGTCGTCCTCGACGACGGCCAGCAGCTGCGCGGCCACATCGAGTGGTACGACCGGACCTGCCTCAAGGTCAATCGAGAGGGAAGCCCCAACCTCCTCGTGTTCAAGCACTCGATCAAGTACCTGTACAAGCAGGAGGAGGAGAAGCAGGCGCAGGACCCGGCGCCCGAGACGGCGCCCGCGCGGGAGTCCTGAGGCGCCCGCCGCCCCCCGGTCACGCGCCGAAGGCGGACCTCGTCACCTCGAGCATCGCCGGGTGCAGGTCCGGGCCCGCGGCCAGGATGCTCCCCCCCGCGAGGAAGCCGGGCCCTCCCGCCACGTCGGTCACGATCCCGCCCGCCTCGCGGACCAGGAGCGCGCCGGCCGCCATGTCCCACGGCGAGAGCCCGATCTCCCAGAACCCGTCGTAGCGGCCGCAGGCGGTGAACGCCAGGTCGAGGGCCGCCGATCCCGCCCGGCGGATCCCCGCCGCCATCCTCGCGAACGCCTCGAACGACCGCAGGTAGCGGTCGAGCCGCCCGAGCTCGCGAAAGGGGAACCCGGTCGCGAGGAGCGCCTCGTCGGCGCCCGCGGGACGGGAGCACGCGATCCGGTCGGCGCCGAGCCACGCCCCGCCGCCCCTGCGCGCGCGGAACGTCTCGCCGTGCACCGGATCGAAGATCGCGCCCGCGAGGAGCCCCGAGGCGTCCTCGAGGGCGACGGAGACGCAGAAGGTCGGCACGCCGTGGATGAAGTTCGTCGTGCCGTCGAGCGGGTCCACGATCCAGCGGAGCCCGGCCGCCGCGGTCGAGGGGGCGCCCTCCTCCGCGAGGATCGCGTGGCCCGGGTATCGCCGCGCGAGGAGCGAGAGGACGGCCGCCTCGGACTCGCGGTCCACCTCGGTGACGAAGTCGTGCAGGCCCTTCGCCTCGACGCGGAGGCGGCCCTTCTCCCGGAACCTTCTCCTCAGGACTTCGCCCCCGGCGAGGGCGGCCTCGACGGCGGCGGCCTCGAAATCGGCCGCGATCGTCTCCACGCTCAAGGGGGTCCCTCCGTCATTCGGCGTCGGCGCGCGGCTTCCTGCGGGCCCGCGGGTGCGCGGCGTCGTACACCTTCATCAGGGACTCGACGCTGACGTGGGTGTAGCGCTGCGTCGTCGAGAGCGAAGCGTGCCCGAGCAGCTCCTGGATCGCGCGGAGGTCGGCCCCCGCGCCGAGGAGGTGCGTCGCGAAGGAGTGCCTCAGGGCGTGCGGCGACACGTGCGCCTGGATCGCCGCCTCGAGGATCCGGCGGTCGAGGATCCTGCGCACGCTCCGGTCGGTGAGGCGCCCGCCGCGAAGGTTGAGGAAGACCGCGCGGTCGTCCCCTCCCGCCTCGCGGAGCGGCACGGCCTTTCCGTCAGCGCCCACGTGTGGGCGGACATCGCCCAGTTGAGCCCCGACGATGCGGCCAACCGCCTTGCCCTCTGGGCCGATCTCGCGGTCCGCATGCGCCTGAGCCATCTCATGCACCGCCCGGAAGGCAGTGGTCATCTTGGC
>CAZPWK010000036.1:13176-15796 GCA_964590285.1 uncultured Acidobacteriota bacterium | reverse complement strand
ATCGCGGGGCTTGCGAGAGAATCCGCTGATGTAGCCGCGTCATCGAGCGACAGTCCTCTGTCGCTCGGGGACGCGGCCGCGGGGTCCGGGGCAGCGCCCCGGAGGTTCCGGAATAGCCGCGGGGCTGAGGCGGTGGATCCGGATGTTCCGGGGGCACTGCCCCCCGGACCCCCCGCAACCGCGCTACGGACGGGTCGGAGGACCGACCCATCCTCCGCGCGGTTACGACGGCGGACTCTCTCGTGGAGCCCACGACAGCGTTCTGAATCGGTAGCCGCGTCGCGCGCTTGTGGCAAAGCCGGGAGGGTGATACAAAGCCCCCCACGGGTGGAGGCGTTCCCCATGCGCTGGATTCCCAGGAAGGTGGAGTTCTTCGGGCTCCTCGAGCAGCAGGCGGAGATCGGTCTCCGGGGGGCGCGGATGCTCCAGGAGTGCCTCGTCCACTTCGCGTCGCCGGAGGCCGTCTACCTCGCGAGCAAGGAGATCCACGACATCGAGCACACGGGCGACGACCTCGCCCACAAGGTCGTGGACCTCCTGAACAAGACGTTCATCACTCCGCTCGATCGCGAGGACATCCACCAGCTGACGATCAAGCTCGACGACGTGCTCGACCACGTGGACCTGGTGGCGAAGCGCCTGGTCATCTACAAGATCGAGAAGCCGACCCCGCAGTGCATCGAGATCAGCCGGATCATCGTGCGGCAGTCCGAGGAGATCGTGGAGGCGATCAAGCTGCTCCGCGACCTCAAGCGGGGCGACCGGCTGCTGCAGCAGTGCGCCCGGATCAACCAGCTCGAGAACGACGCCGACCAGGTGATGCGGGACGCGCTCACGGAGCTCTTCCAGGACCACGACCGGGACCCGATCGACGTCATCAAGTGGAAGGACATCTACCAGCACCTCGAGGAGGGGACCGACAAGGCCGAGGACGTCGCCAACATCCTCGAGACCGTCCTGGTCAAGTACAGCTGACCCGGAGGGCGCCTCGTGCTCGAGACCGTCCTTCAGGGGTTCGCCCGGTTCGCTCTGGACCTGGTCGTCATCGCCCAGAGCCCGTACGTCCTCTTCATCCTCGTCGCGGCCCTGGCGTTCGACTTCGTCAACGGCTTCCACGACGCCGCCAACTCGATCGCGACGATCGTGGGGACGCGCGTCCTCTCGCCGTCGGCGGCGGTGGTGTGGGCCGCCTGGTGGAACTTCGCGGCGGCCTGGTTCTTCGGCGTCCTGGTCGCCAACACGGTCGCCAAGTGGGTCCACCGGGAGTTCGTCACTCCCGACGTGATCCTCGCCGGCCTGCTCGGGGCCATCGCCTGGGACCTGATCACGTGGCGAGTCGGCCTCCCGACCAGCTCGTCGCACGCGCTGCTCGGGGGGTTCGGGGGGGCCGCGATCGCCCTGGCCGGGACGTTCCACGGCGTGCTCCACGTCGGAAAGGTGGTCGCGACGCTCGAGTTCATCGTCATCGCCCCGATGCTCGGCTTCCTGCTCGCGCTCCTGCTCGTCACGCTCCTGATCCGCCTTCTCTGGAAGGCGAGCCCCGCCGCCGTGGACAAGTACTTCCGGGTCGCCCAGCTGGGCTCGGCCGCGGCCTACAGCCTCGGCCACGGCGCGAACGACGCGCAGAAGACGATGGGGATCATCGCCGCCCTGCTCTACGCGACCGTGTGGCAGACCCGGCAGGCCGAATTCGACGCGGGCACGGTGACGTTCCCGTTCTGGATCGTCCTCGTCTGCCACGCGGCGATCGCGCTCGGCACGATGGCCGGCGGCTGGCGGATCGTCAAGACGATGGGAATGAAGCTCACGAAGCTCAGGCCCTACGGCGGAGCGTGCGCGGAGACGGCGGCCGCCGTCTCGCTCTTCACCTCGACCGCGCTCGGCATCCCGGTCAGCACGACCCACACGATCACCGGCGCGATCGTCGGCGTCGGCGCGATCCAGCGCCTCTCGGCGGTGCGATGGGGCGTGGCGCGCCGCGTGATCTGGGCATGGGTTCTCACGGTCCCGATGTCCGGAATCATGGGCGCGCTGAGCTACTGGATCATCCTGGGGATTCGGAAGCTTCTATAGGCGGGGGCTCCGCCCCCGGACCCCCGCAACCGCGCATCGGACGGGTCGGCGGACCGACCCATCCTCTGCGCGGTTACGACTCCTGACTCTTGTCGTGAGGCCCGCGGACAGATCCGTGTATGCAGGCGCCTCCCTCCTCCGGCCTTCCCGTACAATTCCCCCGGAGGCGCCGCCATGAAGAGCGATTCCCAGATCACCTCCTCGCAGCTCGGCCTCGGCGACATGGACCCCGCGGAGTTCCGCGCGGCCGCGCACCGGGTCGCGGACATCGTCGCCGACTACCTCGAGACGGTCGGGTCGAGGCGGGTCCTGCCCGACTTCCGGCCGGGGGACGGAAGGAAGCGTCTGCCCGAGGAGCCCCCCGCGTCGCCCGAGCCGCTCGAGGCGATCCTCGCGGACTACCTCTCCCTGGTCGAGCCGAACGTCACGCACTGGCAGCACCCCGGCTTCATGGCCTACTTCTCGAGCGTGGCCTCGGGCCCGGGGATCCTCGGGGAGTGGCTCGCGGCGGGGCTGAACTCCAACGTCATGCTCTGGCGGGTCGCCC
>CAZPWK010000036.1:0-13166 GCA_964590285.1 uncultured Acidobacteriota bacterium | reverse complement strand
TCGTCTCGATCTCGACCGAGATGGAGCAGGTCGTCGTCGGCTGGCTGCGGAGGATGCTCGGCCTTCCCGCGTCGTTCGACGGCATGTTCACCGACACCGCCTCGACGTCGTCTCTCACCTCGATCCTGGCGGCGCGCCACGTCCTGCCGGGGCTCGACGCGCGGCGGGAGGGGCTCGCCGGGAGGGAGGGGCTCGGGAGGCTCCGGCTCTACTGCTCGACCGAGGCGCACTCGTCGATCGAGCGGGCGGCGATCGTCGCCGGGATCGGCCTGTCGGGGGTGCGGAGGGTCGCGACGGACGGCGAGTACCGGATGCGGCCGGACGCGCTCGCGGACGCGATCGCCGAGGACCGGGCGGCGGGGCGGTGGCCGTTCTGCGTCGTGGCGACGCTCGGCACGACGTCCTCGACGAGCGTGGACCCGGCGGATGCGATCGCGGAGATCTGCGAGCGGGAGAAGCTGTGGCTCCACGTGGACGCCGCGTACGGGGGCGCGGCGGCGCTCGCCGAGGAGTTCCGGCCGCTCTTCCGGGGGTGGGAGCGGGCGGACTCGATCGTCGTCAACCCACACAAGTGGATGTTCACCCCGTTCGACGCGTCGCTCCTCCTGTTCCGCCGCCCCGAGGCGTACCGCGACGCCTTCCGCCTCGTCCCCGAGTACCTGAAGACCCCCGAGGGGGAGGTCGCGCGGAACTTCAACGAGTACGGGATCCCGCTCGGGCGCAGGTTCCGCGCGCTCAAGATGTGGATGATGATCCGCTGGTTCGGCGCCGAGGGAATGGCGGCGCGCGTCCGCGAGCACTGCCGCCAGGCGCGCGAGTTCGCCTCCTGGATCGACGGCGACCCCGACTGGGAGCGCCTCGCCCCGGTGCCGTTCGCGACGGTCTGCTTCCGCAGCCGGCCCTCGGGGCTGAGGGGGCGCGAGGGCGAGCCGGACGTCGCGGCGGAGCTCGACCGGGCCAACGAGACGATCCTCGATCGGGTCAACCGGACGGGGGAGGTGTTCCTCTCGCACACGAAGCTCGCCGGGCGCTACACGCTCCGCGTCGCCCTCGGGAACCCGAGAACGACCGGCTCCCACGTCCGCCGGTGCTGGGAGATCCTGCGGGAGGCCGCGCGGGGGGCCGGGAGCGCTTGACAAGGGCGCGACGGCGGCGCTAGGGTTTTTTCCCCGTCCGCGTCGGACGGTCCGTTACGGTAGGAGTGTTCGATGGGTACCAGGCTCTACGTCGGCAACCTTCCCTTCTCCATGGACGAGCAGCAGGTGCGCGAGCTGTTCGAGCAGAACGGGCGGCAGGTCCGCGAGGTGAAGCTGATCACCGATCGCGAGACCGGGAGGCTCCGAGGCTTCGGTTTCGTCGAGATGGGAAGCCAGGATGACGCCGACGCGGCCGTCCGCGCGTTGAACGGCTACGACGCCGGCGGGCGGCCCCTGACCGTGAACGAGGCTCGCGAGCGCGAGGGCGGCGGCGGCCGCCCGCCGCGGCGCTTCTGACGGACCGCGCCCGGGTTCGGGCCCGCGGCCCGTCCCTATTCCGGTCCCCGTTGGACGCCTAGGGAGTGGTGCGCCCGGACTCCTCGGCGCGCCGCGCCCAGCGTCCCAGGCCGAGCGCCGTCCCCGAGACGGCGAACAGGATGACGCCGGCGCCGAGCCCGTGGAGCCAGAACACGATCCGCGTCCCCTGCATGCTGACGGTCGCCTTGAGCGCCTCGGGGATGCTCCGCTCGTAGAGCCCGTAGAACCAGTTGCCGATCAGCAGCCCGAGGACGAGGCTCGCCGCCAGCAAGCCCAGGATCACGATCGCCGTTCGCGACATCTTCGCCTCCGAGTTTCCGAATTTCACCACAGGGCCAGGTCGCGGAGCGCCGCGGTCACCTGCTCCTGCGAGGGGAGCACGGCAGCCTCGAGCGCGGGAGCGTAGGGCGGGAAGCAGTCCGCGGCCGCCACCCGCCGCACCGGGGCGTCGAGGTCGGCGAAGCACCGCTCCGCGATCCGCGCCGCAACCTCGGCGCCGAAGCCGCCGGTCCGGATCGCCTCGTGGACGACGATCGCCTTGCCGGTCCTGGCGACCGAAGCGACGATCGCCTCCTCGTCGAGCGGGACGATCGTGCGCAGGTCCAGGACCTCGACCGAGTGCCCCTCCTTCTCCAGCTCCGCCGCCGCCCGCTCGCAACGCACGACGCCGCTCCCCCACGTGATCGCCGTCAGGTCGCTTCCCTCGCGGACGATCCGGGCCTTCCCGAACGGGAGGAGCCAGTCCGGCCCCGGCTCCGGGGACTTGGAGTAGACCTGCCGGTAGAGCCCCTTGTGCTCGAAGAAGATCACCGGGTCGTCCATCCGGCAGGCGGTCTTGATCAGCCCCTTGGCGTCGGCGGCGTTCGACGGGTAGGCGACGTACCACCCCGGCGTGTGCGCGTAGAGCGCCTCGGGGCACTGGCTGTGGAACGGCCCGCCCCGGATGTAGCCCCCGGTCGCCATGCGGACGACCACGGGCGCCGACCAGACGCCTCCGCTCCGCCACCTGAGCGTCGAGATCTCGTTCCGGATCTGC
Organism: uncultured Acidobacteriota bacterium; assembly: GCA_964590285.1. Lineage (GTDB taxonomy): Bacteria > Acidobacteriota > Polarisedimenticolia > Polarisedimenticolales > JAIQFR01 > CALMJU01. Next base: position 10,616 of record CAZPWK010000036.1, on the reverse strand, counting down.
ATGTACGCAGGGAAGGAGTAGTCCGAGAACTGGATCTCGACGACCGGCTTCCACCCTCCGATCGCCATCCCCTGGGCGACGCCGACGATCGAGGCCTCTGCGAGCGGGGCGTTCTCGATCCGGCCCGGGAAGGCCGCGGTCAGCCCGCGCGTCACGCCGAAGACGCCTCCCTTCGGGTCCTGGACGTCCTCCCCCCACATGACGATCCGCGGGTTCCGCTCCATCTCCTCGCGCAGGCCGTGGTTGATCGCGTCGAGCATCGTCACCGGCTCCGGCGAGACCGGGACCGGACCTCTCGCCTCGGTCTCCGGGAGGCGGCCGGAGTGGATGCCGGTCGCCGCGGTGGCCGGGTCGGGGGGAGGCGCGGCGTCGGCCGCTTCCGCGGCGGCGTCCACCTCGGCCTTGACCTCCTCGTGCATCGCGCGGATCTCGGCCTCGGTGACGAGCCCCCAGGACAGGAGCCGGCCCGCGGTGTAGGTCATCGGGTCCTCGTGGCGCATCGCCTCGAGGTCCTTCTCGCTCCGGTACTTCGTCTGGTCGTCGGACGACGAGTGCGAGTCGAGCCGGATCACGTGCGCCTCGACGAGGAGCGGGCCGCCCCCGGCGCGCATCTCGGCGAGGAGCGGCCGGACGGCGAGGTACATGTCCGTGAACCGCGTGCCGTCCACCTCGAGCGCGCGGACGGGGAACGTCGCGGCGATCTGGTGGATGTGCGCTCCGGTCTGTTGCTTCTGCGGGACGCTGATCGCGTAGCCGTTGTTCTGCACGACGAAGAGGACCGGCAGCCTCTCCCTCCCCGCCCAGTTGAGCGCCTCGAAGAACTCCCCCTGGGAGGTCGTCCCCTCGCCCGAGGAGACGTAGACGATCTCGTCCCGCCCGTCGGCGCGGACCGCCTTCGCCATGCCGACCGCCTGGAGGTACTGCGTCCCCGTGCAGGCGGTCGGGGAGACGACGCGCAGCTCCCGGCTCGAGAAGTGCTCGCTCATGTTCCGGCCGCCGCCGCACGGGTCGTCCGCCTTCGACAGCATGTGGAGGAAGATGTCGCGGAGCGGCATCCCGAGGCCGACCATCAGGGCCTTCTCGCGGTAGTAGGGGAAGAACCAGTCCTTCCCCCTCTCGAGGAGCATCGCCATCGCGATCTGCGCCTTCTCATGCCCGCGGCTCGACGCGTGGAACGAGATCTTCCCCCCGCGCACGAAGACCTTGCAGCGCTCCTCGAGGTAGTAGACCGTCAGCATCTTGCGAAGGAGCTCGAGGTAGACCTCCCTCGCGACCCCCGGCTTCGCTCCCGTTCCCTTGCCCATGCCCTCATGCTACTACGGGGTCAGACGTTACCTGCGTTACCGTTCGAGGCGGCCGACGGCGCGAATCGTCTGCGTGGCAAGAGATTGCCGGAGAGGGGGCGGAGGCGTGCAGGGGACGCGTCTTCGAACCTCCCGCTCCCCTCACTCCTCTCGCGCTTCTTCCGCCACCGCCTCGATCCGCGTGATCTCGACCCGGGCCGCCGCGGGGGCGAGCCGCCTGAGCAGGCTCCGGTACCGCGCGCGGCGAAGGCCCGAGCGGATTGCGGGGAGGCTCTCCCGGACGGCGGCGACCCCGGCGACGTGGCACTCGCCGATCCGCGAGAATTCCGACCAGTGGATCCCCGCCACGGCCGGCTGCACGACGACGTCCGCGAGCGTGCGGCTCTCCTCGCGGAAGCGCCGGCCGCGCAGGGCCATCACCCGCTGTAGGACCTCGGCGCCGGACGAAGGCTTCCGGGAGTCGCTCTCCGGCCCCACGTCCACGGCCAGGACGAAGTCGGCGCCGAGCTGCCTCGCGGCGACCACCGGCAGCTCCTGGAACACCGCTCCGTCCACCAGGAGCGCCGAGCCCGACTCGACCGGGGCGAAGACCCCCGGGATCGCGCTCGACGCGCGAAGCGCAGCGCCGAGGCGCCCGTCGCCGATGACGACGTCCTGCCCCGCGTTCAGGTCGAACGCGACCGCGTAGAAGGGGATCGCGAGGTTCGAGAACGCGGCCGTCCCGACCAGGCGCTCGATGATCCTCCCGACGAGGACGCCGTCCACGACCGAGCGCGCCAGGATCGTCCGGTTCCAGAGGACGACCTTCCTCGCGGCGCCGATCCACTCGGCGAGACGGGACCGCCACCCGTCGCGCGCCTCGCCCTCGTCCGGATCGTCGAACATCCGCTCGAGCGACGCGACCGCCTCGTCCGACACGAGCTCCAGGAACCGCGAACGCAGCGCCCCCGCGTCCGGCTCCAGCGCGAACGACCCTCCGACGATCGCGCCGAAGCTCGTCCCGACGATCAGGTCGGGCGCGAGCCCCTCCTCGGAGAGCGCGGTGAGCACGCCGAGGTGCGCGAGCCCGCGCGCGCCGCCGCCTCCGAGCACCAGCGCGGTCCGGAACGGGCGGAAGGCCATGGGGACATTATAGGGACGGCAACCGCGAAAACGGGCGCTGTCCCCGAATTCCCCGGTTCCAGGGCGCGCGGCCGCTCCCGGGGGTCTCGTTCCAGCAACGCTCCGCTCCCTGCGGATCGTGCCCGCCGGCGCCTTCCGGTCCGATCTTGGCTCCCGTGAACGAGAGCGCCTTCCCCGCCGCCCGGACGTCGGCCTGGACGCGAGGATCGAATGTGAGTACATTGTGGTCACTCCGGAGGGAGCGGCTCGTGAAGGCTCGCCTGGTGCGCATCGGAAACTCGCGGGGAGTCCGGCTCCCCAAGCCGGTCATCGAGGACGCGCGACTCTCGGAGGACCTCGAAATCCGGGTGATCGACGGCGCCGTCGTCATCACGTCGGTCGTCCGGCCGCGCTCCGGCTGGGCCGAGGCCGCCCGGACCGCGAGGGATCGCGGCGACGATCGCCCGCCCGACGAGACCCCCTCGACCCGCTTCGACGACGAGGAATGGCGGTGGGAGTAGCGACCGGAATCCGCCGCGGAGACGTGTTCCTCGTGGACCTCGCCCCGACGCGCGGCGGCGAGATCCGGAAGAGCAGGCCCTGCGTCGTCGTCTCGCCGGACGAGCTGAACGCGCACCTGCGCACGTTCCTCGTCGCCCCGCTGACGACCGGGGGGCACCCGTACCCGTTCCGCGTCCCCTGCCGCTTCCGGGGGAAGGCGGGCTCCGTCGTCCTCGACCAGATCCGCGCCGTCGACGGAGGACGCCTCGCGAGGCGCCTCGGAAGGCTCTCGGCGGCCACCTTGATTCGAGCCCTCCTCGTGCTGCAGGAGATGTTCGCGCCCTGAGGCCGGGGTTCTTTTTCCCCTCACCCCGCCTCCCGGAACCTCCGGTACCGCCGCTCGAGCCGCTCCGGGTCCGGGTACAGCTCCCGCGAGCGCGGGAGGAGGATCCGCTGCTCGTGCATTCCCTGGAGGCCGTGCAGCAGCATCGGCCCGTCGTCCTCGTCGAGGATCGCTCGGCGGACCTCGATGCGGTAGTCCGGCCGCACGGTCAGGAACTGGCGGTCGAAGGCGGCGTGGTGGAGCTTACAGAGGGCGAGCCCGTTCGGCACGATCGGCTCCCCCTCCTCGTCGGCGTCGGGGATGATGTGCGCCGCGTCGAGCAGCTCCTCGTGCCGGAGCCGGCAGAGCGCGCACTGCCCGCGGTAGGCGAGGAGGACGCGCTCGCGAAACGACCGCTGGTGGAGGCGGACGCGCAGGGTGGCGGTGACGTAGGAGCGGCGGGCGGCGGACTCCGGGTCGAGGGAGTCGGCGACCTCGTCCCTCCCGAGCCGAAGCCCCGCGCTGACGTGCCGGGCGTCGTCGAGCGCGACCGTGAAGCGGAGCGCCCCGCGGTCGTCCCCGACGACGAAGACCGGCCAGGCCGCGAGGTACTTCCCCTCGAGGATCCCGTGGAAGTAGACGAGCGGGATCTCGCGGGCCATCGCGAACCGGAGCCCCCGATTGTCGCGGTGCTCGGGGTCCGTGCCGCGGTACGCGTACCGGAGGAGACCGTCGGGGCCGAACGAGTCGGAGTAAGGCCCCTCCGCCGAGGTCCGGATCGACAGCGGCGCTCCGGAGAGCAGCCTCGGCTTGAAGATCCCCTGCATCGAGACGAGCGGCACCCGCTCCCCGTCGAGCTCGAAGCCTCGCGAGAGGATCGTCCAGGGGAGGACGTCTCCGTGGAGATCGACCTGCGCGCGAAGCCACTCGAACGCCGCGAGGCGGATGCGCTGGTCGAGGGAGAGGGGAGGCATGGGGGGATTATCTCGCCGTTGGCCGCGCCCGGCACGCACGAATCGTCAGATGCCCCGACCCGCCGCTTTGCTTGGGCGCTACCATCTTCTCGACAACGACTCGTCTGACCTGCCGATCGTTCGGCACGATCGGCGGAAGTGGGCGCCGGGACTTTGGTCCCCCGGCTCTTCCCTGGAGCGCGTCCATCACGTCCTTCAGCCGGTTGTCGACGTCGTGGAAGCGGACGGCGGAGGGGGGCAGATACAGCAGAAGTTCCACCTCGAGTTCGTCGGTCGGCGCATAGCGAACGCCGACCGATCTCGCGAGTTCCGCCACGACGCCGTGGATTTCACGGCGCCACTCGTTGCGGGGCGTCCGGTAGAGCGGGAGTCTGGTGTGCAGGGTCGTCCTGCGCTTTGGCATGGTTCAGGCCTCCCGGGGTTCCCCGCGCCGGGACTTGATCAGAGAACCCCGCGCCACCCGGTTCCCAGCGGGACGTACTTCCCGTCCAACGCCCACACCCTCCCTCCGCTCCTTTCCACCTGCTCGTAGGCCCACGTCGCGATCTGCAAGGAGGCGGCGAGGTCGTGAGGCACGTGGATCTCCTCGAACCGCTTCGCCAGAGTCGCCCGGTGCTCGTCGTTCCTCCTCACCCATCGCTCGAGGAACGGTACGTCCGGCAGGAAGTCGCTCTTCCCGGCGTTGCAGCGGGCGTCGGCCAGCACGAAGTTGTGGGCGAGGTCCACGGGGTATCGGCTCCAGGGCACGAGGTGGTCCACCGCGGAATCGCGCCCAAGAGACTTGGCGCAGTAGAAGCAAACCCCCTCCTGCAGGTCGCGGAGGAGCGGACGGAAGTCCTTGAGGTCCGTGCGCTCCGTTCCGAAGAGAAACGAGTGAAGGTCCGTCGCCTGGCCGAGGAGTTGCCGGTTCGCCCTGAGCTTGCGGACGAAGTCCGCCCAGGCTGCGCGGGCCATGCCGACGATCAGGGGATGGAAGCGGCGGAGGTGGAACGCGACGCCGGGCTTCAGGGTCACCGAGTTTCCGCGGCCGACGTTCTCGTAAAGGAAGTCGAGTGTTCGTCCCGGCACTCGCTGGAGCTTCCAGAGCGGCATGGCCTTGACGACGTGGCCCACGGAGGCGAGCAGGGCGCGCCACGCCTCCGGGTCGCGGCGGACGTCGATCCGGTAGGGGGAGACGCTCTCGCGAACCTCGTGCACGCGCTTCAGGATGGTGGCCGGCTGGCCGGTGTTCTGGGTGAGGATCCCCACCGCCGACCCGCGTCCCGCCGACGCCCAAGGCGCGACCTGGTCCCAGTAGTACGCGACGAACTTCTCGGCGATCCGCCTCACCGGGATCTCGAGCGGGGTGCCTCCGTCCACGGGCGTTTCCACGGCGATGTCGGCCAGCGCGACGAGCAGGGCGAACTTGTAGGTGGAGGTGAACTGCCCCTCGGAGAGGAGCGTCTGGAAGTTCTCCAAGAAGCGGACCTGCTCCTCCGGACTCGGCGGACCGAGCTTCATCGGCGCGACCAGTAGGGAGCCCGGTCGGGAAGGATCCACCGCACTCCGCCCCTGGGGTCGTCCCGGTCCCCTCGGTAGCGCGGAATCAGGTGGACGTGCAGGTGGAGCACGGTCTGGCCGGCCGCTTCCCCGTCGTTCACTCCGATGTTGTACCCGTCCGGCCGGAACTCTTGCTCGATTGCGCGCTTCGCCTGGTCGAGTGCGGCCAGGAGGGCTTGGCGCTCCGCGGGCGTCGTCTCGAAGAAGGACGCGACGTGCCGGCGAGGCACGACGAGCAAGTGGCCCGGCGAAACGGGGAATCCGTCCCGGAGCACGACGACGAGGCCGTCCTCGTGAAGGACGCGCTCGCGATCCGGCTCGCAGAACGGGCAGCGGTTGCTCAATCGGAGGCCCTCTCGGACGAGCAAGGGACCAATCTACCATCCGTCGCCCTTGAATTCGGGTGAATTCGGGGGCAGCAACCGCTTCCCACGGCGAGCGAGCGGAGACGGCCGCCCGACTCGGCACCGCCCGACTCGGGAAGCCCGTTGCCGCCCCGCATCGGAATCGCTTGACGCAGCGCATGCCGGTCGTTACTTTCGGATCGTGAGAAACGCTCTGGCGATTCGGGTCCGGGAGCTGGGGAGGTGGCTGCGCGTAAGGGTGGGCGGCATCCGAGGGGGTGTCCCCGGACCGGTTCCCGGTCGGGGAGCCGTCCGGGGGGCGGATCCGAGGAGTGCCCTCCTGGCAGAATGGGCAGGAGCGGGTTTCGTGCGGTTGCCCATCCGGGCCAAGGGGCCGCTCCCCGCGCCTCCCGTGACCGCTCCGCCGGGACTGGCGAGGCGCCTGCTGGACGCGGATCGAGAGGACGTCCGGGTTCCCCCGACCTCCGCCTCCTGACCCTCGACCGCCGCGTGGCGGACAACGCCGCCGCGTTCGGCCTCTCCGGCTGACCGCTCGCGCGTCCCGCGCCTCCCCGGATGCGCAATCCGGTTGCTGTCCCCGAATTTTCGACTGGTCGTGTGGAACTGCAACATGAGGTTCCACGCGAAGGCGGACCTGCTGCGCACGCTCGCTCCCGACGTCGCGGTGGTGACGGAGTGCGCGCGTCCGGAGGTGCTCCTCCGGCACGAACCGAGGCTCGGGGCGAGCGGGATCGCCTGGGCGGGGAGGAACCCGCGCAAGGGGCTCGCGGTCCTGTCGTTCGGCTCGTGGCGCGTCGAGCCCGCGGCCGAGGCGGCGCGCGATCTCGGCACGGTCCTGCCCGTCCGGATCGAGGGGGGGAGGGGATTCCGCCTCGTCGCGGCGTGGTCCTCGCCCGGGCCGCCGCCGCTCCGCTCGGCGATCGAGGCGCTGGCGCCGTTCCTCGCGACCGGCCCCGCGATCCTCGCCGGGGACTTCAACCGCTCCCTCGTCCGCCGCCGCCGGGACGGGTCGGTCGTCCCCTCGAGGCTCGCCCGGAGGATCGCTGAGACGGGGCTCGAGAGCGCCTACCACGCGGCGCGCGGCGTCCCCTTCGGGGGGGAGCCCGAGCCGACGCTCTTCGTCCACCGCGGCCTGTCCTGGCGGCGCCACGTGGATCATTGCTTCCTCGACTCCGGGACGCTCCGGGGCCTCCGCGGCGTCTCGGTCGGCCCGGCCTTCCCCTGGACCCTCGCGAGCGACCACGCGCCGCTCGTCGTCGAGATCGGCCCCGAAGAGGCGGCCCCTTGACAAATATGAACATATGTCCATAATGGACGGCGAGGTGCCCCGATGCCGAGACCGTTCTGCCGCCGCCGGGTCGCCGGGAGGCCGGCAGCCTCGATCTTCAAGCCGATCCGGATCCCGGTGTCGGAGCTCGACGAGGTCGTCGTGACGCTCGACGAGTTCGAGGCGATCCGGCTCGCCGACCTCGAGGGGCTGTACCAGGAGAAGGCGGCGGGGACGATGAACGTGTCGCGGCCGACCTTCAGCCGGATCGTCGAGTCGGCCCACCGCAAGATCGCCGACGCCCTGGTCCACGGCAAGGCGATCCGGATGGAGGGCGGCCCCGTGCGGCTCGGCGCGCCCCGCTGCTGCCGCCTGCACGACCGAAGAATCAAGGGCTTCGAGCCCGAGGAGGGAACGAGATGAACCTCTGCATCCCCGTCACGGAGGACCGAGGCGCCGAGAGCCCCGTCTGCGCGCACTTCGGCTCCGCGCCGCTCTTCCTGATCGTGGACACCGAGAGCGGCGCCTGCCGCGCGGTCCCGAACCGCAACCTCCACCACGCCCACGGCATGTGCATGCCGCTGTCCGCTCTCGCGGGAGAGACGATCGGCGGGATGGTCGTCGGCGGGATCGGCATGGGCGCGCTCTCGAAGCTCGGCGCCGCCGGCATCCGGGTCTTCCGGTCCGAGCACGCGACCGTCGCCGAGGCGCTGGAGGCGTTCCGGGCCGGCACCCTGCGGCCGATGGAGCCCGGCATGGCCTGCGCGGGGCACGGGCACCGGTAGGCGGAAGGGGGAACGACGGTGACGAGGGCCCGGACGGCCGCCGCCGCGCCTCCTCCGCTCTCGGGGGTCTCGACCGAGTCGATCCTCGAGAGCATCTCCGACGGCGTGTTCACGGTGGACCTCGGCTGGAGGATCACGTCCTTCAACCGGGCGGCGGAGGAGATCACCGGGGTCCCGAGGGCCGAGGCGGTCGGGAGGCTGTGCAGCGAGGTGTTCCGGGCGAGCATCTGCGAGAGCGACTGCGCGCTCCGCCGGACGATCGAGACCGGCGAGCCGGTCGTCCAGCGGGCGGTCTTCATCGTGGACGCCGAGGGGCGCCGGATCCCCGTCAGCGTCTCGACGGCGCTCCTCCGGGACGCCGACGGGAACGTCGCGGGAGGCGCGGAGACGTTTCGCGACCTGACGCTGATCGAGGACCTGCGCAAGGAGATCTCGCACGGGTTCGAGGTCGGGGACCTCAGGAGCCGCAGCGCCGCGATGCGCCCCGTGCTGGAGGCGCTCCCGCGGATCGCCGAGAGCGACAGCACCGTCCTGATCGAGGGGGAGACGGGGACCGGCAAGGAGGTCGTCGCCCGCGCCATCCACGATCTCGGCCGGCGCCGCAGCCGCCCCTTCGTCGCCGTCAACTGCGGCGCGCTCCCCGACACGCTCCTCGAGTCGGAGCTGTTCGGTTACGTCGCCGGCGCCTTCACGGGCGCGAGCCGGGACAAACCGGGGAGGTTCGCGCTCGCGGAGGGAGGTACCCTCTTCCTCGACGAGATCGGCGAGGTGAGCCCCGCCCTCCAGGTGCGGCTCCTCCGGTTCCTCCAGGAGAGGACGTACGAGCCGCTCGGCGGGACCCGGACCCTCTCCGCCGACGTCCGGCTGATCGCGGCGACGAACCGCGGCCTCGCCGCGCTCGTCGAGGAGGGATCGTTCCGGAGGGATCTCTTCTACCGGGTCCACGTCGTCAAGCTCGAGATCCCGCCCCTGAGGCGGCGGAGGGAAGACATCCCCCTTCTCGTCGAGCGGTTCGTCGCCGCGTTCAACGCGGCGCAGGGAAAGCGCGTCACGGGCCCCACCCCCGACGTGCTCGCGGTCCTCATGGCCCACGACTACCCGGGGAACGTGCGCGAGCTGCAGAACGTCGTCGAGCGCGCCTTCGTCCTCTGCGACGAGGGACCGATCCGGCTCGCGGACCTCCCGGTCGAGCTCCTGTCGCCGGCCAGCCCGCGAGGGCGCGAGCGCAGGATGCAGGAGACGAGGGCCGCGGTCGAGGCGCACTCGATCCGCGAGGCTCTCGAGCGCAGCGGGTACCACCGCGCCGCCGCGGCGAAGGCCCTCGGCATCCACAAGGCGACCCTCTTCCGCCTCGTGAAGAAGCTGGGGATCTCCCTTCCCGAGGAGGACGGGCGCACGCTCCGGTCGAAGAGACGGTCGCTCCGCCGCGACTCCTCACGGACGGCATAGTCGCGCATTCGCGCCTCTCCCGGCTCGCCCCGATTCGGGGCGGTTTCCCGAACCGCTTGACATCCTTGAGCTTCGCCATTTCCGGAAGCCTCGACCTCACGTGGCACGACGGCTGCAGTCGTGACGGATGGAAGAGAGGTTGCGAACCGATGGGCACGAAAGCCGCGTTTTCGATCTGGGAGGACAGGGTCGCGCCGGTGTTCGACGTCGCGCGGCGCGTCCGCATCGTCGAGGCGGACTCGGGGCGCGTCGTCGCGGCGGCCGACGAGAGCCTCCCCGAGGACGCGCCGGCGGTCCGGGCCCGCCGTCTCGCCGACCTCGGCGTCGCGACCCTCGTCTGCGGCGCGATCTCTCGCCCGGTCCAGGACGCCGTCGCGGCCTTCGGCATTCGCGTCGTGCCCTTCGTCGCGGGCGATCTCGGCGAGGTTGTGGAGGCCTGGATGGCCGGGCGGCTCGACGGCGTCAGGTTCGCGATGCCCGGGTGCGGTGGCAAAAGACGCGGCCGGTTCCGCGGGGGACGCGGCGCCGGCGGCGGGCCTGGCGGAAGCTGCGTCTGCCCGCGATGCGGGCGCCGGGAGCCTCACGCGCGGGGCACGCCGTGCGCGGCGACTTCGTGCCCGGAGTGCGGGACCGCGATGCGAAGGGAATAGGAAGGAAACGGACGAAGAGAAAGGAAGGAGGTACGGACATGCCTTCAGGAGACAGGACGGGCCCCGCGGGAATGGGGCCGAGAACGGGACGGGGCGCCGGCTACTGCGGCGGCTCCGACGCGCCGGGGTTCGCGAGCGCGGGCTCCGGGCGAGGATTCGGGTTCGGCCGCGGCGGCGGGCGGCGCGGCGGCGGCTTCGGACGCGGCTTCGGGGGCGGGTCCGGCGGAGGCCGAGGGTGGCGGCACCGTTTCTGGGCGACGGGGATCCCGGGCTGGGCGTGGTTCGGAGGGGAGCCCGGGAAGAGCGATCCGGCCTCGGAGAAGGACGCCCTCTCGCGCCAGGCCGAGGCCATCCGATCG
>CAZPWK010000035.1:0-16190 GCA_964590285.1 uncultured Acidobacteriota bacterium | reverse complement strand
CCGGCAGGGAAGCGGCGCCGCTGACGCAGAGGCGGACGCTTCGGAGGTCGAAGTCCTTGATCTTCGGATGGTCGTTGATCGCCGAGTACAGCGTCGGGACGCCGGGGAACACGGTCACCTTCCGCTTCTGGATCACCTGCATCACGGTGTCCACCGGCCGCGGCCGCGGAACCATCGCGACCTCGGCGCCGATGCTCTCCGCGAACAGGAGGCACGTCGTCATCCCGTACACGTGGAAGAACGGGATGGCGGCCATGAACACCTCGCCGCCCTCCTTCACGTCCCGGAACAGCGCGCGCATCTGAAAGGCGTTCGCGACCAGGTTGCGGTGGGTCAGCATCGCCGCCTTCGGAGTCCCGGTCGTCCCCCCCGTGTACTGGAAGAGGGCCGTGTCGTCCGGGCGGAGGGAGGCCCCCGGCGGCGTCGGCGGGTACTTGGCTAGGAGGTGCGCGAGACGGTAGATGTCCGACTGCCGGTGGACCTTCACGTACTCGCCGTGCCGGCGCTGCACCAGGTGGACGATCGTCCGGGCGGGCCAGCGGAGCGTCGCGGCGACGTCGGTGACGATGACGCGCCGGATCCTCGTCGCCGCCTGGATTTCGCGGAGCTTCGGGAAGAACTGGTCGAGCAGGACGACGGTCTCGCACCCCGAGTCCTCGAACTGCTCGCGCATCTCCCGGGAGACGTACAGCGGGTTCGTGTTGACGACGATCGCGCCCAGGCGCAGGGCGCCGAAGAAGGCGACGCCGAACTGCGGGCAGTTCGGGAGCATGATCGCGACCCGGTCCCCCTTCCGGACGCCGAGCTGGAACAGCGCGGTGGCGAACCGGAGCGTCTGATCCCGGAGCTGCCGGTAGGTCATCGTCGAGGGGGGCAGCTTCGGGTCCACGTAGAACGTCATCGCGGTGCGGTCGGCGAACCGGTCCGCGGCGCGGTCCAAGAGGTCCGGGAGCGAGCATTCGGGGTACTCCAGGGCGTGCGGAACCCCCTCGTCGTAGGACGCGAACCAAGGAGCCGTCATCGGTCGTCCCTCCGGTGGCGCGATCCTACACGCTCGACGGGCCGGGCGGAAGGGACTTCGGGTCCGGGATCCTGTAAGCTTCCGCCGGAGGGTCACGTCATGCGCGCCTCGCTCGCGCTCCTCGCCGTCGCCGTTCTCGCCTTCTGCGGATGTCGGGCCCCCGGCGGAGCCGCGGATCCCCTGGACGCCGTCGCCGACGAGTACGTCCGCCTCGTCCTCGCCGCGGGCCGCCACGACCCCTCCTACGTGGACGCGTACTACGGTCCGCCGGAGTGGAAGGAGGAGGCCGCCCGCGGGGAGCCGAAGCCGGCCGCGGACCTGGTCCGCGCGGCGCGGGACCTTCTCGCCCGGGCCGAGGCGGCGCCCGCGTCCGACCGGCGGGAGTTCCTCTGCAAGCAGCTCGTCGCGGTGGAGGCGTTCGCGCGGCGCCTCGGCGGCGAGCGGATGACGCTCGAGCGCGAAGCCCGGGAATTCTACGACATCGAGATTCCCCGCCACGGGGTCGAGGAGTTCGAGGCGGCGCGGCGCGAGCTCGAGGCCCTGCTCCCGGGCGAGGGGGACCTGGCCGCCCGCGCCGAGGCGTTCCGGAAGCGCTTCGAGATCCCGCCCGACCGTCTGCCCGCCGTCGTGGACGCCTGCCTGAAGGAAGCGCGAGCGCGGACCCTCGCCCTCTTCCCGCTGCCGGACGGCGAGTCGTTCCGCGTCGCGCTCGTCGGGGGCAAGCCGTGGGGCGCCTACAACTGGTACCAGGGAGGGCTCTCGAGCCTCATCGAGGTCAACACGGACCTGCCGCTCTCGGTCGCGCGCGTGTTCGGCCTGCTGGTCCACGAGGGGTACCCCGGCCACCACACGATGAACGCCGTGCTCGAGGACCGGCTGGTCCGGGGGCGCGGGTGGAGGGAGTTCTCGGTGTACCCGCTCCACTCCCCAACCTCGGTGATCGCGGAGGGGACCGCGAACGTCGGCGACGAGATCGTGGCGACGCGCGCCGAGCGCGTCGCCTTCGCGCGGGACGTCCTCGCCCCCCTCGCCGGCCTCGAGGGGCTCGACTTCGAGACGAGCGAGAAGGCCCGCGAGGCCTGGAGGACCCTCGACCACGTCCGGGGCGAGGCGGCGAGGCTGCTCCTCGACGAGGGGAGGCCGGAGGAGGAGGTCGTCGCGTTCCTGATGCGCCACGGCCTCCTGGAGGAGCCCCGCGCCCGGAAGGCGGTGGAGTTCATGAAGGCCTACGGGGCGTACGAGTTCACGTACACGGTCGGCGAGGATCTCGTCCGCGCCCACGTCGGCGAGGGCCCGGACCGTGCGGAGCGGTTCTTCGCCCTCCTGGACCGCCCCGTGACGCCTTCGATGCTGCGGCGCTAGGGCTCCGTCGTCGCCCGGTGCCGGATCGTCCCGCGCACGAAGATCTCGCGCTCCATCGCGGAGCCGAAGCTCTCGTGGCGGATCGGGCCGAAGCTCCCGCCGTCTTCCTCGAGCGTCCAGGCGACCTCGTCCGGGGCGTCGGTCCACTCGACCCAGAGGCGGCCCCCCTCCGATTGGACGTCCGGCAGGACCGGCCCCTCGTTCGAGGTCGTCGCGACCGTCTCGGGGACGAAGCCTCCCTCCAGGAGACGGGCGAGGACGATCCTCTTCGGCGCCCTTCCGAAGCCGAGGTCGTGGACCTCGTAGACGACGTGCAGGACCCCGTCGTGGAACGCCGCCCGCGGGCTGCAGGCCGGATCCCCCGGCTCCGACACCGGCGCCGGCTCGCTCCAGGACGAGAGGTCGGGCGGCGCCTGCCGGTGATGGATCCCCGGGGATCCGCCCCTCACCGAGTAAAGAACGTGCACGGTCCCGTCGGGGGCGACCGCGAGGGCCGGGTCGCGCTCGTCGGCGGCGGTGCCCGCGATGACGACCGGCTCGGTCCACGCTCCGGCCTCGAAGCGGCTCAGGACGACGTCGAATCCGTTCCCCGCGCTCCGGGCCCACGCGACCAGCGTGCCCCCCGGATCGTCCTGCACGGCGATCGAGGGAGCTTCCCCGCTCGTGTCGTACCGGATCGCGCGGCGCCCGTCCTTGAGGGTCGTACGGACCCACGGAACCGGATCCGGGTCCTCGGGAGGCCAGGCGAGATAGACGGCCGCGGACCGTTCGTCCTCCGCCGACCGGTCGGCGGGCGTCGAGGTCTGCGCGAGCGCCGGGAGGGCGAGCGCCAGGCCGATCGCGAGCGTCGCCCAGAGCTTCGTGATCCGGGGGTTCATGCTTCACCTCCCGACGAGAACGCGCGAAAGGCTTCCACTTCCGGCATCTGTTCCTCGATGCGGCCGACGTACGCGCGCAGCGTCCTCTCGTTCGCCCGGACCGCCGCCTCGTCGCGCCTCGCCCGCGCGATCTTCCAGAGGTAGTAGCAATTGCGGAAGACGATGGAGAGGTACTCCCTCGGCCTCGCGACCGTGTTCGAGCGGAGCGCGTACGCCTCCGCCGCGGCCTGGTCGCCCGCCTCGAACGCGGCGGCCGCCAGCGAGCTGAGCGCGGAGGAGCGCAGCTTGTCGTAGCCCGCCGCCTCCGCCTCGGCGAGCGCCTGCTCGAGGGCGCGCGAAGCCTCTTCTCTCTCCCCGGAGGCGGCCAGCGCCGACCCGATGTTGATCCGGATCCGGCACGCCTCGAACGGATGCGGAATCGCCTCGTACAGCCCCAGCGCCCGGCGGTAGGCCGAGAGCGCCTCCTCGGTGCGCCCGGAGGCGGTGAGCACGTTGCCGCGGATCGCCTCGAGGTCGGCCGCGGTCTTCGGGGGAACGTCGGCCTTCTCGAGATCGCGGAATGCCTGCTCGAGGGCCATGATCGCGACCGTGTACCGGCCGAGGCGGTAGCACGAGATCACGAACGCCTCGAGCGTCATCAGCCGCCGCGACGGGGCGATCCCCGGCTGGCCCAGGAGGTCCTCGGCCTCGGCCTTGGCGAACTCGTACCGGCCGAGGTGGAGCAGGCAGTCCACGTACCAGAGGCGGATGTCCACGAGCGTCTCCGCCTCGCCCGACTCGACCGCCCTCGCGCGCTGCTCGTCGAGCACGGCGGACAGGAGCGCGAGCGCCTCCGCGTGGCGGCCCGAGGTGACGAGCTTCCGCGCCTCGTCCAGCGCCTCCTGGGGCGTCCTCGCCCGCAGGTCGAGCGGGGTCATCTCGCGCTGGAGGGCCAGGTCGAACCGCTCCGCCATGGACGCGATCGGGACCCCGTAGATGCGGCTCAGCGCGAACAGACGCGTGAACGTCGGGTACGCGAGCCCGTTCTCGATGCGGGACAGGTGCGACTTCGTGACGCGCTCGGGAAACCCCTGCGACATCTCCTCGACCGCGTCGAGCGAGAGGCGCCGGCCCTCGCGAACGGTCCGGAGATACGCCCCGAACGCCCTGCTTCCGGGGATCTCGCCTTGTGGTTCCACGTCCCCCCCCAACCGAGGTCCGCCGTCTCGACGCTCGTCGCGACTGGTCATCGGGCTCGCTCCGTCGCCGCGGCTCCCTCTCCACTCGCCCTCTCCCGGGAAACGGCGCGGGCCCGCACCCCGGGAGTCGCTGTGGAATGAATACACGCCGAGGAGCCGGCGCGGGCCATGGAAAAGATGGAAAGGGGTTGCGTATGTGCAACCCAAATGATGGGCTCGAATGCATGGCCGTGATCCTCCCGGGAGATCGGGGCGGGGAACGAGGCGCCAGACCCCGGTATCTTGACAATCTGTATACTCTTTTGTATACACAAGTGACATGGACGATCTCTCGGTCCGCTTGGATTGGACGCAGGGCGATCCGGTGTACGAGCAGATCGCCGGGCAGATCCGCTCCCGGATCGCATCCGGCGACCTACCCCCCGGCTTCCCGCTCCCCCCGGTCCGGACCCTCGCGTCGGACCTCGGCGTCAACCTGAACACGGTCGCCCGGGCGTACCGGCTCCTCGAGGGCGAGGGGTTCGTCCGGATCCGCGACCGCCTGGGCGTCGAGGTCGCGGCCCCGCCGGAGAGCGCGAGCCGGGAGTCCTGGGAGCGTCTCCGGGAGGAGCTGCGGTCCGTCCTCGAACGCACGAAGCAGGCCGGAATGCGGCCCGACGAGATCCGGCAGGCGGTCGAGGCCGAGCTCGCGGCGCTCGGCCAGGCCGCCGGAAGAAAGGAGGAGACCCGATGAGCCGCTCGGCCGCATTTCTCCTGTCCGCGCTCGAGACGATCCTCGTGGGCGGGGTCTTTCTCCTGTACCCGAGGATCGCGCGGAAGGGGCTCCTGTTCGGCGTGTACGTCGGCGAGGAGCGCGCCTCGGGGGACGACGCGAGGAGGTTGACCCGGAGCTGGTATCTCGGCATGACGGCGCTGCTCGTCGCCGGCCTCGCCGCGAGCGCCTTGCTGGCCGCCCTGAGCCCGGAGCCCGAGTCGGCGCTCGCGCCGCCGCCGCTTCTCCTGTCCTTCGGGTTCCTCGGCCTGTATCTCCGCGCCTACCTGCGCTCGCGCGCCCTCGCGCCCCCGGGGCCCCCGCCCTCCGCGATCGCCCCGCTCGCCTCGGGCCCCGAGACGCCGACCGCGCTCGCCGGCCTCGCCCTCGCGCTCGGCGCCGCCTGCGGCCTGGCTGCCGTCGCCTACGCCGCGCTCCGGTACGGCGCGCTCCCCGCCCGCGTGCCGACCCACTTCGGTCCGTCGGGAGCGCCGGACGCCTGGCGGGAGAAATCGTTCTTCACCGTGATGCTCCTGCCGATCCTCGCCCTCGTGATGGGCGTCAGCCTGGGCGGGATCGCCTGGCTGACCGCCCACGCGAAGCGGGCGCTTCGTCGCGCGGACGAGGGGGCGTCGCTCGAGGCGCAGGTGCGGTTCCGCACGGCGATGACCCGGTTCCTCTCGATCACGTCCCTGCTCGT
The DNA here is from genome assembly GCA_964590285.1 of uncultured Acidobacteriota bacterium. Classification (GTDB taxonomy): domain Bacteria; phylum Acidobacteriota; class Polarisedimenticolia; order Polarisedimenticolales; family JAIQFR01; genus CALMJU01. The sequence goes on along the minus strand of CAZPWK010000035.1, from coordinate 10,300 downwards.
GACCGGAATGCTGGCGGCGATCTCCGTCGGGGCGATCCGCGTCGGCCTGGGAGAAAGCGAGGGGCTCGGGAGCGGTCCCATGATCCTCGCCGGCGTCCTGGTCGCCTGGGCGCTCGGAGGCACGGTCTACCTCGCCGTCCGTTACGGCCAGGGAGGCTCGCGCCTCGAGCGGGCCGGGCCGGACACGCCGCTGACGGACGGCCTCGCGGACAACCGACACTGGTGGCTCGGGATGTTCTACGCGAACCGGGAGGATCCCTCGATGCTGGTCGAGCACCGCTTCGGCCTCGGGTACACGATCAACTTCGGGAACCCGAAGGCCGTGGCGCTGCTCGCCGCCTTCCTGGCGCTCGTGTTCGGGCTCCTGATCGCCGCCCTGCTGACCCACTGAGGAGGTCGACATGCACCGAGCGATCCTGGCCGCCCTGCTCCTTCTCGCCGCGCCCGCGGGCGCGGCGGAGAGCGCGGCCGCGGCCTCTCCGGTCGGAGGGGAGTGGGAAGGGGCGATCGTCGTCCTGGGGGCCGAGCTCGCGATCCGCGTCGCGCTCGTCCCGTCGGAGTCGGGCCTCGTGGGAACGATCGACATCCCCGCGCAGGGCGCCCTCGGCCTCCCGCTCGCGAACGCGCGGTTCGAGCCGCCCGCGGTCCGCTTCGAGCTTCCCGCGGGGACGGGGGTCGCGACGTTCGACGGCGAGCTCCGGGAGGGATCGATCGCCGGCACGTTCGCTCAGGGAGGGGTGTCCGGGACGTTCCGCCTCGCGCGTCCCGCGGAAGCGCCCGTCGCGGAGACGGCCAAGGCGGAGTCTCCTTCGTACCGCGAGGAGGAGGTCCGATTCGAGACCGCCGACGGGGCGTTCGCGGCGACGCTCTCGATCCCGCCGGGACCCGGACCGCATCCCGCCGCGATCCTGATCTCGGGGAGCGGCCCGCAGAACCGCGACGAGGAGGTCTTCGGATTCCGTCCGTTCCGGGTGCTCGCCGACCATCTCGCGAGGAGCGGCGTCGCGGTCCTCCGGTACGACGACCGCGGCGTCGGGGGCACGACGGCGAGTCCGGAGGGAGCGACGACCGGCGATCTCGCGCGGGACGCGCTCGGAGCCGTGGCGTTCCTGAGGGGCCGTCCGGGGATCGCTCCGGAGAGGATCGGCCTCGTCGGGCACAGCGAGGGTGGGATCGTGGCGCCCCTCGCGGCCGCGCGGGAGGAGGGGATCGCGTTTCTCGTGCTCCTCTCCGGGATGGGGGTTCGAGGAGAGCAGGTTCTCCTCGATCAGGGCGAGCGGATCGGCCGGGCCGATGGGGCGTCGGACGCGGAGATCGCCCGCTCCGCGGCGCTGCAGAGGCGGGTGTTCGCGGCGGTCCGGTCGGGAGAGGGGTGGGAGACCCTGCGCGCGGACCTGAAGAAGGAGGCGATGGCGGACGCGGCGATCGAAGAGCAGCTCGCCATGACGAGGAGTCCGTGGTTCCGGTTCTTCCTCGACCACGATCCCGCCCCCGCGCTCGAGAGGGTCCGCTGCCCGGTGCTGGCGCTCTTCGGGGGGCTCGACCTGCAGGTCCCGGCCGAGTCGAACCGCGAGGCGGTCGCCGCCGCCCTCGCGAGGGGCGGGAACCGGAACGTCACGATCCGGACCTTCCCCGGCGCGAACCACCTCTACCAGGCGGCGAAGACCGGGAGCCCCTCCGAGTACGCCGCGCTCCCGAAGGAGTTCGTCCCGGGATTCCTCGAGACGATCTCGGGATGGATCCGCGAGAAGACGGGGCTCGGTCCGGCCCCGACCGGGGCCGGCGGGACGGCCGCCTCGCAGGCTCTCGGCGCCGTCCCGGAGCCGGTGCCCGCCCCGCCTCCGCCCGCGGGATCGGTCGAGGCGGAGGCGGAGGCGTTCCTCCGGCTCCTCGAGAAGGGGGACTTCGAGGGCGCGGTCGCCCGTTTCGGCCCCGACATGAAGGCGGCGATGGGCCCGGCGAAGCTCCGGGAGGCGTGGAGCGCGCAGATCTCGCACGGCGGTGCCCTCCGGGCGGTCACCGGCCGCTCGCTCGGAAAGGGCCCGGACGGCATGGCGATCGTGGATCTCGCCTGCGCGTTCGAGAAGGGCCGCCTCACCGTCCGCGTCGTCCTCGACCGGGGCCTCAAGGTCGCGGGGCTGTGGTTCCTTCCCCTGTGAGGGCCGGGAAGCCGAGGAGGGCGGGAAGGTCCGAGAGGCGCTCGATCCGGGCGTCCGCCCCGTCGAGCCGGTAGCCGACGACCGCGACCCCCGCCGCCCGTCCCGACGCGACGTCGAGGAGGGTGTCGCCGACGAGCGCCGCGTGCCCCGCGCTCGCGCCGAGGCGCGCGAGCGCCAGGAGCGTCAGGTCGGGATCGGGCTTCCCCCTCGGGACCTCGTCGCCGCCGGCGAGGACGTCGAACTCCCCTTCGAGGCCGATCGCCCGCACGATCCGCTCGGCGAGCGCGACGGGGCTGTTCGTGACGACCGCGGTCCGGCAACCGGCGGCGCGAATCGCCGTCACCGTCGCCGCGACCCCCGGCTCCGCGCGGACGAGCGCCAGGTGCCGCAGGAACGCCTCGTCGTACTCGGCGGCGAGCCGCGACGGGTCTTCCCCGGGGAAGATCGTCCCGCAGTCCGCCTGGAGCCCCTGGCCCCAGCAGGCGCGCACGCCCTCGGCGCCGAGCGGGGGAGACCTGCGGCGCGCGCGGGCCTCGTCGATCACGGCGACCCAGGCGTCGAAGGTGTCCACGAGCACGCCGTCCATGTCGAAGAGGACGGCCTCGGGGCGGACCGGGAGCGGGATCGCGGGCGGCACGCGCGGGTCAGCTCGCCAGCAGGGCGCGCAGCTCCCGGTTGAACTCGGCCGGCTTCTCGATCTGGGGGAAGTGCCCCGCCCCCTCGACGACGACCGCGTCGAAGCCGTGGGCGTACCGCCGGTTCCCCTCGACGTTCGTCGGCCAGATCGAGCCCTGGATGCACGCGACGCGGGCGGAGACCCTCGCCGCCGCCTCCGGGACGTCGTACTCCCGCATGCTCCGGAGAACCGCCCTCGCGATCTCCGGGTTCGCGTCGCACATCCTCTCGCGGACGGAGCGGACGACCGCGGGATCGGCGCCGCCCGGGAACATCCCCTCGACGAACGAGGCGCACATCCCCGGGAAGTCCGCCTCGAACCTGGCGAGGAGATCCTCCCAGCGCTTCGGATCCATCTTCTCGCCGATGTCGTGGAGCGTGTCCACGCCGACGACCATCACGACGCGCTCCGGGACGGCCGCCGCCGCCTCGAGGACGACCGGTCCCCCCATCGAGTGCCCGACCAGGACGACCGCCTCGAGACCGAGACTCTCCACGACGCGCCGGACGTCGTCGCCGAACGCCTCGACCGTCCATCCCGCCCTCTGCGACCCCGAGTCGCCGTGGCCGGGGAGGTCGAGGGCGACGACGCGGTGGTCCTTCGCGAGATCCTCGACCTGGTCCTTCCAGAACGACCGGTCGCACGACCACCCGTGGACGAAGACGATCGCGGGGGTCCCCGATCCGCGCTCCTCGAACGCGATCCTCACGCCGTCCGCCGCCGCGACGGTGCCGGTCGTCGGCCCCGCGGCCTCCGCGGCCGGCTTCGCGGCGGCGGGGGCCGGCTCTTTCGGCCCGCCCCCGCAGGCCAGGGAGCCGATCAGGAAGACCGCCAGGACGACGACGAGCGCTCCGCTTCTCATGACCCCTCCGAAGTCGGGGGCGGCAACCGATCGGAACCGGTTGCCCCCCTCGATGGGCCCAGCGTATCCTGAGGGACGATGCGCGGGCAACGGGTGCGAAAGGCAAGGGTCCGGACGCTGGCGGGGGTTCTCGTCGCGGTTCTCGTGGCCGCGGCGGTCGCAGCGGCGATCCACCGTCACGGATCGATGCGGACCGTCGAGGTCGCCGGACCCTCCGGGGGCTCGCACCGCCACGCGGCGCCCCCGGACGTCTGCCGGACCTGCCAGATGGCGCTCGCCCAGCTCCCGGCACCCGAGCCGCCCGCTCCGGCCGGAGTCTTCGACGAACGGAGCGAGACGAGAAGGCCGAACGACGGGATCCCGCCCCTCTCGGCGGGCCGGCCGGCTCCGCAGGGCCGCGCCCCTCCCGCCGTGCTCTCCTGACGCGTCCGGAGCGGTGAGGTCCCATCCCCGGGGGATCGCGGCCGGCCCCGTGCCGGCGGGGAGCGCGAGCCATGAGACGTTCGTTCCGGGCGGCAGGTGCCCTCGTGGCGTTCGCCGCCTTCTCGATCGGGCAGGTTCGCGCGCAGTCGGCCGGCGCCAACCCGGACGTCAGCGTCATCCCCTCCTTCCTCCTATGCCCGTGGGGCGAGGGGAACTGCGCCTACGACGAGGCCGACGGGAAGCTGAACCTCGAGGAGGTCGAGCTCGCCCTCCAGGGCTACCTGAACCCCTTCGTCCGCGCCGACGTGTTCTTCGCGTACCACGAGGGAGACTTCGAGGTCGAGGAGGCCTACGCCTCCTTCGTGCGCGGGCTCGGGCCGTTCCAGGCGCGGCTCGGGAAGTACCGGGTCGAGTGGGGAAGCCTCAACGCCCTCCACCCCCACGCCTACTCCTGGATCTTCCAGCCGCTCGTCGAGGAGCGGATGTTCGGAGGCCACGGGCTCGCGCAGATCGCCGCCGGGGGGGACGTCTCGTTCCCCGCGGGGGACCGGGGCGAGCTGCGCTTCGGCCTCGACGTCCTGAGAGGCGACCTCGCCGACGGGCACGGGCACGAGGGCGAGGACGGCGACGCGGCCGCGGTCGTCTGCGTCGGGCCCGGCTGCGTGGAAGGAGCCTGCGTTCCTTCCGTCGGCGAGTGCGCGCTCGTCCCGGTCGAGACGCCCCCCGCGGAGCCGGGCGCGAATCCCGAGCCGGGCTACCACCTGCGCGCGAGCTGGTTCGAGGAGCTCCGGCCCGGCCACTCGGTCCTCGTCGCGATCGACGGCCTCGACGGGACGATCGAGCCCGCGCTCGACCGGAAGGTGCGATGGATCGGGGCGAGCTTCAAGTACCGCTGGCGCCCGAACCGCTACCGGTCGCTCAACGTGCTCGCCTCCTACCTCCGGAACGAGGCGGACCTCGCCGAGGAGGTGGCGGCCGGGACGACCTGCATCGGCCCCGACTGCTCGCCCGAAGGGGTCTGCGACGGCCCCCTCTGCGAGGAGATCGAGATCCTCGAGGAGATCCGGTCCGGGAGCATCGCGACCTCCGGCTGGTACGCGATCGCCGACTGGCAGTTCGCCCAGCGCTGGAACGCGGGGGTCAAGCTCGATCGCTCCCAAGGGCTCGAGACGGAGGACGCGATCCGGCGGGTCGAGACGTTCGTCAACTTCCGGCTGATGGAGGAGTCCACGCTGATCCGTCTCCTCCTCCGCCGGGAGGACGGCGACGCGTACGCCTCGGCGCACGACTCCGCGGCGATCCAGCTCCTCTTCATCCTGGGCCCGCACAGGCCCCATCCGTTCTAGGAGGACCGGCCATGAGAACCGTGGGGATCCCGCTCGCAGTGGTCGCGCTCGTCACCGGCTCGCTCGTCCCAGCGCGATCGGAGGCGAAGCTCCGCGTCGTGACGAGCACCACGGACCTCGCGGCGATCGCGCGCGAGGTCGGAGGGGACCTCGTCGAGGCGGAGAGCATCGCCCGGGGAGACCAGGACCCCCACTTCGTCGAGCTCCTCCCCTCGCACATGATGCGGGTCCGCAAGGCCGACGTGTACGTCAAGGTCGGCATGGACCTCGACTACTGGGCGCAGGCGATCCTCGACGGGTCCCGCAACGCGGAGATCGAGGTCGTGGACTGCTCCCTCGAGCTCCCCCCCGACCGAAGGCTGAACGTCCCGACCCGGGTCGACGCCTCGATGGGGGACGTGCACGAGCACGGCAATCCCCACTACTGGCTCGACCCGGAGAACGGCAAGGGGATCGCCGCGGCGATCGCCAAGGGGCTCGCGAAGGCCGACCCGGAGAACGCGGGGAGGTACGAGGCCAACCGGAAGGCGTTCGCGTCGAGGCTCGACGAGAAGAAGATCGAGTGGGCGAGGAAGGCCGAACCGCTCCGCGGGATGAAGATCGTCACCTATCACGACTCCTGGCCCTACTTCTCCCGGGCCTTCGGCATCGAGGTCGTGACCTGGCTCGAGCCGAAGCCGGGCGTCAAGCCGAGCCCCGGCCACGTACGCGAGGTGATCGACGTCGTCCGGAAGCGGAAGGCCGCCGCCGTGGCGCGGGAGCCGTACTTCGAGTCGCGCACCCCCGAGATGGTCGCGCGCGAGACCGGCGTGCCCTCGGTCGTGCTGCTCCCGTCGGTCGGCGGCGCGCCTGGGGTCCTCGACTACTTCTCCCTGTTCGACCACAATCTCTCCGTGCTGGCGGCGCACGCCGCGAGGTGAGCGCGAGATGGGAGCCGAGCCGCTCGTCCGCGTCCGGGACGCCGACCTGGGGTACGGCCGGCGCCCGGTGCTCCGCGGCGTCCGCCTCGAGATCCGCGGGGGGGAGTTCCTCGGGATCGTCGGGCCGAACGGCGCCGGCAAGACGACGCTCCTCCGGGCGATCCTGGGCCTCCTCCGGCCGATCCGCGGGGAGGTCGTCCTCGGAGAGGGCGGGCGCGCGCTCCGGTTCGGCTACGTCCCGCAGCGGGAGACCGTGGACGTCGTCTTCCCCGTGACCGCGATCGAGCTCGTGATGATGGGGCGGCACGCCGTCTCGGGGCCGCTCCGCTGGCCGGGCCGCCGCGACCGGGAGCGGGCGGGGGCCGCGCTCGAGCAGGTCGGGATGGCCGCGCACGCCGAGCGCCTCCTGCGCGACCTGTCGGGAGGGCAGCTCCAGCGCGTCCTGATCGCGCGGGCCCTCGCGCTCGAGCCCGAGGTCCTCGTCCTCGACGAGCCGACGAACGGGATGGACCTCGAGTCCGAGCACGCGCTCATGGAGCTGATCGCGCGCTTCCACGCGCGCTCCGGCATGACGGTGGTCATGGTCAGCCACCTGCTCAACGTCGTCGTCAACTACGTCCGGAGCCTCGCGCTCCTCGGCCCGGCCGGGATCCTCTCGGGCCCCCTCGAGGAGGTGCTGACCCGGGAGAACCTCGAGCGCCTCTACGGCACCGGCGTCACCCTGAGCGTGGTGGACGGGCGCCGCGTCGTGCTCCCCTGCCACGAATGCCACGACGGGCACGTCGAGCCATGAGCGAGTACCTCGGCCTCGAGTTCTTCCGCAACGCCCTCGCCGCGAGCCTCCTCGTCGGCCTGATGCTCTCGGTGATGGGGATCTTCGTCGTCCTGCGGCGCATCGTGTTCGTCGGTGCAGCCCTGGCGCAGGCCTCGGCGGCCGGGATCGCGCTCGCGATGCTCCTCGGGGGGATCGCCGGGGCGCGAGGCCTCCCCGCGCTGGCGGCGTTCCTCGAAGCGCACCCGGAGACGGTCGCGATCGCCTCGACGCTCGTCGCCGCCGCGCTCTTCTCCTTCCGCCCGCGGCGGGTGAACCTCCCGTCCGAGGGGGCGATCGGCCTCGGCTACGCCCTCGCCTCGACGCTCGCGATCCTGCTGATCGCCAGGGCGCCCGGAGGCGAGGGGGACACGCTGCTCCTCTTCTACGGGAACGTCCTCGCCGTCCGCCCGGGGGAGATCGTCGAGCTGCTGATCGTCTGTCCCGCCCTCCTCCTCGTCCACCTCGTCTTCCAGAAGGAGTTCTTCATGGTCTCCTACAACCCCGAGACCGCGCGGGCGGCCGGCGTCCGAGTGGGGTTGTGGAGCCTCCTCCTCTACGTCACGCTCGGCTTCGGGATCGCGACCGGGATCCGGACGGCGGGCTCGCTCCTCGCGTTCTCCTACCTCGTCGTCCCCGCCCTCGCCGGCGTGATGATCGGCCGCCGCTCCTGGCACGTCATGATCGTGGCGGTCACGGTCGCGCTCACCTCGACGCTCGCCGGGATCGCGGCGTCGGTGCGCCTCGACCTCCCGACCGGCCCGACGATCGTCGCCGCCCTCCTCGCCGAGGCGGCGGTCGTGTGGGGGATCGCGAGGAGCAGATAGGCCGAGACCTGTTCCGTTTCCCGGTCTCGGCTACCGTCCGGCGGCAACGAGCGACACGACCCGTGGGGGGGCAAGAGTAGCCGTCGCTGAAGAGGCTCACCGAGAATCGACCGGAGCCGCTACCCGAGGGATCGCGAGACCGTCCGCGTCCGCGCCCCCGCCCTCAGCGGCCGCGGCAGCGCTTCGCGAACGTCTCGACGCAGGCGCGCTTGAGGTCCTCCGGCATCCCGGACGCCGGAAGCTCGCCGACGTGCGCGACCGTGCTGCGGAGCGAGTGGAGGAACCTGAGGCACGGCTCGCAGCCGGCCAGGTGCGCCTCGATCTCCGCGCAGACCCCCGGGGGGAGCTCGCCGTCGATGTACTCGGACAGCTTCTCGAACAGCTCGAGGCAGCGCGCGGAGCGGCGGTCGTGGCCGGCGCTCATCCCCGCCTCCCCTTCGGCTCCTCGGCGAGCGCCGCCTCGAGTCGCTTCCGGACCATCAGGCGGGCCCGGTGGAGGCGCATCTTGACGGTCGTCTCCGGCAGGTCGAGCGCCTGGGACGTCTCCTCCGTCGAGAGGTGCTCCATGTCGCGCATCACCAGTACGATGCGGTAGTGCTCCGGAAGGTCACGGATCGCCTCCTGCACCTTCTCCCTGAGGCGCGTCCTCTCCAGCTCCTCGTCGGGCAGGGCGGCCGGGTCGGGGATCTCCGCCGCCGGCTGCCGCCCCGGCGCGGGCATCAGCTCCTCGAGCGAGAGCTCGCGGGCCGGCTCGAACTTCCCCTTGCGCCGCTTCATGTAGCAGGCGTTCGCCGCGACGCGGTACAGCCAGGAGCGCAGCGCCTCGGGATGGTCGAGGTCCTTGAGCGAGAGGTAGGCCTGGAGGAGGGTCTCCTGCACGACGTCGCGCGCGTCCTCGCTCGGGCCGCACACGCGCCGGCCGAACCCGTAGATCCGGTCGCCGTGCGCCGCGACGAAGTCCTCGAAGGCACCCGGCTCGTCGTTCCGGATGCGGCGGAGCAGCGCGGCGTCGTCGCTCGAGCCCACTTCTCCTCCGGTCCCTCCGCGCGGTATGGTATCACCGGATGCAGGCGCGACTCGCGGTATCGGACACGGCCGGAGTTGCATCCTTCACCGCGGGCCGGCCGCGGGCCGACCCTCAGGAGAGCGTTCCGATGAGGCGATTCCTCGCACCAAGGCCGCGCGCGCTGGCGGCGGCCGGCGCGGCCGCCGCGCTCGCCCTGGCCGCCGGGGCGGCCGAGCCCCTGACTCCCGGCTCCGCCGTCGCGCTGGCCGTCGCGAACCACGCCGTCGTGCGCGCCGCGGACCGGGAGGTGGCGGCGGCGGAGGCGGACCGGAAGCTGGCCCGGAGCGGCTGGCTTCCCCGGATCGACCTGACCGAGGATTACGTGCGCTCGACGAACCCGGTGTTCGTCTTCGCATCGAAGCTCGGGCAGGAGCGGTTCGCGATGGCCGACTTCGACCTCGATGCGCTCAACAGCCCCGACCCGCTGACGAACGCGGCCACGCGCGTGACGCTCCGCCAGAACGTCTGGGACGCCGGGCGGACGAGGCTCTACGGGAAGGCGGCGTCCGAAGGCGTCGAGGCCTCGGAGGGCTCGCTCGCGCGGACCCGGGACGAGATCGCGTTCGGCGCGATCCGCGCGTTCTGGGACGCGGTCCTCGCCGGCGAGATGTCGAAGGTGGCGCGCGCCGGGGAGGAGGCGGCGCGGGCGAACGTCGCGCTCGCGAGCCGGCACGTCGAGGCGGGGATCGCGGTCCCCTCGGACCGGCTGTCCGCCGAGGTCCGGCTCGCCGAGGTGCAGGCGATGCGGATCCGCGCCGAGCAGGGGGTGGCCGTCTCCCGCGCCGCGCTGCGTCAGGCGCTGGGCCTTCGAGAGGATCGAGAGTTCGAGCTCCTCCCTCCCGCGATCGAGCCCTCCCCCGCCCCCGGCGACCCGGAGACCGCCGTCGCCGACGCCCTCGCCTCGCGCGCCGACCTCAAGGCGCTCGACGCGAGGCTCCGGCAGGCGGAGACCGGCGCCAAGCTTGCGAGGAGCCGCTACTGGCCCGAGGTCGGGGTCGGTGCGGCGTACGAGTGGAACGGCGACCGCCCGTTCGGGACCGACGGGAGCAACTGGAGCGCCGGGGTCTCCGTCCGGGTGCCCCTCTTCGAGGGCACCGAGACCGGCGCGCGGGTCGCGAGGGCGACCGCGGACCTCGACCGGGCCCGCGCGTTCCGGGAGGCGATGGCCGAGGGGATCCGGCTCGAGGCGCGAGCCGCCTGGGCCGACCGC
>CAZPWK010000034.1:0-16311 GCA_964590285.1 uncultured Acidobacteriota bacterium | reverse complement strand
AGATCGACGAGACGACCTCCGACTACGACCGCGAGAAGCTCCAGGAGCGGCTCGCGAAGCTCGTCGGCGGCGTCGCGGTGATCAAGGTGGGCGCGGCCACCGAGACCGAGATGAAGGAGAAGAAGGCCCGGGTCGAGGACGCCATGCACGCGACGAAGGCGGCCGTCGAGGAGGGGATCGTTCCGGGCGGAGGCGTCGCCCTGCTCCGCTGCATCGGCCCCCTCGACGATCTCCAGAAGAAGGAGAAGAACGAGGACCTCGGAATCGGCATCCGGATCGTCAAGCGCGCTCTCGAGGAGCCGATCCGCCAGATCGCCAACAACTCCGGGTACGAGGGTTCGGTCATCGTGAACCAGGTGAAGGAGCTCGAGAAGGAGAAGGGGTTCGACGCCCAGAACGACAAGTTCGTCAACATGATCGAGGCGGGCGTGATCGACCCGACCAAGGTCGTCCGCTTCGCGCTCCAGAACGCCGCCTCGATCGCGGCGGTGATGCTCACGACCGAGGCCATCGTCAACGAGATCCCCGAGGAGGACAAGAAAACGCCTCCGATGGGAGGCGGGATGGGAGGCGGCGACTTCTGATCGAGGAGGCGCATCGGCGTTTCCCGCGGCTTCGCGAAGCCCGGCCCCCTCGGGGCCGGGCTTCTTTGTTCCGCGGCCGGGAGGCTACCGCGTCACTCGGAAGAGGTGCTTGTCGCCGACGCGCCCCGCGCGGGCCAGGACCGGCGAGCGGTCGAACCGCCTCGCCTGCTCCCCCACCGCCAGGACGTGGCTCGCGCCGAGGCTCCGGAACGCCGCCGACTCCGGGCACAGCTCGACCCGCACGGTGTCGAAGAACGGCGCCGAGATCCGGGCCGAGTCGCGAACCGGCCCCGCCGAGAAGACCACGTGGGCGTACCGGTTCCAGGCCGGCTCGGACTCGCCCTTCGGGTCGAGGCGGGACCACAGCTCCCGCTGCGGGTAGTAGTGCACCCCGCCGACCGCGCGGACCCCGATCGCCCGGAAGAGGTTGGACAGCCACCGGTCGTCGTAGACGACCCAGACCGATCGCCCCCCGGCGGCCCGGTCGAGCGCCAGGATCTGGCTCGAGAGGGCGTTGTCCCGGAGGTAGTCCGATCCGCCGCGCACGAGCGGGTTGAACCAGGCGGTCGAGGCGACGGCGGCGGCCGCGAGGAAGGCGAGGCAGGCGCGGTGCCGGGAGAGGACGAGGAGAGCCGAGACGAACGCGAAGAGCGCGCCCGCGAACGGGGTCCACGGCGCCAGCGCCGGCATGAACGAGGCGAGACGCGCCCCGGATGCGAAGACCGCGACCGCCCAGGCCGCCGCGGCGGCGAACGCGAGCCGCTTCCCTCCCCCGGCGTCCTCCCGCGCCCGTCCGAGGACGAACGCCACCGTCATCACGAGACTCGCCGCGCCGATCCCGACGACCGACCTCCCTCCGGGCACCCGGTCGAGGAGGGTCGCGCGCGCCAGGAAGCCGGGCAGGCCGACCAGCGCGTGCAGCAGGAGCACGACCGTGTAGATTCCGACCGCGGCCACGACCGGGTCGGGCCGGCGCTTCCGGGCGACCGCCTCCCAGGCGACGAAGAGAAGGATGGCGGGCGACAGGAACTGGAAGGAGGCGGCGTCGCAGACGTTGCCGAGCGGCGCGTAGCCGTCCTTGCGCAGGAACGCCGTCTGGAACGCGTTGAAGAGGGCCGGTACCGAGAGGTCGCCGCCGGCGATCCGGCGCTGGCCGGGGTAGGCCGTGCCGGCGAGGATCTGGAGCGGCTCGCGGCATTCGACGGCGAAGACGGCGACGAGAACCCCGGCCAGCACGATCGCCCCGGCCGCGACCCCCGCCCGAAGCGGCAGCCTCCCGGCCCGCGCGATCCGATCCCGCTCCCGGAAGGCCCAGCCGGCCGCGGCCGCGACGAGCAGCCACGCGAGAGGGATCTGGAACGGCGGGTAGACCCAGCCCAGGGCGAAGCAGCCGGCCGCCCAGGCCAGGAGCGCCCCGCGCAGCAGGATCGCGGCCGTGCCCTCGGCCAGGGCGATCCCGGCCGCCGCCGCGAATCCCAGGGCCGCGGCCGCCACGATCGGCTCGCTGACGTACGACCAGAACTGGAAGAACGGCTGGAACGCCAGCGCGACCGCGGCCGCGAGCGCCGGGAGCGGGCGCCCTCCCCCGAGGACCGCGAACGCGAGCCAGGACGCCCAGACGAGGCCGAGCGCCCGCGACCACCAGTGCCAGGCCAGACCGACGTCGTCCCCGAGGAAGTAGCCCCAGGTCTGCGGACGGAAGACGGCCAGCCAGCTCCGGACCGGAACCGGGCTCCCCACGCGGCCGTCCGTCCCCTCGCCGAACCCGGCGAGCGGGTTCGAGACCGGGAACCGGGGCGTCTGCGCGCGCTGCGACAGCGCGAGCGGGAGCGCGACCGCCCAGTCGTCCGAACGCACCGCGCGCGCCGTCCCGAGGACGACCTCCCCGGGGGCGGAGCCGTCGATCACCTCGTGCCAGGCGGGCAGAGAGAAGCCGTGGAGCCCGAGCGCCGTCAGCGCGACGAGCGCCAGCGCGAATCCCGCCGACCCCAGCGCGAGGGCGCGCCCGGGACCGGGGACCCGCGCGTACGGCGCCTCAGGGCCTCCCGGGCGCTCCCGGCTCCCGCTCTTCGCCTCCGCGCTCGGCCTCGAGGATCGCGAGGCGCCGAACCAGCAGCGTGACGGCCTGCTCCAGCCTGAGGAGCCGGATGTAGACGACGAGGAAGACAAACGTGCCTCCGAGGGCGAGCAGATAGAGCAGCAGGTCGGTTCCGCGCCCCACGCCGAGACGGTTCGCCGCGACGGTCGTCAGGTCGGGGAACAGCACGGCCGCGACGGCGAGCGAGACGAAGAGAGCGGCGAGCGCCCGGTCCCGCAGCGCGGTCCTGAGGTACGCGACGTACACGCCGAGCGCGGCGAGGAGCCCGGCGATCAGGAGCGGCTGGATGATCCTCATTTCCTGCCGAACCTCCCCTCGACCAGCTCCCAGAGAATGTTGAGGGCGTTCGCGGCGCGCTGGCCCTTCGCGCGCGAGTACGGCGTGTAGCGTACGCGGACCGGGACCTCGGCGAATCTCAGGCCCAGGGCGCCGATGCGGTGGACGATCTCCGAGGCGTGGGACATCCGGTTCTGGGCCGGAGCGACCGCTGCGGCCGCCTCGGTCGTGAAGGCGCGAATGCCGTTGTGCACGTCGGTGACCGCGAGACCCGTCGCGAGGCGCGTGAAGCGGACGGCCGCGGCGAGGAGCAGGCGGCGGGCGCGGCCGACCCCTTCCGCCGAGCCGCCCGGAAGGAACCGCGATCCGAGCGCCGCGTCGAGACGGCGCGCCCGGAGCGCCTCGACGAGGCGGGGGACGTCCTCCGCCCGGTGCTGGCCGTCGGCGTCGAACGTGACGACGACGCTCGCCCCGCGCCGGCGGGCGTACTCGATCCCGGTCGCCAGGGCCGCCCCCTGCCCGAGATTGACCGCGTGCCGGCAGACCGCGGCCGGGACGCCCCGCAGGGCCTCCGCGGTGCCGTCGTCCGATCCGTCGTCCACGACGACGACGCTCGCCCCGAGGGCGACGAGCTCCCCCGCGACGCCGGCGACGACGCCGGCCTCGTTGTAGGCGGGAACGACGATCCAGACCTCGGGCCCCAGCATCGGCGCCCTCCGCAATCGGCGCTCTCGCGCCCGAGCGCGAGGCGGCTTCGGGGACGAGACGCTAGCACCGGCCCCCGAAGACGGTCAACGGAGGTCGCGCCCCGTCCCGCGCTCCGATCCTCCGTCCCTCCTGCGGAAGACGAGGACGTGGTCGTCCGAACGGGCCCGCCGCGCGGCGGCTTCCTCCCCCCACGTGGTGACGGCGGGGCGGCCGGGGAAGATCTCGACCAGGCCGACCACGTCGTAATGGGCGGGCACCCACTCGTCGATCCAACGGAAGATCCGCCGGTCCGAGCCGGGCTGCGGGAGCCAGGACGTTCCGACGTGAACGAGCACCAGGTGCCGCGGTCGCACCGCCTCGATCTCCGCGACGGTCTCCTCCTGGAGACGCGCGGCGTACGGGTGGACTTCCATGAGCGCGTACGCGTACACGTACCGCGTCGCGGAGCGCATGTCCGCGTAGAACGGGATCTGGGGCTCGGACCCCAGCACCGCGATCCGGTCGCCGGGACGCCCAGCGGCGCGGAGGCGGCCCGCGATCTCCCGCGATTCCAGGAACGGGTTGGTCCCGTACATCGTCCTCGCGAGCCGCACGTCGTCCCACGCGAAGAACGCCCCCGCGTACCCCGAGACGCCGACCGCCGCCGCGGCCAGGACGAGGCACGTCCAGGCCGCGCGCCGCCGCGCTCCCGGGCGCGAATCTCCGTCCCCCGCCGCGCCCGCCGCCGCGAGCAGCGCCACCGCCGGCAGCATCGAGATGAAGTAATGCGGGCGGAAGTAGAATCCCGGAACGACCGCGGCGAAGGAGCACAGGACGAAGGCGGCGAGCGTCGGGCGGACCGCCTTCAGCGTCCCGTCCCGGAAGACCCATGCCGCGCCCGCGGCGGCCGCGATCCAGACGAGGAAGTTCCACCCGATCGCCGACTTCGAGGACGACAGCAGCAGGCCCGCCGCGGCGGAAACCGGGACCCGCGTGACGTACTGCCTCGCGTAGGTCACGGTCCAGAACCAGAACTCCTCGAACGCGCCGATCGCCGCCAGGTGCAGGCAGAGCGCCCCGTAGGGGGCGGCGGCGCCCGCGAGGAAGACCGCTTCGGCCCCGGCGAGCCGGCGGAGCCCTCCCGCCCGCTCCCGCAGGACGAGGAGAACCGCCCCGCAGAGGACGAACGCGGCCGCGTGCTGCTTCATCAGGAACGCGGCGCCGAACGCGATCCCGGCGAGGAACGCGACGGGGAGAGGGACCCCGCCGGGCCGCAGGAGGAGCCAGGTGCCCAGGAGCGCGGGCAGGAGAAGGAAGTGCGTCGCGTGGCCCGCGAGGCCGAGGACGCCCGGGCTGACCGCGAGCATCGCGAACGTCGTCGCGGCGAGCGCGCCGGCCTGCCGGCCCAGGAGCCGCCTTCCGATCGCGAAGACGAGGAGGGCCGAGCCGGTGGTCCAGAGCGCGAGCCCCAGGCGGACGCCGGAGTCGGTCCTCCCGAAGAGCGCCATGAGCAGGGCGTACGCGTAGTACGTCCCCGGGAGCTTCATGTTGTGGACTTCGGTGTAGGGGGGCACCCCCTCGAGGAGGAGCTTCCCCGCGTACGCGTACTCCCCCTCGTCGCGCTCGAACGGGAAGTCCGCGCGATGCGCCCGGATCGCGAACGCGAGGACGAGTCCCGCAAGGAGCACGACGAGCCACGCGCCGCGCGGCCGCCCCCTCAATTCCGCCTCGCGACGATGAAGGTCAGGTCGTCCGTCGGCGGCGATCCCGCGGACCACTCGGCGAGGGCGCGGCAGACCCGCTCCGCCACGCCCGCCGCCGGCTCGCCGCGCCGATCGAGGAGGACCGCGACGAGGCGGCTCGTCCCGAACTCCTCGCCGGAGGGGCTCGCGCACTCCGTCACCCCGTCGCTGTACAGGAGAACGAGGTCGCCGGGCGAGACGCGGCACTCCCGCTCCTCGTAGCCGAGCCCCGGGAGCATCCCGAGCGGCGCGCCGCCTCCCCGGAGCTCCTCGACCGCCCCTCCCGATCGCACGAGGAGGGGGGGGTTGTGCCCGGCGTTGCTGTACCGGAGGAGCCCCGTGGCGGGATCGAGGATGCAGAAGAAGCAGGTCACGAAACGGTTCGGCGGGCAGCTCTTCGCCATCAGCCGGTCGAGCCGCGCCATGAGGCGCGGGAAATCGTCGGGCTCCTCGGCCAGGACCTGGATCTTCGCCCTCAGGTCCGCCATCAGGAGCGCCGCCGGCAGCCCCTTCCCGCTCACGTCGGCCAGGACGAGCGCGACACGCCCGTCGCCGGTCGGGAGGAACTCGTAGTAGTCGCCGCCGACCGTGCGGCATTGCGCGTTGTGGCCCGCGAGCTCCACCCCCGCGATGTCGGGAGCGAAGCGGGGGAGAAGGCCCCGCTGGATCTCCGCCGCCTGCTCGAGCTCCTGGGCCTGGAGGCGCTCCTTCTCCTCGACCAGGGCGAGGCGCTCCTGCTCGATCCGGTTCGCCGCGACGTTCGCGAGGACGGTGAGGAGATCCAGGTCCTTGGGCGTCGGCGCCGAGACCAGGCCCGGCGTGTCCACGTAGATCAGGCCGATCACGCGATCGTTCGTCTGGAGCGGAACGGCCATCAGCGTCCGGATGTTCTGCTCGTTGATGCTGACCCGACCGCGGAGCACCTCGTCGAGACGCGCGTCGCGGACCAGGAGCGACTGCCGCGAGCCGAGCACCCGGTCCCGCACGGCCTCGCTGATCCGGAAGTCGTCTCCCCGCACGGCGCGGGGCTCCAGGCTTCCGTCCTGCTCCACCGTCAGGAGCACGCCGCGCTCCGCGCGGACCGACTCGATCGAGAGATCGAGGATGATCTGGAACAGCTCGGGAAGCGGGCGGCGGAGCGACAGCTCCCGGCCCGCGCGCAGAAGGGCGCTGACGGCGGTCGCGTCGAAGGACTTCGCCTCCCGCTCGGATCGCGAGGCCGTCCCCAGGGCGGAAGACGGCGCCGGGTCTCCCGTCGACAGCAGCCCCTCGAGGCTGGAGACCACCGTCTTGTGTCCGGGCAGAGCCGCGGACGCGTCCCGGTAGAACGTCACGCTCGCCGACGTGTCCCCCGGGGGCTCGTCGAACCGCATCGCCACATGCCCGGCGGCGATGCGGTCGCCCGGCCGGAGCCTGAGCCTTCCCTCGACGCGCTGGTCGTTGACGAACGTTCCGTTCTTGCTCCCGAGGTCCCGCGCCGCCCAGCCCTCCTCGTCGCGCTCGAGCACGAGATGATGCCGCGACAGGCTCGTGTCGTCGGGGAACCGCAGGTCGTTCTCGTGGGCCCGGCCGACCGAGAAACGGCTCCCCTCGAGCGGCACCGTCCGCCGCGCCCCGTCCGGAGTGCGAATGACCAGCGTGCTCGCCACGGCCGCCTGCCCTTCTCCCCCCTCGCCGCGAACGACGGCGTCCAGGATAATACGGTTCCCCGGCGCCGCCGCCGGTATACTGGGAGGCGAGGCGACGGCGGCGTCCACGTGGGATTCGGAATGCGACAAAAGCTCCTCTCGGCACCCGCATGAAGATTCTCGGCATCTCCGCCTACTACCACGACAGCGCCGCCTGCCTGGTCGTCGACGGGGAGATCGTCGCCGCGGCGCAAGAAGAGCGCTTCACCAGGAGGAAGCACGACTTCGACTTCCCGGCGAACGCCGTGGCGTACTGCCTTCGCGAGGGCCGGCTCGGGGGGGCGAACGACCTCGACCTGGTCGCCTTCTACGACAAGCCGATCGTGAAGTTCGAGAGGCTGATCGAGACCTATCTCCGTTACGCGCCGGCCGGGCTCCCGAGCTTCCTCAAGGCGATGCCGCTCTGGCTCAAGAAGAAGATCTGGATGCGGGAGAACCTGCGGGAGGAGCTCGGGTACGACGGGCGGGTGGTCTTCACCGAGCACCACGAGGCGCACGCCGCCAGCGCCTTCTTCCCCTCCCCGTTCGAGAAGGCCGCGATCCTCACCGTGGACGGGGTCGGCGAATGGGCGACGGCGAGCCTCGGCCGGGGCGAGGGGAACCGGATCCGGATCCTCGAGGAGATCCACTTCCCGCATTCCCTCGGGCTTCTCTACTCCGCGTTCACCTACTTCACGGGCTTCCGGGTCAACAGCGGCGAGTACAAGCTGATGGGCCTCGCGCCGTACGGCGAGCCGCGGTACGCGGATCTCATCGAGCGCGAGATCGTCGACATCCGGGACGACGGCTCGTTCAAGCTCAACATGGCGTACTTCGGATACTGCGCCGGCCTCCGGATGACGAGCCGCCGGTTCGATCGGCTCTTCGGAGGCCCCCCGCGCCGGGCCGATGCGGGGATCACCCAGAGGGAGATGGACATCGCCGCCTCGATCCAGGCGGTCACGGAGAAGGCGATGACGCGCATGGCGCGCCACGCGCGCGAGGTCGCGGGCCACGACGACCTGGTCCTCGCGGGGGGCGTCGCCCTGAACTGCGTCGGCAACGGGAAGATCCTGCGCCAGGGAGCCTTCCGGCGGCTGTGGATCCAGCCGGCCGCCGGGGACGCCGGCGGAGCGCTCGGCGCCGCCCTGTTCGCGCACCACCAGCTGCTCGGCAACCCGCGGGTCGCGGACGGCGCTCGCGACCGCCAGCGGGCGTCCCTGCTCGGCCCCTCGTTCGACGACGAGGAGATCGGCCGCTTCCTCTCCGACCGGGGCGCGAAGGCCGTCCGGATGCCCGACGCCGAGGCGCTCGTCGACCGCGTCGCCGACCGGATCCGCGGGGGCCAGGTCGTCGGGTGGTTCCAGGGCCGGATGGAATTCGGCCCGCGGGCCCTCGGGTCGCGGTCGATCCTCGGCGACCCCCGCGACCGCGAGATGCAGACGGTCATGAACGTCAAGATCAAGTTCCGCGAGTCGTTCCGGCCGTTCGCCCCGTCGGTGCTCCGCGAGAGGGCCCGCGACTGGTTCGAGATCGACGCCGAAAGCCCGTACATGCTGCTGGTCGCCGACGTCGCCCGATCGAGGCGCCTCCCCGAGACGGGCGCCGCCCTCCGCGGCCTCGACAAGCTCAAGGCCCCCAGGTCGGTGATCCCCGCGGTCACCCACGTCGACCACTCCGCCCGCCTCCAGACCGTGGCCCGCGAGGACCACCCGCTGTTCCACCGACTGATCGAGCGTTTCTTCGAGAAGACGGGCTGTCCCGTCCTCGTGAACACGTCGTTCAACGTCCGCGGCGAGCCGATCGTCTGCACGCCCGAGGACGCGTACCGCTGCTTCGCCCGCACCGACATGGACGCCCTGGTCCTGGGCTCCTGGATCGTCGACAAGAAGGACCAGGACCTGCCGCCGCCGGACGAATCCTGGCGCGCGGAATTCGCGCCGGACTGAGGTCGCAGAGCATGCCGAGACGCCCAAGAGACGAGAGGAGACAGGCCAGGAGCTTCGGCCTGGCGCTGGCGCCGATCCTCCTCGCGATCGGCGGCCTGTCCTGGTGGCGCGGCCACGGGCGCGCGGCGGCCGTCCTCGCCGCGCTGTCGGTCGTCCCCCCCGCGCTCGCTCTCGCCGCGCCGCGCGCCTGGTCGCGCGCCTTCCGCGCGTGGATGAGGCTCGCGGAGGGGATGTCGCGGGTCGCGACCGCGGCGATCCTGGCGATCGTCTACTTCGGCATGATGACCCCGATCGGCCTCGCGATGCGCCCCTTCCGCAAGGACCCGCTCGACCTGGACTGGAAGCGGCGCGGGCGGAGCTACTGGATCCCGAAGAAGCAGGACGACTCCACGCTCGAGCGTTACGAGAGACAATTCTGATCACGAGGCGCCGCGACATGTTCTCGATCCTCAAGGAGTTCTGGGCGTACCTCAAGGAGCGGAAGAAGTTCTGGCTCCTCCCGATCCTGATCGTGCTGCTCCTGCTCGGGCTCGTGATCGCCCTGACGGCCGGGAGCGCCCTCGCGCCCTTCATCTACACGGTGTTCTGATGGCGGCCCCGGCCAGGCGCGCGACGGCCCTGAGGGACGCCGCGATCGGGCTCTTGGTCGCGCTCGCGATCCTGGGCCTCGCGGAGGCGGCGCTGTGGGCCGCCGGCGTCCGCACGCTGGCGTCGGAGCGGGATCCCTTCCGGGGGTTCTCGGAGCGGATGCGCATCTTCGAGAAGGACGACGCGCGCGGCGTCTACCGCACGCTTCCCCGCTCGGTCCGGCATTCGTTCAACGAGCAGGAGTTCCTCGCGACGAAGCCTTCGAACGGGATCCGCCTGTTCACGATCGGGGGATCGAGCGCGTACGGATTCCCGTGGGGGGCGGACTCGGCGTTCACGCGGACGCTCGGCGCGGCCCTCGAGGCGGCGCTTCCGGGCCGGAAGGTCGAGGCGATCAACGCCGCGGCGATGTCGTACGGCTCGACGCGCCTCAGGATCCTCGCGGGGGAGATCCTGGACTACGAGCCCGACCTCCTCGTCGTCTTCGAGGCGCACAACGAGTTCGTCGAGCGCCGCCTTCGCCAGGCGATCGAGGGCGCGGCCCGGCTCGGGCCGGTCGCCGCGGCGCTCTCGCGCTCGCGGATCTACTCCCTCATGACCCGCGCCTACGAGAAGGCCCTGGGGCCGTCCCGGCGGGGCCCCGACGAGCCCGAGTCGAAGAGCGCGGGAGAGCTTCTGGGGCTCGACGTGATGCGCGAGGCCGCCACGGAGGTGGACGACCGGGACCGGGAGAGTGCCCGCCTCGCGCTCGAGGAGAACTTCCGCGCGATCGCGAGGGCGTGCCGGGAGCGGGGCGTCGGGCTCGTGCTGTGCACCGTCCCGTGCAACCTGAGCGGATGGGCCCCGGACCAGTCGCTCTTCGGGCCGGGCGTCGGTCTCGACGCCCGCCGGGAGGTCCTCGCGCGGCTCGCCGAGGCGAGGCGGGCGCTCGCCGCGGGAGACGGGACGCGGGCGGCGGCGGCTCTCGAACCGGCCCGCGCCCTCGCGCCGGGCCACGCCGAGGTCCATTTTCTCCTCGGCAGGGCGTACGAGGCGCTCTCGCGCTGGGACGAGGCCCGCAACTCGTTCTCCAGGGCGCGCGACGAGGACGCGATGCCGTCGCGCGTGCCGAGCTCGTTCAACGAGGCGATCCGGAGGATCGGCCGGGAGGAGGCGGGCGTCGTCCTCGTCGACGTCGCGAAGGCTTTCGAGGAGGCGTCTCCCCACGGCCTGGTCGGGTTCGATCTGATCGAGGACTACGTCCACCCGACCCCGGCCGGGCACCGCCTCATCGCCCGCGAGCTGTGGAAGACGATCCTCGAGAGCGGCCTGCTCGGCGAGAGGCGCGCGGCGGACCCGGCGGCGTTCGAGAGGGCCGCGGGCCCCCCGGGCCCGCCCGCGGAGAGGAGCCCGGCCCTGCTGTTCAATCTCGGCGTCGTCCTGGAGAACAAGGGGCTCGCCGACGAGGCGATGGAGAGCTACCGCTCCTGTCTCGCTCTCGACCCGAATCACCCGCGCGCCCGCTACAACCTGGGAAGGCTGCTCCATCGGAAGGGGCGTTACGCGGAGGCCGAGGCGGAGCACCGCGTCGCGGTCCGGCTCGATCCCGGCTACGCGATGGGGCACGTCGGGCTCGGCGAGGCGCTCCGCGCGCAGGGGCGGCTGGACGAGGCGCGAGCGGTCCTCGAGCGGGCGACCCGCGTGGACCCCGGATCCGCCTACGCCTGGAACGGCCTCGGCGCCGCCCTCGCCGCCTCCGGGAGGACGAGCGAGGCGGAGGCGTCGTTCCGGAAGGCGATCGGGCTCGCGCCCGACCGGCCCGACGCGAGGGCGAACCTCGGGTTCGCCCTCCTCTCGCAGGGAAGGCTCGCCGACGCGGAGGCCGTGTTCCGGGAGGCCCTCGGGAACCGGCCGGACCATCCCGCCTCCCGCAACGGCCTCGCGGCGGTCCTCCTGGAGAAGGGGGACCTCGACGGCTCGGAGCGGCTGCTCCGCGAGACGCTCGCCTGGGCGCCGGGAGACCCGTTCGCTACCGCGGCTCTAGGGGAGATCGCGAGGCGGAGAGCGCCGCCTCGCTGACCGGCCGGGACGTCTTCTCGGCCTGGAGGCGCCGCGCGGGCTTGAGGGTCCAGAGCTGAAGCCTCGTGAGCTCGACGATCCTGGAAACGTCGAGGCCGAGGCGATGGACGGGCCAGTCCCTGAAGTGCTCGATCCGCTCGACGATCTTCCTCTCGTTCGTCCGGGGGTACGCGTCGAAGGGGGGAACCTCGTATTCGGGGCTCGGCGCTCCCGACGCCAGATCGACGTAGACGGCGCTGAAGAGGGCGTAGAGCGATCCGGCCCCGATCTCCCCGCTCGCCGTCCTCAGGGACGCCGGGAGGCGTCCGTGCGTCCAGAGGAACTGCTCCGCCTGCCGCGCCAGATCGCGGACCTCCGCCCACGTCGCGCGCGCGGCCCCCGGCTGCACCGGAGGCATCGCCGTGGGGCCGAGCGGATGCTGCGTGACGAGCCGGTCCGGCAGGGCTCCGCGCCTCGCGTACGCCGAGATGGAGGTCGCCATTCCGGCGAACGCCTCGGCCGGCGAGAAATCGTCGGTGCAGGACAGGGTCCCGGCCCGTGGCGTCTCGGCGGCGATGTCCAGGAGCTCGTCGCGCGTCAGGCTCTCCTTCTGTCGCGAGTACAGCGGCATCACCGTGCGGTAGGTCGCGATCTCGATGTCGTTCCGGCTCCTGAGATACCGCATCAGCCGGCGGAAGTTCTCCTTTGCCGTGATCATCGTCTCCGCGGGCCGCAGGAGCGGCGCGACCCACTCCTCGGGAGTCGGGTTCTCGCCGCAATAGTAGTTGAAGTCCCAGAACTCCTCGGCGCGGATCTTCGTGGGGTGGCCGGCGAACAGCGACACCACCTCGGCGTTCCGCGTAAGCCCCGGCAGCTCGTCCTTGAACCTCTCGAAGGCCGGCTCGAACAGGTCGTCCCGGTGATACGAGTCCTCGTCGAACGCGTATTCCGAGCTGAAGTTCAGGGCGTTCGCGAACCAGACGACGTCGTGGCCGGGAAGCGAGACCGGCGAGCCCTCGTACGACGCCCGCATCCGGCCGAGGGCGGCGACGAGCTGGGGACCGTAGCACCCGCCGTGCCGCCCGAGGATCGTCACGGGAACGCCGAAGATGCGCGCCAGGTCCGCGAGGCCCGCCGACTCCCTCTCCGCCATCCGGCGCACCCCGTCCTCCCAGCCGGCCTCCTCCAGCTCCTCCATGACCGTGGGATGGATCGAGCCGTAGTTCGTGTGGCTGCCGACCTCGTGCCTCGCCATGGCGGCGATGACGTCGCCCCTCCCCCGCCGCTCGAGCGAGCGGGCCTTCTCGCCGATGACGAAGAACGTCCCCGTGACCCCCTCCTCCGACATGATTTCGGCGAGCCACAGGGGGATGTCGTCGATCCCCTCGGATTCCGGGGTGATGTAGTCCTCGACGTCGAAGGTGACGACGACGAGCGGCTTCGGAGTGTACGGCACGCGCACGGCGGTCTCGGCCTGGATCTGGGCGAGGGAACACAGCAACGAGGCGGCCAGCAAGATCATGATGCCCCCCCTTCCGTTGCCCTTCTTATACCAAATTCGCTAATTTTTGTCAAGTGAAAACGCGGTCGGCGTCGGGGATCCCCCTTCGCGCCGGCCCCCTTCAGCTCCGGGCGGCGCCGAAGAACGGCTCCAGCTCTTCCTTCGTCGGGGGCGCCGAGACGTACGAGCCGACGACGAGCCCCGAGAGCGAGACCGCGAACGAGAGGAAGATCCCGGGGATCCCCCACGGGTCCCTGCCGAACACGTCCCCCGAGGCGGCGCCCGGCGCGCCGAGCATCACCTCGGGCCAGGCCCACGGGACGATCACCTCGAAGACCAGGGTCGAGAGCGTGCCGAGCACGATCGAGAGCACGCCCCCGAGGCGCGTCGCGCGCTTCCAGACGAGCGCCGCGAGGAGGGCGGGCGTGATCGCGACGCCGTACATCGTGTAGGCGAAGTAGCTGTACTTCAGGACCGAGATGTCCGACTTCAGGGCCGTCGGGACGAAGATCGCGAGGAAGGCGAGGAAGCCGATCACGACGACCACGATCTTCTGGAGCGCGGCCATCCGGCGAGGATCCGCGTCCGGGTTGAGGAACCGCTGGTAGACGTCCCGCATGACGTTGGTGCTCGGCGAGAGCAGGTAGTTCATCCCGGTCGAGATCACGACCGCGCACGCGGCCCCCAGGAGGAGGACGCCGACCGGGAGCGGGACCATGTTCCTCGCGGCCTGGAGGACCATCGCCCGCGCGTCCCAGCCCAGTCCGTGCTCCGCGTCGTAGCTCGACGCGTAGACCGCGATCGCGACGACGACGACCTCGACCACGATCGTCCCGAGGATCCAGACGCCGACCGCGGCCCGCGCCTCCCGGGCGCTCCTGGCGGCGTAGAATTTCTGGTACATCGACTGGATGCCCATCAGGAGAAGGAGCGTGGACAGGCAGTAGCCGATCGCCTTGAGCGCCGGGTAACGCCCGAAATCGGCGGAGAACGCGGCGAAGTGGCTCGCGGGGAGGACCGCCGCCGGATGCGAGAGCCCGCCCGCGAAGAGCACGACGAAGGGAACCGAGACGAGGCAGGCCAGCACGATCACGATGCCGTTCGGAAGGTCGGTGTAGGCGACCGCGACCATGCCGCCGAGCGCGGTGAAGAAGATCACGAACGCGGCCGCGGCGATCTGCCCGGTTTCCACCGAGATCGCCCCGTCGCTGACCACGTTGAGGATGTAGCCGCCCGCGCGGAACTGGTAGGCGACGATCGTCGTGAACGAGATCACGATCGCGACGGCGCCGAACAGGCGGGCGAACTTCCCGTAGCGGACCTCGAGAATGTCCCCGACCGTGTACTGACCGAACGTGCGGATCTTCGCCGCGAGGAAGTAGATGACCAGGATCCCGACCCACGCCCCGGCCGGAAGCCACAGGGACGACCAGCCCGCGTGGTAGGCGTACTCCGCCCCCGCGATGAAGGTCCCCGAGCCGATCCAGGTGCAGATCAGGGTGAAGACGATGACCCACAGGCTGAGCGAGCGGCCCGCGACCATCATGTCGTCCTGGGTCTTCACCTTGCGGGCTCGCGCCACGTTGAGCGCGGTGAGGACCCCCAGGTAGGCGAGGATCGCGACCGCGAAGACGGTGGTCTTGTCCATCGGCTCCCTCCCTCGGCGCGCAGCATAGCCGAAGCGGAGCGGAGCGCGGAATCCGGGCTATCATGCCGCGGCCGCGGCCGCGGCGCGGAGGCCGGCATGGCGCGATCGAGCCTTCTTCGGGACTTTCCCAGGGTCTTCTGGGTCGCGAACGTCATGGAGCTGTTCGAGCGGGCCGCCTACTACGGCCTGAACTCGGTGCTCGCCGTGTACCTGACCGGGAGCCGAGAGTCGGGCGGGCTCGGCTTCGGCGAGCAGGCGGTCGGATTCCTCCAGGGGCTCGTGTACGCCGCGACCTACGTGCTGCCGATCCTCGGGGGCGCGCTCGCGGACCGTTACGGCTACCGCCGGATGCTCCTCGTGGCGTTCTCGCTCCTTTCCACGGGGTACTTCGCGAGCGGCCGCATGTCGAGCTACGCGCTCGTCTTCCTGTTCCTGCTCCTCATGGCGACCGGCGCCGGCCTCTTCAAGCCGATCATCTCGGGAACGATCGCCCGCTCGACGGGAGAGAAGACCTCCGCCGTGGGGTTCGGGATCTACTACTGGATGATCAACCTCGGCGCCTTCCTCGCGCCGCTCGCCGTCACCGTCCTCAAGGGGTTCTCCTGGCGGGCGGTCTTCACGGCCTCGGCGGCGTACACCGCCGCGATGCTCCTCCCGGCGATCTTCCTCTACCGGGACCCGCCGCGCCCGGAGACCCGGAAGAGCCTCAGGGAGGTGCTCCTCGGCGCCGCGGAAGTGCTCGGCGACGCGCGGTTCATGCTGATGATCGTCGTGTACTCGGGGTTCTGGATCCTGTACTTCCAGAACTTCGGGTCGGTGCTCTGGTACCTGAGGGACTTCGTGGACAAGGAGCCGGTGAACCGCGCGGCGACGTCGCTCCTCGGGTCGGTCGGGCTCCCCTGGCGGTTCTCCTTCGACGCCGAGCACGTCACGGTCATCAACGCCGGGGCGATCATCCTCCTGCAGGTCTTGGTGAGCCGCGCGGTCAAGGAGCGGGCGGCGCTCCCGGTCATGGTCGCTGGGATGGCGATCGGGGCCCTGGGCTTCGTCTGCCTCGCGATCTCCACGAGCCCCTGGGTGCTGATCCTCGGCATCGCGGTCTTCTCGATCGGCGAGATGACGGCGCACCCGAAGTACTACAGCCTCGTCGGCAGCGTCGCGCCCCGCGACCGGGTGGCCGTCTACATGGGGTACGCGTTCCTCTACGGCGTCTTCGGGTCGCTGCTCGGCTCGAACGTCGGCGCGTTCCTCTACGAGCGCATGCTCAAGCCCGCGGTCGGCACTCCGGACGCCCCCGCCCGGGCCCGCGTCTTCTGGCTCCTCTTCGCGGTCCTCGACGTCGTCGCGACGGCGGGCCTCGTGCTCTTCGCGCGGGCGTTCGGGGAGGACACCGAGGCGACGCGCCGGCGCGCGGGGGCGGTGATGAAGGCGGTGTACGGCGTGATCTTCGCCCTCGGGATGGCCTTCCTCGTCTACGCGTTCTCGGGCGAGACCGTTCAGTACCGGACCGCGGTGCAGAGCCTGATCTTCCTCG
>CAZPWK010000033.1:0-16378 GCA_964590285.1 uncultured Acidobacteriota bacterium | reverse complement strand
GTCCGCCGTCCGCCGGCGGACACCCCGGACAACACAAGCTCCGCACCACCATGGGCGCCGTTGCGCCGGTCGGCCGCGTTGCACTACCCTTCGCGCCTCGGAGGCGGCTCCCCTTGATCACCCGCATCGAGATCGCGACGCGCCGCGGGCTCCCGGATCCCCGCGGGGACGAGGTGGCCCGCGCGGTCCGGAGCTTCCTCGGCATCCCGGTCGCCCGCGTGAGGACCCGCGACGTCTACCGCGTCGAGGCGACGCTCGCGCCGGGCGAGGCCGAGCGCATCATCGCGGAGTTCGCCGACCCGGTCCGGCAGGTCGGGGCGCTCGGGCGCCTCGAGGACGGACCGTTCGACGCCGCGATCACCGTCGCCTACAGGCCGGGCGTCACCGACCCGGTCGGGAAGAGCGCGAGGATCTGCATCGAGGACACGCTCGGACGCTCCCTCGGGGAGGACGCGGCGGTCTACACCTCGACGCTGTACCTCGTCGACGGCGCGGACCGCGACGCCGCGGAGCGGATCGCGCTCGGTCTCCTCGCGAACCCGGTGATCCAGACCGTCCTCGTGGAGACCCGGCGGGAGTGGGAGGCTTCCCCCCCCGATCTCTCCGTCCCCAAGGTGGCGGCCCACGAGAGGCCGGCGGTCCTCGCGGTCTCCCTCGAGCTCGGCGACGACGAGCTCCTGCGCCTCAGCCGGGAGCGCCTGCTGTCCCTGTCGCTCTCCGAGATGCGCGCGATCCGGGACCACTTCCGCGCCGCGGGCCGCGATCCGCGGCGGGCCGAGCTCGGTCTCGGCGGCGCCCCGACCGACGTCGAGATCGAGTGCCTCGCCCAGACCTGGAGCGAGCACTGCAAGCACAAGATCTTCAACGCGACGATCGTCTACGAGGAGCCGGGCCGCCCGCCGGAGACGATCCGGTCGCTGTTCCGGACGTTCATCCGAGGCGCGACCGACGAGGTCAACCGCGGGATCCTCGAGCGGGACGGCGTGTCCTGGCTCGTCTCGGTCTTCCACGACAACGCGGGCGTGATCGCCTTCGACCAGCGGGTCAGCCTCGTCTACAAGGTCGAGACCCACAACTCGCCTTCCGCGCTCGACCCGTACGGCGGCGCGATCACGGGGATCGTCGGCGTCAACCGGGACCCGTTCGGGACGGGCCTCGGCGCCGACCTCCTGGCGAACGTCTGGGGCTACTGCTTCGCGTCCCCCTTCCACTCCGGCCCGATCCCGAAGGGGCTCCTCCACCCGCGCCGCGTCCGGGACGGCGTGCACGCCGGCGTCATCGACGGCGGGAACCAGAGCGGCATCCCGTACGGCCGCGGCTGGGAGATCTTCGACGCCCGCTATCTCGGCAAGCCTCTGGTCTTCTGCGGCACGGTTGGGGCGCTCCCGGTCTCGGCCGCCGGCCGGCCGGGCCACGAGAAGAAGGCCAGGCCCGGCGACCGGATCGTCATGACGGGAGGCCGCATCGGCGCCGACGGCATCCACGGGGCGACGTTCTCGTCGGCCGCGCTCGACGAGTCCTCTCCCGTGCAGGCGGTCCAGATCGGCGATCCGATCACGCAGAAGCGGATGACCGACTTCCTCCTCGAGGCGCGGGACCTCGGGCTCTACGAGGCGATCACCGACAACGGCGCGGGCGGGCTCTCGTCCTCGGTCGGGGAGATGGCGACCGGCCCGGGCGGCGCGCTCCTCGACCTCTCGAAGGCGCCGCTCAAGTACGCGGGGCTCGCCCCCTGGGAGATCCTCCTCTCGGAGGCCCAGGAGCGGATGACGCTCGCCGTGGCGCCGGGGAGGATCGAGGCGTTCCTCGACCTCGCCCGCCGGCGCGAGGTGGAGGCGACGGTCCTCGGCGAGTTCACGGACAGCGGTTACCTCCACGTCACCTGCGGCGGCGAGACGGTCGCGCGCCTCTCGATGGAGTTCCTCCACGAGGGGGCGCCGGACCTCGATCTCGTCGCGCGGTGGGCTCCCCCGGCCTTCGCCGAGCCGCCCGGACCGCCCCCCGAGGACCTGTCGGCGACGCTGCTCGACCTCCTCGCCCGGCTGAACCTGAGCTCCGGCGAGGAGAAGGCGCGGCGCTACGACCACGAGGTCAAGGGGCTGACGGTCGTCAAGCCGTGGGTCGGCGCCGGGGCCGACGTGCCCGCCGAGGGGACCGTCCTCCTCGCCCGCCACGGCTCGCTCCAGGGATACGCGCTCTCCGAGGGGATCCACCCGTTCCTCTCGGACCTCGACGCCGAGGCGATGGCGCGCGCCGTCGTGGACGAGGCCGTGCGGCGGCAGATCTCCGCCGGCGCGAGGCTCGACTGGATCGCCCTCCTCGACAACTTCTGCTGGCCGGACCCGGTCGAGTCGGAGGCGACGCCGGACGGGGCGTACAAGCTGGCGCAGCTCGTGCGCGCCTGCCGGGGGCTCCGCGACCTCTGCGTCGCGTACGGGACGCCGCTGATCTCCGGCAAGGACTCGATGAAGAACGACTCGACGATGGGAGGGGTCAAGATCAGCGTCCCCCCCACGCTCCTCGTCTCGGCGATCGGCCACGTCGAGGACGTGCGGAAGGCGGTGACGCTCGACCTCAAGGAGGCGGGCGACGCCGTCTTCCTGCTCGGGGCGACCCGCGACGAGACGGGCGGGAGCGAGTACTTCCGCCACCTCGGCGAGCGCGACGGGCTCGCGCGGCCGCCGGACGGTCCGGCCCCCTACGTCGGGAACAAGGCGCCCCGCGTGGACCCGGCGGAGACGCTTCCGCTCTACCGCGCCCTCGAGAGCGCGGTGCGCGACTCCCTCGTGCGCTCCGCGGCCGCCACGGCGCGCGGCGGGCTCGCCGCGGCCCTGGCCCGGTCGGCGATGGCGGGCGATCTGGGGATGGATCTCGATCTCGACCCGTGCCCTGACCTCGGGGCGCTCCCCCCCGACGTCGCCCTCTTCTCCGAATCGTGCGGGCGCTTCGTCGTGACGACCTCCGAAGAGGACGTCGAGGCGTTCGAGGCGCGCTTCCGGGGGCTGGCGTGCCGGAGGGTCGGACGGGTGACCTCGGAGCCGCGGCTCCTCGCCCGCCTCGGCGGACGCCTCCGCCTCGATCTCCCCGTCGCCGGGATGAAGGAGGCGTTCCGGCGGACGCTCTCCCCCGGGGAGGTGCGCTCCTCCCACGTCGTCTCCGCCCCGCCTCCGAGCGCGGAGGCGCGGCGGCCCGCGACCGGCGGCCCGGTGGAGCGGTTCCGCGCCCTGCCGGAGGACGAGAAGCGGGAGCGGCGCGCCGCGGTCCGCGTCCTCGTCCTCACCGGCCTCGGTCTCAACTGCGAGGCCGAGACGGCGGAGGGGTTCCGCCTCGCCGGCGCGTCGCCGGAGCGGGTCCACCTCCTCGACGTCCTCGACGGCCGCGCCCCGCGGGACCTCGCGGAGTACCAGATCCTCGCCCTCGTCGGAGGGTTCGCCTTCGGCGACCACATGGGAGCGGGGTCGGTCTTCGCCAACAAGATCCGCTGGCGCCTGTACGACCGGCTGGTCGAGTTCCTCGAGCGAGGGGGTCTCGCTCTCGGGATCTGCAACGGGTTCCAGACGATGGTCCGGCTCGGGATGCTCCCCGGATTCGACGGCGACTACAGGACGCCGCGCGCGGCGCTCGCGCCGAACGACCGCGTCGGCTACCGGAACGCTTGGGTGCGGCTCGCGTTCGACCCGCGCTCGCCGTGCGTCTGGACCCGGGGCCTCGCGTGGATGGACGCCCCCGCGCGGCACGGCGAGGGGAAGTTCCTCGCGGCGGACCCCGAGACGCTCGCGCGCCTCGAGGAGGGCGGGCAGATCGCCGCGCGTTACTTGGGACCGGAGGGCGCGCCGACGGAGGAGTGGCCCTGGAACCCGAACGGCTCCCCCGGCGCGGTCGCGGGAGTCTGCGACCCCTCGGGGCGTCTGTTCGGCCTGATGCCCCACCCGGACGCGTTCCTGTACGGGTTCCAGCACCCGATGTGGCCGCGACGGAGGCTCCGGAGCCCCGTGCCCGACGAGGGAGAGGGGACCGCGATCTTCCGGAACGGCGTGGACGCGGCGGCGGCGGAACGCCGGGGCGGCCCGGGGGTCTCCGGCCTCACCGCACGACGAAGTTGACGAGCCTTCCCGGGACGACGACCGCCTTGACGATCGTCTTCCCCTCGAGCCACTTCCCGACGACGTCCCGGGCGAGCGCCTTCAACTCTTCCTCTCCGGCCGAGCGCGGGGCGGTCGCCTTCCCCCGCACCTTGCCGAGAACCTGAACGACCAGCTCGAACCTCTCGTCCTCGAGATACGCCGGGTCGGCGACCGGCCACGCGGCGTCCGCGACGCTCGCCTCGTGGCCGAGGCGGCGCCACAGCTCCTCCGCGACGTGGGGGGCGAACGGGGCGAGCGAGCGGACGAACCGCTCCGCCTGGGAGCGGGTCAGCGCGCCCGGGCGCTCGGCGGCGTCGTTGACGAACGTCATCATG
The DNA here is from genome assembly GCA_964590285.1 of uncultured Acidobacteriota bacterium. Taxonomy (GTDB): domain Bacteria; phylum Acidobacteriota; class Polarisedimenticolia; order Polarisedimenticolales; family JAIQFR01; genus CALMJU01. Next base: position 11,919 of record CAZPWK010000033.1, on the reverse strand, counting down.
GCGGCGATCGCGGTGTTGAAGTTGAACTCCGCGAAGGAGTCGTCCACGCGCTTCAGCATCCGGTGGAGCGATCGCTCCAGCTCGATCGCCGCCCCCTCGGGGGCGCGATCCGAGCCCAGCCCGGGCCGGACCGGATCGCTCGTGTCCGGATCCACGAAGAGGCGCCACGCGCGGTCGAGGAAGCGCCGGCAGCCGACGATCCCCTTCGTGCTCCACGCGCGCTGGTCGGCGAGCGGCGCCATGAACATCTCGTACAGCCGGAACGCGTCGGCGCCGTGCTCCCGGATCACGTCGTCCGGGTTGACCACGTTGCGGAGAGATTTCGACATCGAGGCGGTGACCTGCCGGACCTCCTCGCCGGTCGACCGGCGCGCGAACTTCCCGTCGCGCTCCTCGACGTCGTCGGCCGGAACGTACCGGTCGGTCGCGTCCATGTAGGCCGGCGCCACGAGGAACCCTTGGTTGAAGAGGCGCCGGAAGGGCTCCGGGGTCGAGACGATCCCGAGATCGTAGAGGACCTTGTGCCAGAAGCGGGCGTAGAGAAGGTGGAGCACCGCGTGCGAGACGCCGCCGATGTAGAGGTCGACCGGCCCCCAGTACCTCTCGGCCTCCGGCGCGAACGGGGCGCGGTCGCTCCAGGGGTCCATGAAGCGGAGCCAGTACCAGCACGACCCCGCCCAGCCCGGCATGGTGTCGGTGTCCCGGCGCACGGGGCGGCCGGTCGCCGGGTCGGTCGCGCGGAGCCAGTCGGCCGCGCGCGCGAGGGGCGGCGAGCCGTCGGCCGACGGCGTGAAGTCGGTCATCCGCGGCAGCTCGACGGGGAGATCCTCGTCCGGAACGCGGACGACCGTCCCGTCGTCCCGGTGGAGGAGGGGGAACGGCTCGCCCCAGTAGCGCTGCCGGCTGAAGAGCCAGTCGCGCAGCCGGTACTGGGTCCGCGCCCTGCCCGCGCCCCTCACCTCGAGGAGCCGGATCACCCGGGCCTTCGCCTCGGCCGTCGGAAGGCCCGTGATCGGGCCCGAGCGGACGGAGATCCCGTCGCCCACGAAGCATGCGCCCTCGTCGAGGCCGGGCGTGCCCGCGGGCGGCCTCACGACCTCGACGATCGGGAGGCCGAACTTCCTCGCGAACTCGTGGTCGCGCTCGTCGTGGCCCGGCACCGCCATGATCGCGCCGGTCCCGTAGCCGATGAGGACGTAGTCGGCGACGAAGACCGGGATCCGCGCCGCGGGATCCGCCGGGTCGAGGAGCGGGTTCAGGGCGTACCCGCCGGTGAACACGCCCGTCTTCTCTTTGGCGAGGTCCGTGCGCTCGAGGTCCGACTTCGACGCCGCCGAGGCGACGTACGCCCCCACCTCGGCGCGGCGGTCGGGCGCGGTGATCCGAGAGAGGAGCGGGTGCTCCGGGGCGACCACCATGAAGGTCGCTCCGAAGAGGGTGTCCGGCCTCGTCGTGAAAACGGTCAGCGACTCGCCCGGCGCGCCCTCGAGAGGGAACACGATGTCGGCGCCGTGCGAGCGGCCGATCCACTCGCGCTGCATCGCCTTGACGGACTCCGGCCAGTCGAGGAGGTCGAGGTCGTCGGCCAGGCGGTCCGCGTAGGCCGTGATCCGGAGCATCCACTGCCGCAGGGGGCGCCGGACGCACGGGTAGTTGCCGCGCTCCGACCGGCCGTTGATCACCTCCTCGTTGGCGAGAACGGTCTTCAGCTCCTCGCACCACCAGACGGGGATCTCCGCGGGATACACCAGCCCGCGGTCGAACAGGCGGGCGAAGATCCACTGCGTCCACCGGTAGTACCGGGGCTCCGACGTGTTGACCTCGCGGTCCCAGTCGTAGGCGAGCCCGATCAGACGGAGCTGGCGGCGGAAGTTCAGGACGTTCTCCGCGGTCGTTTCCGCCGGGTGCTTCCCGGTCTGGATCGCGTACTGCTCGGCCGGAAGGCCGAAGGCGTCCCAACCCATCGGGTGCAGGACGTTGCACCCTTCCATCCGCTTCCGGCGGGCGACGATGTCGCTCCCGATGTACCCGACCGGATGGCCGACGTGCAGCCCCGCGCCGGAGGGATACGGGAACATGTCCAGCACGTAGAACTTCGTCTTCGCGGGGTCGAACCCCGGTTGCCCCGGATTGGGCGCGGCGAAAGTCCTTTTCTTGAGCCAGAACGCTTGCCAGCGCGGCTCGATCTGCCCCGGATCGTACCCGTTCACCATGCGCGGCATTATAGGGGTCAGACGTTACTGGCGTAACGGTTGGGACCGGAAAGCTCGCAATCTCGACGGATTCCCGGCGAGCCCGGGTGCCGGGTTCGAAGGGGCCGTGGAAAGGCCTCGAGGCCCGCGGTCCCGGCGACTGCTAGGCCTGTCCCCGGGGCGCACCGCAGAAAGGTTCAATAGACGCCGTTTTCGCCGCGAAATGCAACGCCAGTAATGTCTGACCCCGCGAGAACCGCGAGAAGGCGGTGGAGAGGGGACCAGGCGTAGAGGGCGCGGAGGAACGCCTCGGGGCGGCTCGAACGCCCGACCGCGACGCCGAGCGCGACCTTCGCGAGGTCGCCGAACACCGTGAAGGCGGCACGATTGACGACTCCGGCAGCAAGGTGCGGGAGGAGCCGCTGTCGCCAAAGCGAGTCGTAATCCCGCCCCTCGATCAGGCTCCGCGCAGCGAGGATGCCGGACACGATCGCGCTCCGGATTCCGAAGCCGAAGAGCAGGTCCTGGAATCCCGCGGCCTCCCCGATCGTGATCGGACGGCGCGCCTCCCCGGCGGGTCGTATCGCGAACCGGCCTCGCCCGCCCCATCGAGGGCCGCGCGGGACCCCACGAACGCCGAGCGTCTCCTCGGCCGCCTCGATCGTCCGGTCGAGGTGGAGATCCGCGCGCGCGAATTCGCGGAACAGCACGGTCGCGAGCGTCGCCTGCCCCGCGGCGGCCAGGTAGTACGCGTATCCCCCCGGGGCGAGCCTCTCGTCGAGGAAGGCCGCGATCGCGTCGCCCGATCCCGTCGCGAAGGTCACGCCTCGTGCCACCGCGAAGGGCCTGCCGCGCGGCCCCGTCGCGTCGACGTCGACCCCGCCGGGATCGGCACGCCGGCCGAGCTCCACCTCGACTCCGGCGCGGACCGCCTGGTCGAGCAGGCCGAGATCGAGGGAGCCCGGCCGCCTCCCCCCTCGCCGGACCAGGTAGAAGAGCGGGCGGCCCGCCGCGACCGGCATCGGGTTTCGGGCCGGGTCGTACAGCGTCCCCTTGCGAAACGGACGCATCCACCAGGTCGGCTCGATCCCACCGGCCCGGAACTCCTCGAGGGCGTCCTCCTCGCGGCTCCAGTTCTCGATCCCCTGGAAGTCGTCGTGGAAGCGCGACCCGACCGCTCCGGCGCGCTCGACGACCCGCACCCGGAAGCCGTGCCGGGCCAGCGCGATGGCCGCTGCCAGGCCGGCGGGCCCCGCCCCTGCCACGGTCACGACCGATGGCGCCACGCTCGATCTCCCGGCCTCGAGGAACGGCGCCCCCACTGTACACGCGTGACGCCCCCGCTCGGGGCGCCTGGCCGAATCCGGCTTGCCCGATCGAATTAAAGAATTATATTCTCTTTCCGATCGGCCCCCCCCAGGGACGGGGCAGGGGCCGGGACGAGGAGTCGCCATCTTCCAGAACGCCACGCTCCGGGCGCTCGAGATCGCGTGCCCGTTCCTGCTCGTTCTCGCCCTCGGGGCGGCGGCCGCCCTCGCGGCGGAGAGGCGCCGGCTCCTGCGCCGGCACTCGGAGCTGGCCGGCGACTCGGCGCGGCAGGCCGAGACGCTCGGCATCGTGCACCGGATCTCGCGGGAAGCCGCGCGCATCCTCGATCCCGACCTGCTGACCCGCACCGTCGTGGGAAGGATCCACGAGGCGTTCGGCTATCAGCACGTCATGATCATGACCTACGACCCGGCGGAGAACTGCCTCGTGTTCAACGCGTGCGCGGGCCGGATCGACGTCGGAGACGTGGACGGCTACCGCCAGAGCGTCGACGTCGGACTGATGGGCCGCGCCTTCCGCACCGGGTCCCGCGTTCTCTCGAACGACAACTCCTCGGAGCCCGACTTCCTCGAGCGCGCCAAGACCGGCTCGGAGCTCGCGATCCCGCTGAGGAACGCGGGCGCGCCGGTGGGCGTGCTCAACATCGAGTCGCTCGAGAAGAACGCGTTCGACGAGCGTTTCGCGCAGCTCATGGAGATCCTCGCCGAGCAGATCGCCCCTCTGATGGTCAACGCGAGGCTCTTCCGGGAGGTCGCACAGGGGAAGAGGGAGTGGGAGCGCACGTTCGACGCCATCGGAGACCCGGTGGCGCTCCAGGACGTCGAGGGGAGGATCCAGCGGGCGAACCTCGCCTTCGCGCTCCTCTGCCGGCTTCCCGTCGAGTCGCTGCCGGGGCAGGCGGCGGCGGCGCTGCTGTACGGGATGGGCGCCCCGCCGCCCGACGACCCGATCGCGGCCACGCTCCGCGACGGCCAGCCGGCGACGGCCGAATTCGACCTTCCCCATCTCGGCGGCCGCTTCGTTCTCGACGCCGCCCCGCGCCGGACGGCCGAGGGCTGGATCGAGGGGGTCGTTCTCATCCTCCGCGACGTCACCCGCCAGCGCGATCTCGAGATGCAGGCCCTGCGCTCCGCGCGCTTCGCCGCGATGGGAATGCTCGCGAGCGGCGTCGCCCACGACTTCAACAACCTGATGGCGGCGATCCTGCTGCGGGCGGAGATGCTCGACCGCGCGCTCTCGGATCCCGAGCAGAGGCACTGGGTCGAGGTCGTCGCCCGCTCGGCGCGGGACGGCGCGACGACGGTGCAGCGGATGCTGGACTACGCGCGGCTGCAGGGCGACGCCGGCCGGACGCGCGTCGACGTCGGCGAGGTGGTGCGGCAGGTCGTCGACCTCACGCGCGGTCGCTGGAAGGACGAGGCGCAGGCGCGGGGAGCGGAGATCCGGATCGAGTCCGATCTCGCCGCAGCCCCCCCCGTGATGGCGAACCCTTCCGAGCTCCGCGAGGTGTTCACGAACCTGGTCCTGAACGCCGTGGACGCCCTTCCCTCGGGGGGCGTCCTCCGCCTCGCGGCGCGCGCCGCCGACGGCCGGGTCCTCGTCGAGGTCTCGGACGACGGCGTCGGGATCCCGCCCGAGAACGTCGAGAAGATCTTCTCCCCCTTCTTCTCGACCAAGGGGAGCCGCGGGACGGGGCTCGGCCTGTCGGTGTCGGCCGGCATCCTCAAGCGGCACGGCGGCGACCTCAGGGTCGCGTCGGTCCCGGGGCGCGGGACCACGTTCACGGTCGATCTCCCCGCCGCGAGCGGGCCGGTCGAGCGGCCCCAGGAGGCGGCCCTCCCCGATTTCGAGCGGACGGAGTCCGCGCGCATCCTCGTCGTGGACGACGAGCGGGACGTGCGGGAGGCTCTCGCCGACATCCTGAGGCTCCACCGGCACGTCGTCGACGAGGCGCCGGACGGCGCGGCGGCGCTCGACCTCGCCTCCCGGACCCGCTACGACCTGATCGTCAGCGACCTCGGCATGCCGGGCATGTCGGGGATCGAGTTCCTGCGCCGCGCCCGCGGCGTCCAGCCGGACGCGGCGACGATGCTCGTCACCGGCTGGGGGCAGCACCTCGAGCCGGGCCGCGCGCGCGAGGAGGGGATCGACCGGATCCTCTCGAAGCCGGTCTCCCTGGCGGAACTGCTCCGCTCCGTCGCCGAGGTGCTCGGCGACTCGCGCGAGGTCGCCCTGGGCCGCGAAGGCGCCGCCGAGAGCCGCTAGCCCCGGTACGGCACCTTCATCCCGTCCTTCGTCCTCAGCACGCGGAAGTCCGCGAGCAGCTTCTTCGTCATGGCGCCCGGCCTGCCGTCGCCGATCTTTCGCCCGTCAATCGCGATCACCGGGACGATCTCGGCGCCCGTGCCGGTCAGGAAGCACTCGTCGGCGTTGTAGAGGTCGTGGAGCCCGAGCACGGTCTCGCAGCAGGGGATCGAGGCCTTGCGCGCCAGGTCGAGCACCGCCGCGCGCGTGATCCCTCCGAGGGCCCCCTGCATGAGGTCCGGCGTCTTCAGCGTCCCCTGCCGGATCATGAAGATGTTGTCGGCCGTGCACTCCGCCACGAGCCCGTGGTGGTTGAGCATCAGCGCCTCGAGCGCGCCCGCCCGCTTCGCCTCGATCTTGGCGAGGATGTTGTTCAGGTAGTTGAGCGACTTGATCCTCGGGTCGAGAGCCTCCATCGGGATGCGGCGGATGCTCGCCGTGACGAGGGCGGCGCCGTTGTCGTACAGCTCCTGCGGGAAGAGCTGGATCGTGTCCGAGATGATCACGACGGTGGGCTTCCGGCATTTCGCCGGGTCGATCCCGAGGTCGCCGGCCCCGCGCGAGATCACGAGGCGAATGTAGGCGTCCTTCTGGCCGTTGACGGCCACGGTCTCGAGCGTCGCTCGGATCATCTCCTCGGGCGTCAGCGGGATCTCGAGCGCGATCGTCTTGGCCGATTCGTAGAGCCGGTCGATGTGCTCCTTGAGCCGGAAGACGTTCCCCTCGTACACCCGGATCCCCTCGAAGACGCCGTCGCCGTAGAGGAACCCGTGGTCGAACACCGACACCGTCGCCTGCTCCTTCGGAACCATCTTCCCGTCCACGTACACCAGAACCGGCATGTCGCCCTCCGTCCCCGGCCGCGGGAGGCCCGAGGCCCCGCGTCGCCGGATGAATTCGTGCGCCGTCAGGAAGCGACGGCCCTCCGTTCGTTCTCCGTAACCGCCCGCGCTCTCCCCGACTCCCCGGCGAGATCCAGGAACAGGCCGTGCAAACGGCCGTCTCCCGCCAGCTCCGGGTGGAACGTCATCGCGAGGACGCGCCCCTCCCGGACCAGCACCGGCTCCCCCCCGACCCGCCCCAGCACCTCGACGCCCTTGCCGAGGGCCCGGAAGCGCGGCGCACGGATGAACGCGGCGCGCACCGTGCCGCCGACCGCCGGCACCTCGACCCCGGTCTCGAACGAGTCCACCTGCCGGCCGTAGCCGTTCCGCTCGATCGTCGCGTCGAGCAGCCCGAGGCTCGGCTGCTCCGGGTTCCGCACCTTGCGCGAGACGAGGATCGCCCCCGCGCAGGTCGCGAGGAACGCCCCTCCCCCGGCGTGGAACCCGCGGAGTTCCTCGAACCACGGCTCGTCCCGCATCAGGTTGAGGAGCGTCGTGCTCTCCGCGCCGGGCAGCACGAGCCCGTCGAGCCCGCGAAGCTCCGCGGTCCGCCGCACCTCGATCGCGCGTGCGCCCTGGGCGTCGAGGACGCGTGCGTGCGCCTCGAAGTCTCCCTGGAGCGCCAAAACCCCGACCCGCATGGTCACCACCCCCGGTTCTGCATCCTCTCGGACTCGGGGAGCTTCGAGGTCTCGATGCCGGGCATCGCGTCCCCGAGCCCGCGCGAGACCTCCGCGACGATCTTCGGGTCCCGGAAGTGCGTCGTCGCCCGGACGATCGCCTTCGCCCGCCTCGCGGGGTCCGACGATTTGAAGATGCCGGAGCCGACGAACACCGCCTCGGCGCCGAGCTGCATCATCAGAGACGCGTCGGCCGGCGTCGCGATCCCGCCCGCCGCGAAGTTGGGCACCGGGAGCTTCCCGTCGGCGGCCACGAGGCGGACCAGCTCGTAGGGCGCGCCGAGGCGCTTCGCCTCGGCCATCAGCTCCTCGGGACCGAGGACCTGGAGCCGGCGGATCCCCGCCACGACGGCCCGCATGTGCCGCACCGCCTCGACGATGTTCCCCGTCCCCGCCTCCCCCTTGGTGCGCATCATCGCGGCGCCCTCGCCGATCCGACGGAGCGCCTCGCCGAGATCGCGGCAGCCGCACACGAAGGGGACCTGGAACGCGAACTTGTCGATGTGGTGCGCCTCGTCGGCCGGGGTCAGCACCTCGCTCTCGTCGACGTAGTCCACGCCGAGCGACTCGAGAAGCTGCGCCTCCGCGAAGTGCCCGATCCGGCACTTGGCCATCACCGGAATCGAGACGGATTCCTGGATCCCCTCGATCCGCTCCGGGTCCGACATCCGCGCGACGCCGCCGTCCCTGCGGATGTCCGAGGGGACCCGCTCGAGCGCCATGACCGCGACGGCGCCCGCCTCCTCCGCGATGCGGGCCTGGGTCTCGTCGGTGACGTCCATGATGACGCCCCCCTTGAGCATCTCCGCCAGGCCCGTCTTCAGTCTCATCGTTCCCTTGCTGGCGTCGTCCATGGCGATCCTCGCCCTCCTTCTCTCAGAGAATCGGAAGCGCCTCGGCGGCGCGCCGGTCCGCGCCCGCGGCATCCCCCGCCCTCCGCTCGCGGATCAGGCCGCCGAGCACGGCGATTCCCGTCTCGATCCGCGCCGGCGCGACCGACGCGTACGTCAGTCGGAGCGTCCCGCGCCCGGAGCCGTCCGAGTGGAACAGCTCGCCGCGGCTGAACAGGACGTTCCGGTCCCGCGCCGCGACGAAGAGATCGTTGCCGTCCGTCCCTTCGGGGAGCGTCACCCAGAGGAAAAGGCCGCCCACCGGCCTCGTCCACGAAACCCCCTCGGGGAAGTGCTCGCCGAGCGCGGCGAGCATGATGTCGCGCCTCTCCCGGTAGGCGGGGCGGACGCGCGCGAGGTGCTCCTCGAGTCCCCCGTCGCGCAGGAACTCGCGGAGCGCCGCCTGCAACAGCGGGCTCGACCCGTGGTCGGCGACCTGCTTGAGGGCGACGAGCCGCTCCAGGACCGGCTTCGGCGCCGCGGCCCATCCGACCCGGAGCCCCGGGAGGAGCTTCTTCGAGAACGTGCTGAGGTAGATCACGCGGCGCCCGCCGTCGAGGGCGTGGAGCGTCGGCAGATCCTCGCCCTCGAAGCGAAGGTCGCAGGCCCAGTCGTCCTCGACGACGGCGGAGCCGTGCTTCGCGGCCAGAGACAGGACGTCGAGCCTGCGCTTGCGCCCCATCACCCGCGTCGTCGGGTTGTGGATCGTCGGCTGGACGTAGATCGCCCTCGGCCGGTGTCGCTCGAGCGCGACCGCCAAGAGGTCCGGCCGCATCCCCTCTTCGTCGAGCGGCACCCCGATCATCCGCGCGCCGAGCGACCCGAGGACGGAGAGCGCTCCGGTGTACGTCGGCTCCTCGACGACCACCGGATCGCCGCGGTCGAGCAGCGTGCGAAACACCAGCTCGAGCGCCTGCTGCGATCCGTTCGTGATCAGGATGCCGTCCGCCGAGACCTCGGAGCCGCGCGCGCCCATCGCCCCGGCGATCCACTCGCGCAGCGGCGGGTACCCCGCCGTCGATCCGTACGAGAGGACCTCCGCGCCGCGCTTCGCCAGCACGGCGTCGAGCGCCTCGCGGATCCTCGCGACGGGCATCAGCTCCGCCGCGGGGTAGGAGCCGGCGAACGAGATCCCCTCGGACGACGTCGCGACGCGGTAGGCGGCGAGCAGCCCCGCGAGAGCGGATCCCTCGACCGCCCGCGAGAAGCCGGAGGGCCACGCGTCGCCCGGCTCCGCGGGCGCGGGGGAAGCGGGGCGGGCAGGCTCCGCGACGAACGTCCCGCGGCCGGTGTGGCTCGTGACGATCCCGTCCGCCGCCAGGGCCTCGTACGCGGCGACGACGGTGTTCCGATTGACGCGGAGTCTACGCGCGAGATCGCGCGTCGGCGGGAGGCGCATCCCCGGCGCGAGTTGCCCGTCGCTGCGGGCCGCCACGATCGCGTCCGCGATCTGGCGGTACACGGGCGTGCCGCTCGCCGGGTCGATGCTCAGGTCCAAGTTCCAGGACATGGTCCATCCAATGGTCTAGGCCATATGGCAGCATACCCGCCATCAAGATGGACGTCAAGCCCTGTGGACCGCAAATCGGACCATTGGACTAGCTTATTGGATGGCTCTCATGGGCAGTGACCCACCGCCGCCTCGATCTCGAGATCGCGGCTCCCGACTTGGGAGCTCGGATCGAACCAGGGGTCGTCGTAGGTTCCGCGCGTGCACTCGTTCCGGCCGCGGACGAGGTAATAAAAGCCCCGATGCACCGCGGGACTCTCGGGGTCAGTCGCATTCGGATCCGGATCGTCGCTCTCGAGACACGAGAGGAAGCTCGTCGTGAAGTCCCCGCCGTTCGACAGCATCGCGATCAGGTCGCCCTTGGTCACGTCGTAGCTCCCACCCGGAATTGCAAGATCCGGGCTCCACGTCAACCTTCGCTCGTCGAAAAACGACAGGTCGCGCACCTCCGGCGCGGGCCAGTCCTCGTCCACGATGGAATCACAGTCGTTGTCCCTGTGGTCGCACACCTCCGTGGCGAACGGATACGAGGTGGGGTCGGTGTCGTCGCAATCGCCTCCCCCGAGAACTTCGGCGATTCCCTCCCAGACGAGGACCTCGCACTCCACGTAGAGATCTCCGTCGTCATCGATCTCCGCGGGCGGGACCAACCGGTCGCAGTCGTCGTCCAGGCCGTTGCACGATTCCGGCGCGCCGGGGAACCTGCTCTCGTCGTAGTCGTCGCAGTCGCCGCCTCCGAGAATCCCCGGGATGCTCCCCACCCACGGCGTGCACACGACGTAAGAATCTCCGTCATGATCGACCTCCGAGTAGAATAAAGAGCAGTCGTTGTCCAGGCCGTCGCACAGCTCCTCCGCCCCCGGATGGACCGAGGTGTTCGTGTCGTCGCAATCTCCTCCCCCGAGAATCCCTCCGCCGCTTCCGACCCACGGAGCGCACTCGACCCAGGAGTCCCCGTCGTCGTCGTACTCCGTAAGCGGCATCACCAGGTCGCAGTCGTCGTCCAGGCCGTCGCACAACTCCGCCGCCCCCGGATGAACCGAGGCGTTGGTGTCGTCGCAATCTCCTCCCCCAAGAATCCCTCCGACGCTCCCGACCCACGGCGCGCACTCGACGTAGGAGTCCGCGTCGCCGTCGGTCTCCCGAGGAGGCGTCACCGACTCGCACGGGTTGTCGATCAGGCCGTTGCAGATCTCGTCGGGGACCGGATAGACCGAGGCGTTCGCGTCGTCGCAGTCCGTCTCCGGACCTCCCGAACACAACGTCGACCCGGGGGAACCGTAACCGTCCCCGTCAGCGTCTTCGCACGGGGCGACCGGAGTCCGGATGTCGGCCTCGTTCCAACCGCCGAGCGACACTGTCAGCCAGCGGCTCGACGGCTGGAAGGGGATGGAAACTCGGTCGTACAGCAGCCGCACCCGCCAGTGATAGGCCACTCCGCTCGAGAGATTCGCGACGAGCCGGTCGAAATCGTACCCCGTCACCCCCGCATCCACGACGTCGCCGGTACCGGTCTCCGTCCCGTCGAAGAGCGAGCCGAGAGGCTTGACCTCCCATTGCAGCCGGACGGAACCCCGCCCGAACGGGCTTCTGCCCGTCAGCGCGAGACGGAAGCCGTGGGCGCTGTCGGAAGCGCCGAGCGGCGCGATCGGCGCCGTATCGTCCGCCCGGCGCTGCTGCGGTCGCAGGCTGAGTCCCGGACCGCCGTTGCCGTAGTACAGAAACGCCCGACCCTCGTCGGTTTGTCCGTTGTCGTAGCGGTCGGCCCCGACGATCACGTCCGAGTACCCGTCCCCGTTCACGTCCCCCGCCGTCGCGACCGATCTGCCGAAGCCGGCGCCGGCCTGGTCGGGCTCGGCCGTCCAGGCGGCGGTCGCGCCGAGGCCCGCCGCCGAGCCGTGATACACGTGCGCGCGCCCCTCGTTCGCTTCGATGTTGTCGTGGTAGTGCGCCCCGACGATCACGTCCGAGTACCCGTCCCCGTTCACGTCCCCCGCCGTCGCGACGGAAACGCCGAAGTAGGCGGAGGACTGGTCGCTCTCCGCCGTCCACGCGGCGGACGCCGAGAGGCCCGACGCCGAGCCGTGATACACGAACGCGCGACCCTCGTCCGCCTGTCCGTTGTCGTAG
>CAZPWK010000032.1:0-16382 GCA_964590285.1 uncultured Acidobacteriota bacterium | reverse complement strand
GGAGGGGGCGCGGTTCGAGGGGTTCACCGGACAGATCTGCCGCGAGGCGGAGGGGGGGCACGGCGCGGCGAGGAGGCGAACGTGATCGACACGGCGAGCGTGGGAGCGAGCATCGAGGAGGCGATCCTGAAGGCCTCGATCCTGATTCCGAGGGACGTGGAGGACGCCCTGGAGCGGGCGCTCCGGCGGGAGGAGACGGAGGTCGCGCGGTCGCAGCTCCGCGCGATCCTCGAGGACGTCCGGATCGCGCGCGAGGAGCGCCGCCCGATCTGCCAGGACACAGGGATCGTCTCCTTCTACGTGACCGCCGGCTACGACTTCCCGCACACCGCGGGGATCGTCCGCCGGATCGAGGGCGCCCTCGTCGGAGCGACGAAGGGGATCCCCCTGCGCCCGAACACCGCGCACCCCCTGACCGGGGCGAATCCCGGCGACAACACGGGCCCCAACATGCCGATGACCGACGTCCGGTTCGCGCCCGGCGACGGCCTGACGATCGACGTGCTACCGAAGGGCGGGGGGAGCGAGAACCAGTCCTTCCTCTTCATGCTCACTCCCGCCGAGGGGATCAAGGGGTTCCGCAGGCGCCTCGTGGACCACGTGCAGAGGGCCTCGGGGAAGCCCTGCCCCCCGCTCGTCCTCGGGATCGGCCTCGGGTCGCCCGCGGACCTCGCGATGCGGCTCGCGAAGCGCGCTCTCGCCCGCCCGCTCGGCGGCCACCACGCGGAGAAGGAGATCGCGGACCTCGAGGCGACGATCCTCGAGGAGCTGAACGAGCTCGGCGTCGGGCCGCTGGGGCTGGGCGGGAAGACGACGGTCCTCGACGTCCACGTCGAGTACGCCTACCGGCACCCCGCGTCCTATCCCGTGGCGCTCGCGGTCCAGTGCTGGGCCGACCGCCGCGCGAGGGTGACCGTCACTCGGGATCTCGACGTCCGCGTCGAGCAGTGAGGGGGGGGAAGATGGAGTACACGCTCAAGACGCCGATCCGCGACGAGGAGATCGAGAAGCTCCGGGCCGGCGACGTCCTCTACCTCGAGGGCACGCTGTTCACCGCCCGCGACGAGGCGCACATGCACCTGCTCGACCACGGGCCGGTGGGCGGCTTCGACCCGCACGGGCTCGCCCTGTACCACTGCGGCCCGGTGATGCGGAAGAAGGCCGGGGGCGGCTGGGAGGCGGTGGCCGCAGGGCCGACGACGAGCGCGAGGATGGACTCGCTCGAGGCCCGCTTCCTGGAGAAGTTCGGGCCGAAGGTGATCATCGGGAAGGGCGGCATGGGGGAGAGGACGAAGGAAGGCCTCGTCCGGCACAAGGCGGTCTTCACGAACTTCACGGGAGGCGCGGGGGCGCTCGCGGCGAAGTCGCTGCCGCGGGTCCGGGCCGTGCACCTTCTCGAGGAGCTCGGGATGGCCGAGGCCGTGTGGGTATTCGAGGCCGACCGCTTCGGCCCGCTGATCGTGACGATGGACGCGCACGGGCGCTCGCTCCACGACGAGGTGGACGAGGCGACGAAGGCGAACGCGGAGCGGATCAAGGCGAGGATCTGATCCGCCTCGCGCGGGAAGGGAGGGACCGGAAGGTGGACGGAGATCGGCGGCGGGTGCTGCGCGCCCTGCTGCTCGGCGCCGCGGGCGTCGCCGCAAGGGGCGCTCCGGCGCGGGAGCCCGGGCCGGCCGAGCGGCCGTCGAGAGGGCCCGTCGTGGCGCGCGGGCGCCGCACGGGGATGGTGGACGGGAAGGGCGCGATCGACCCGGCCAAGCACCGGGACGCCGCCGCGGCGGCCGTCGCCCGGGCGGTGGGCGAGAAGGGCCCGGTCGAGGCGATGCGACGGCTCTTCCGCCCCCGGGACGTCGTCGGCATCAAGGTCAACTGCCTGGGGGGCAAGGGGATGTCCCCGGACCCCGCCCTGGCGGCGGCGCTCGCGGGCTGGGTCGTCGAAGCCGGGGTGCCCGCGCGGAACGTCGTGATCTTCGACATGCGCGAGCCGCACCTGGTCAAGGCCGGCTACGCGATCGAGCGCGGCGGCACGGGCGTCCGGTGCCTTCCCGTCACGGACGACTTCGAGAAGGCCCCCCGCGAGTGGGGCGGGGGAGGATCCTGCTTCGCGCGGATCCTCGTCGAGGAGCTGACCGCCCTGATCAACCTCGGCGTCCTCAAGGACCACGACCTCTCCGGCGTGTCGATCGGCCTCAAGAACTGGTACGGGGTCATCCACAACCCGAACAAGTTCCACGACGGCGGGTGCAACCCGTACATCGCGAAGCTCGCCGCCTTCCCGATGATCCGCGACAAGCACCGCCTCACGGTCGTCGACGCGGCCGTCGCCCAGTGCCATGGCGGGCCGGCGCGGAGCCCGAGGTGGGCATGGCCGTACGGGGCGGTGCTGGCCTCGACCGATCCCGTAGCGACGGACGCCTTCGGCTGGAGCGTGATCGAGGCGCGGCGGAAGGAGGTGGGCCTCCCGCCCCTCGCGGCGGAGAACCGCGAGCCGCGGTTCATCGCCGAGGCGGGGAAGCTGGGGCTCGGCGTCGCGGACCTCGCCCGCGTCCGGGTGGAGGACGCGTGACGTGAGCGGGGCCGATCTCGAGAGGCGCAGGCTCCTCGCGGCGCTCGCGGCCGGGAGCGCCGGGGCCTGCCTCGGGGGAGGGCTCTCCGCGCCGGCGGTCCTCGCCCAGGACGCCGGGACCGGTCCGTCGCTCGGGGCGCCCCTCGCGGACGACCTGGCCGCGCGTCCGGCCCGCTGGTACCGGAAGCTCGAAGGGCTCCGCGTGGAATGCGGCCTGTGCCCGCGGAGGTGCCGCGTCGCGGATCTCGAGCGCGGCGCCTGCGGCGTCCGGGAGAACCGCGCCGGCGAGTACTTCACGCTGGTCCACTCGAGGCCCTGCTCCCTCCACCTCGACCCGATCGAGAAGAAGCCCTTCTACCACGTGCTTCCGGGGACGAGCTCGCTCTCGCTCGCGACGGTCGGCTGCAACCTCGAGTGCCGGTTCTGCCAGAACTGGGAGATCGCGCAGGCCCGCCCCGAGCAGGTGCCCGGATTCGACCTCCCCCCCGACCGCGTGGCGGCGCTCGCGGGGAAGTACGGCGCTCCGACGATCGCCTGCACGTACACCGAGCCGGTCGTCTGGGCGGAGTACGCGATCGACGTCGCCGTCGCGGGCCGGGCGGCCGGCCTCCGGACGCTCCTGGTCTCGAACGGGTACATCGAGAGGGAGCCTCTCGACGACCTGATCGCCGTGCTCGGCGCGGTCAAGGTCGATCTCAAGGCGTTCACCGACGGGTTCTACCGGGACCAGTGCCGCGGCGAGAGGAAGCCGGTGCTCGACACGCTGCGGAGGCTGCGGAAGAAGGGGATGTGGACGGAGATCGTCGTCCTCGTCATCCCGACGCTGAACGACTCGGAGGCGGAGACCCGCGATCTGGCGAGGTTCGTCCGGAACGACCTCGGGCCCGACGTCCCGGTCCACTTCACCCGCTTCCATCCCGCGTACCGGTTGAGGAACCTTCCGCCGACCCCGGTGTCCCTGCTGGAGAGGGCCCGCGAGATCGCGACGGCCGAGGGGCTTTCCTTCGTCTACGTCGGCAACGTTCCCGGCCACCCCGGCAACCACACCTACTGCCCGGGCTGCGGGACGCTCCTGATCCGGCGGACGGGAATGGCCGTGCTCGAGAACCGGCTCCTCGCGGGGCGTTGCCCCGGGTGCCGGCGCGAGATCCCCGGCGTCTGGTCCTGACGCGGGACGGCCTTCCCCCTCCGGCTCGCCCGTCGCACAATGGGGAGGGGGCCGGACGCTCCCGGCGGGAGGCGCGCATGGAGCAGGTCACGGTTCGAAGCTGGCGGGAGCTTCAAGACGTCGTCTTCGCCGACTCGTGGATCGAGTCGATCGGCCGGTTCCGGTCCCCGTTCGCGTTCCGCGGGGGCGGCGACGCGCGCTCGGACCTGAGGACCGGCCTCCGGAAGCTCGGCGGGGCGCCGGAGAGGCAGGAGGGGCACCTGCTCCGGAACTTCCGGAAGTACGCCCATCGCGACGCGGTTCCCGGCGACTCCGTGTGGAACTGGCTGGCCCTCGGCCAGCACCACGGGCTCCCGACGCGCCTCCTCGACTGGTCGTTCTCCCCGAACGTCGGGCTGCACTTCGCGACCGACGACACCGATCGCTACGGGGTCGACGGCGTCCTGTGGTGCGTGGACTACGTGCGGATCCACGAGATGCTCCCCGAGGCGCTGCGGGGGGTCCTCTCGCGGGAGGGCTCGCAGGTCTTCACGGCGGAGATGCTCCACCGGGCGGCGCCCACCCTCGAGCGCTTCGACGCCCTGTCGCCGGAGCCGTTCGTCCTGTTCCTCGAGCCTCCCTCGCTCGACGACCGGATCGTCAACCAGTTCGCCCTCTTCTCGCTGATCTCGAGCCCGTCGCTCCAGCTCGAGCAGTGGCTCGAGCGGAACCCCGGGCTCTGCCGCAAGGTGGTGATCCCGTCGGCGCTCAAGTGGGAGGTCCGCGACAAGCTCGACCAGGCGAACGTCACCGAGCGCGTGCTGTTCCCGGGCCTCGACGGGCTCTCGCGCTGGCTCAAGCGGTACTACACCCCGACGCGCTGAGGGGAACCGGCGCCGCGCGCTCGACCTCGGCTTGCGCCCCCGCCCGGCCGGCGGAACAGGGCGGCCGCGACCGCCGCGACCGAGAGGACCTGGAGCGCGGCCAGCGCGGCGCAGGTCCCCCGGACGCCGAGCGACGGGACCAGGACGACGGCGGTCAGGACGGCGGCCGCGGCGGCGCCTGCGTGGTCGGCACATTCCGCGGCCCCCGCCGCGCGGCCGGCGTCCCGCCCGGCGGAGAGGAGGACTCCCGCGGCGACGGGGAACGTCGCGCCGGTCGCCAGCCCTGCGAGGAGGAGGAGGGCGCCGAGCGCCGCCGCCGCTCCCCGCCCGCCTCCCGGAGACCCGAGGATCGCACCGACGGCGGGCCCGACGAGGGCCGCGAAGGCGAGGGCGGTCCCCGACGCCGCCACGAGCCAGCCGCCCGACTCCGCCTCCGGGGCGCTCGCCGCCTTGCGGGCGGCGAAGCCTCCGGCGGCGAGCCCCAGCATGAAGAGGGCCGCGAGGAGCCCGAGCTGTCCGTAGAGCGCTCCGACCCGCGTCTGGAACGCGAACAGGAGCACCAGGCTCCAGGACATCCCGCAGGCTCCGGTGACGATCATCGCGTGGATCGCTGCGAGGGGGCGGGCGTCCCTCCTCCTCGCGCGTCGCGCGAGCGCGAGACCGAGGACCGCGACGGAAGGGAGCGACAGCAGGACGACGGCGACCCACCGCCGGGCGCCTCCGAGGGAGCGGAGGACGGGGGCGATCGCGCTTCCCGAGATCGCCTGGCGGATCGAGAGGGCGTGGAGGAACGACACGGGGCGCTCGTCCCGGCTGTGCTCGACCCTCGACGCCGCGGCGCGGAGCCCGGATTCGAGCGCGGCGACCCGCTCCGGCGGGAAGAGGCCCGGGAGCATCTCCGGGACGAACGCGTGGGAATCGACGCGCCGCTTGCGGAACCGCTCCGACAGCGTCGCGGGCTCCAGGGTCACGGCCCCGGCGCGGAAGCCCGCGACGAGGAGGCCGTCGGGCCCCGGGCCGGCCCGGACGACCGGGAAGACGTCCCGGAGCGCCCCGAACACGGAGCCGCCGAGGGCCGCGGTCTGGCCGGTCAGGACGTTCGGCGCGGTCCGGAGCCTCGTCACGAAGACGCCGTCGTTCGCGAGGCGCCTCGACGCCAGACGGAAGAACTCGACCGTCGAGAGCCGGGCGAGGTACAGCGTCACCGGATCGGGCGCCTCGACGGCGACGAGGTCGTAGCGCTCGGAGCCGCGCGCGAGGAACCGGCGCGGGTCGTCGAACACGACGCGCACCCGCGGGTCCTCGAGCGCCGCCGCGTCCTCCCGCGGGAGGTGGCGGCGCACGAGATCGAAGGCCCGCCGGTCGATCTCGACCAGGTCCACTCGCTCCACCGGGTGGCGCAGCAGGAAGCGGAGCCCGCCGAGGGACAGCCGCCCGACCGCCAGGACCCGGGCGGGTCGCGGCGCGAGGCAGGCCAGGACGTGCGCCTCGACCTCGTGCTCGGACGCGTCGGGGAAGCTCCCCGCGTACTGGCCCCCCGAGTAGACGTGCCTCGTCTCGCCGCCCGCCACGGCGACGTGCTGGTAGGGGGTGTCCGCCCAGGCCAGGAGCGGGACCCCCGGGACGATCGCCCGGAACCGCGCGCGCTCGGTCGCCTCCTCCGCCGGGGACGAGACCGCGGGAAGTCCCGCGAGGGTCAGGGCGAGCGCGAGCAGGGGGAAGGCCGTACGCCCGGGGATTTGCCCGACCCGCGCGGCGGGCACGGCGGCGAGGGCGCACAGGGCGCCCGCCAGGGCCGCGCCGTGGATCGGCGGGAGGAGGGGGATGACGATGAAGGTCGTCGCGAGTCCCCCCCCGAGCGAGCCGAGCGCCTCGAGGACGTAGAGACGCGCGATCCCCTCGCCGGCGGGCCACCCCGCGCGAGGCGCGAGGGCGGCGAGCGCCGGGAACAGGACGCCCACGAGCGCGCCGGCCGGCGCGGCCACCGCGGCGGCGAGCACGAGGGACGGGCCGAGCGAGAGGATCTCCCCGGGAGGCGGGGCGAGGAGAAGGCGGCCCAGGCGCGCGACGACGATCCCGGGAACCCCCCAGGCGGCGAGCAGGGCGAACGCGGCGGCGGCCCAGCGGGACGGCCGGCGTCCGACGGCGCGCCGCACGGCCGCGGCCCCCGCGGCGATCCCGGCGAGCCACGCGGTGAGCCCGAGCCCGAGCGCCGCCTCGTCACCCTCGAGGGACACGATCAACTCGCGCAGGAGAACGACCTGCACGGAGATCGCGAGCGCTCCCGACGCGAAGAAAAGCGGCGCCAGGCCCGGTGCCTTCTTTCCTGCCGGCGCGTTCATGGCGCCCCTCCCGGCGCCGGGGCGCGGCGCAGGATCGTCAGAACCGCCAGCTCGCCGTCGCGTAGAACTGGTCGTTGTCCTCGTCCGCCCCCCGGTTGCGGTCCGCCGTCAGCGTGAGGAGCCACTTCCGCCCGAGGTAGGCGTCCCACTCCAATCCGAACCAGGAGAGGTTCCCCTCGGGGATCGCCGGCTCGCGCGGCGATTCCGCGCGGATCCCCCCGTGGACCTCGAGGCGCGCCCAGCTCGCGAGATCGGCGGAGATCGAGGCCGAGTGGAGCCAGCCCTCGGTCGCATCGCTGTCGTACCGCGTGCTCCGGAGCCGCGCGTCGAGCCCCACGCGCGTGAGCCGGAGGGCGCCGAGCGTCGCCGTGAGCGCGTCGGCGTCGCCCGCGTCGCCGCCGCTCGAGCGGCGGCCGTCGAGCCCCCAGCGAAGGTGATCGCCGGCCTTCCCGTCGACCCCCGCCCAGGTTCCCTGCCGGTAGGCGTCGTCGAACTCGGTCTCGGGCGTCACGAAGTCCCGGTAGAGCCGGACGCTGCGCCGGTCGTCGAAGCCGGCGCGGAACGAGAGCCGGTCCTCGAACCGGTAGCGCAGGGACGCGAACGTGCTCGTCGCGGTGAAGGAGTCGCCGCTCTCGGCGTCCTTCCGCCAGCCGCGGTTGACGTCGATCTCCTGCGCGAGATGGGCGGAGAGCTTCCGGTCGTCGTACCGGCCCTGCACGAAGAGGAAGTCGCGGTTGACTTCCCCGTCCCGCGTCGAGGAGACCGCGCCCGCGGTCACGGTCCAGCGCCGGGGCGCGGCCGGGGCGTTCCCGTACTCGTAGAACCCTCCGAAGTCGCGCACGTCGCTCGAGTAGCCCCAGTCCGCCGGATCGGGCTCCGTCCCGACGAACCCGCCCGCTCCCCATCGCTCCTTCCGGTACTCCGCGTACACGCCGTCGAAGAGGCTGACGACGGCGAGGGAGGGCGCGAACTGCCGGCCGACGCCGACGCGGAGCGGCTCTCCGGGCTTCGCGTACCAGGCCGAAAGCCGGTACACGCGGTTGCGGTTCTCCTCCGTCGATTCCCCGCTCTCCGGCCGCCTATAGGTCCGCCTGGCGCGGACGTCGACCGCGAGCCCGATCGGGGCCCCGGCGACCTGCCGGCCCTCGAGCCGGACGTCGACGGCCGGCTGGCTGTAGCTGCCGCCGGTCCCCGAGGTGCGGTCGACGTACAGATACCGGAGACCCACGCGTCCCCGCAGGTCCAGCGGGCGACGCTCCCGCGGCGGTTCGCTCTCCTCCCCGGAGGCGGTTTCGGCCTCCCCGTCGGCGGGGGCGAGGCGGACGGCGTCGCCGACCCGGATCTCGGCGGCGCCGTCCCCGGCCGAGCACCGGGACCGGTGCTGCGAGACCTCGGCGACGGTCAGGACCGCGACGGGGACCTCGTCGCGCACGACCTCGAGGCGGTCTCCCGCGCCGAGCCCCTCGTCGGCGCCGGAGCCGACGTAGACGGAGTCGCCGGCGACGAAGGTCACGCGGAGCGGCGAGGCGTCGGTTCCCTGGGCGAGGACCGGAGCGGCGGCGAACAGAAGGGCGAGCGGAAGCGAGAGGCGGCGCATGCTCAGTCCTCCGGGACGCCGCGCGGGTGGCACGCATAGCACGCGGCACTGTTGTACGAGTAGCCCGCCACGCCGCTGTGGAGCGGGCTCGTGTCGGGCTGCGCGTGGCAGCCGAGGCAGCTGAACACCGAGTAGTTCGCGGAGTTCGTGTGGCAGTCCGAGCAGGCGCTCCACGCTCCGGCGTGGGAGCCGGAATAGATCGGGAAGTACAGCGCGTCGTGCTCCGGGAAGCGGGCGCCGACGAAGGTCGCGGTCGTGTGGCAGAGCGCGCAGTCGGTCGAGAGGCCCGCGGCGACGTGCCCCGGGTCGGTCGTCGCCTCGTAGTCCTCCCGGTGGCACGAGACGCACTCGGTCGGCTTGCCGTCGTAGACGCCGTCCGCGTGGCACGCGGCGCAGGCGAGGCCGACGTGGGCGCCCGTCAGCGGGAACGACGTCGTCCCGTGGTCGAACCGGACGATCGAGAAGTCGACCGTGTTGTGGCACCGCGAGCAGTCGAGAGGAGAGCTCCCCTCGACGTGGCTCGCCGGGCGCTGCGGGGCGGACGGGAAGGAGGGATCGGCGTGGCACCCCTCGCACTCCGTCGCCAGGCCGACGTACTTCCCGTGGCCCTGCGGCTGCGGTCTGTGGCACCCCTCGCAGTCCGCCGCCGCGTGCGCGCCCGAGAGCGGGAATCGCGTCGTCCGATGGACGCGGGTCATCTCCGCCCGGTCGAGGAAGGTCCTCGGCGTGTGGCAGCGCCCGCAGTCCGTACCGAACTCGCCGCGGTGGACGTCCTGGTGGCACCCGACGCAGTCCGGCTTCGGCAGCCGGGCGAAGTCGAGCGTCTCGTGGCAGGCCGCGCAAGGGGCCTGGGCGTGCGCCCCGCGCAGCGGAAGGCCCGCCCCGTGCTTGAAGTCCCGGGTCGGCTTCGCCGGCAGGAACTTCTCGTCGTCGTGGCAGAGGGCGCAGTCCTCCGACCAGTCGCCGTGCGGGTACGGCCGGTCCCGCGGGTCCTCCGCCTCGGCGGGGGCGCCGTTCGCCGGCGCGGCGAGCGCCGTCCCGAGCGCGAGCGCGGCCGTGATCCGGGCGAGCGTCCTGAGCGTGATCGCGCGAGTCAAGTGCTCCTCCTTGCCGGGAGGTCCGGCTCCGGCCGGTCCCGCGGCGCCGTGGAGCCCTTCCGGGAGGCGGGGCGGGCGCGCCCTGCGCCGACGGGGTCGAAGCCGCGGGCTCCGCGGCCCTTATACCACGGCTCCGGACCGATCCGGCCGCCGGCGCGAGCCCGGGAGCCGCGCTCGATTCTGCTATAGTGGACCCCCCTTTTCGCGAAGCGAGGCACGCATGCCGACGATCCGGCCTGGAGGACGCACGCCGTTCCGGGAGAGCCCGTCCGGGGACCGGGCCCCGGACGGGGAGTCGTCGGCGCTCCCGGCCGGCCTCGTCGAGCGGAGGATCGGGAAGGCGCCGGCCGACTGGTCGGCGCGCGATCTCGTCGATCTGGTCTCCGACCGGGGGATCCGCCTGGTCAGCCTGATGCACGTCGGGGGGGACGGCTGGCTCAAGACGCTCGACTTCGTCCCGCGCGGGATCGGCCACCTCGAGGACATCCTTTCCGGAGGCGAGCGGGCCGACGGGTCGAGCCTGTTCCGGGGGCTCGGCATCCCGTCCGGAGCCTCCGACATCGTCCTTCGGCCCCGGCTCGACACGGCGTTCCTCGACCCGTTCTCCGAGCAGGCCGTGCTCGTCCTCCTGTGCGGGCACCGCGGCCGGGACGGGGAGCCGCTGCCGCAGTCCCCGTCGACGATCGTCCGGCGGGCCCACGAGCGCCTCAAGGCCGAGGCGGGGGTCGATCTGCACGCGCTCGGGGAGGTCGAGTACTTCCTGGGGAAGCGCCGCGCCGAGAGCGACATCTACGGCGCGACCGACCGCGGCTACCACGCAAGCTCCCCGTTCGTCTTCGGCGAGGGGCTGAGGCGGCGGGCGATGGCGGTGCTCGCCGACATGGGAGTGCCGCTCAAGTACGCGCACAGCGAGGTCGGCTACATCGAGGCCGACGAGTCGGACCCGGTCATCTGGGAGCAGCACGAGATCGAGCTGGCGCTCGCGCCCCTTCCCGAGGCCGCGCGGGCGGTCGCGCTGACGCAGTGGGTGCTCCGGAACCTCGCCCACCGCGCCGGCATGCTCTGCAGCTTCGACCCGATCGTGCGCGCGGGGCACGCCGGGAACGGGCTCCACTTCCATCTCGCGCCGTGGACGGGAGACGGCCACCTGGACGCGCACGCCCCCTCCGGAGATCTCCGTCCGGAGGCGAAGTGGCTCGTCGGGGGCCTCGTCCGCCTCGGCGCCGCGCTGATGGCGTTCGGCAACCGCGCGGACGGGTCCTTCGTCCGCCTCAGCCAGGGGAAGGAATCTCCTCGGGCGATCTTCTGGGGGGCCTACGACCGGAGCGCGCTGATCCGCCTCCCGATCGTCGCGCGGAACGCCGAGGGGCGGCAGATCGCGCCGGAAACGGTCGAGTTCCGGCTTCCCGACGGATCGGCGCACCCGTACCTGCTCCTCGCGGGGGTCGCGCAGGCGATGCTCGAGGGTCGCTCGACCGTCGGGCTGGACGCGCTTCTGGCGGCGACCTCCGCGGAGAGGGCGAAGGGAGGGCCGGGCTCCGCGACGCCGATCCCCCGGCGCCCCGCCGAGGTCGGCGAGGCGCTCGCGGCCTCGCGAGGCGTGCTCGAGTCGGGCGGCGTGTTCCCGGACGTGCTGATCGAGGCGGTGCTCTCCCAGCTCGTCGACCGCTGACCGGCCCGCGGCGTCACTCCCAGTCGATCTGGGATCCCCACGCGCTGTGCGGGATCGCGAAGATGACCATCGTGACGACGGACGCGGCGACGATCTCCCACCGCGCGCCGCGTCCCCCCTTGAGGCGCCAGACTGCCCATCCCCAGGCCGCGGCGGCGACGAGCAGCTTGTTGTCGGTCAGGTCCCAGCCGAACGGGACGCCGGTCCAGTAGGCCCCGAAGGCCGCCTTCTGGACCAGCGGGCCGAGGACGAACCCCCCGATCGCCAGGAAGCCGAGCGTGTGCATCGTCAGGCGCCGGGCGTCGCCCGACCGGGTCAGCGCCTCGAGCCCCGCCCGGGTCGAGAGCAGCATGCCGACGAACATCGCGAGGACGTGGGGCACCAGGACGTAGGGCGACACCTCGCCCTTGAACCGGGTCACCGCCGGAAGAGGCGGGAAGACCTCGTGCTCGCCCCTGCGCGACAGCCGGACCTGGTACTCGAGCTTTCCGGCCGGCGGCTGGTTCGGGAGGGCCGCCTCGATCCAGTGCCGTCCCCGGCGCATCGGAACGACGGTCCACGGGTCGTCGGTCGGGAAGCGCCTCCAGCGGACCTCGCCGGAGATCTCCGCGTCGTCGGTCGCGACCCTGACCCGCTGATCCGAGTCGCCGGACTGGCTCCGCTCGAGACGGAGCGGGACCTCCGCGCCTCCGACGACGACGGTCCCTCGCACCGCGTACGTCGGCCCCGTCGTCTTCTGCCAGTAGGCGGCGCCGAGCGTCACGACGACCGCGATCATCCAGAGCCCGATCTTCTTCCCCACGAGAGGCCCTCCGCGCGAGACGCGCCCGAAGACGTAGCAGTCTACGGGGCGCCCCCGCTTCGGGCAACGCGACGCCCACGCCGACCTCCCATCCGTGCCAGAATGGATCCCGCCCGGAGCGCGCGGGCCGCGTGAACCGGGCAGGGGGTTCGCACGTAAGAACATCTCCGACGGGAAAGCGGCGGCGGCGAGGTCCGCCTCCGCCGGGAGTCCGCCCGGCTCGCGTTCCGGGCGCACGGGAGGTCTTGATGACGAGACTCGAACGGCTGCTCGCGGCGGCGGCAGTGGGAATCCTCGCGGTCCTCGCGGCGGCCCCGGCGAGCTCCGCGACCGCCGCCTACTATCGGCAGCCGGACATCCACGCCGATCGCATCGTCTTCTGCGCCGAGGGCGACCTCTGGACGGCTCCGGCCGGCGGGGGGCTCGCCCGGAGGCTGACCGCCCACCCCGGGTCGGAGTCGTTCCCCTCGTTCTCCCCCGACGGCGGGCGGATCGCCTTCACCGGCGAGTACGACGGGAACGCCGACGTCTTCGTGGTCCCGGCGGACGGCGGGGAGCCGAGACGGTTGACCTTTGGGCCCGCGGCGGACCAGGTGGTCGGCTGGACCCCGGACGGCGCCGCCGTCCTGTTCCGGAGCGCGGGGGAGTCGCCGACCGGCGACTTCGAGCTGTACTCGATCCCTGCGGCGGGCGGGGATCCGGAGAAGCTCCCTCTCGGCTGGGCGGTCCGCCTCGCCGTCGATCCCGAGACCGGCGCGTGGGCGTTCAACCGGAAGTCCTGGGAGCAGGCGACCTGGAAGCGGTACCGCGGCGGCACCGCCCCCGACATCTGGGTCGGCGACCCGGCGAAGGCGGACTTCCGGAAGGTCACCGACTTCGACGGGATCGACGCGTTCCCGATGTGGCACGGCGGCCGGGTGTACTTCCTGAGCGACCAGGGCGGGACGATGAACGTCTGGTCGATCCGGCCGGACGGCTCCGACCGGAAGCGCCACACCGACTTCGAGAGCTGGGACGCGCGGTGGCCGTCGATCGGCCCCGACGGGCGGATCGCGCTCGTCCTCGGCGGCGACGTCCACGTGTTCGATCCGGGGAGCGGGAAGACCCGCAAGGTGGACATCGACCTGCCGAGCGACCGGGTCCTCACCCGCGTGCGGTATCCCGATCCAGGCCGGACCCTGACCTCGCTGGACCTCTCTCCGGACGGTTCCCGGCTCGCGATCGTCAGCCGCGGCGAGATCTTCTCCGTCCCCGTCAAGGAAGGCGTCACCCTCCCGGTGAGCCGGGGCAGCGGCGCGCGCGAGAGCTTTGCGAGCTTCGACGGGGAGGGGAAGAGGCTCGTCCACGTGACCGACGCCTCTCGCGAGGAGGAGATCCGGGTCGTGGACGCGTGGGGGCGCGGAGACCCCCGGACGGTCGTCCCCGCCGGCGAGACCGGCTGGCACTTCCCCCCCAGGTTCTCCCCCGACGGCAAGTGGATCGCCTACGCCGATCAGACGCAGACGCTCCGGGTCGTTCCGGCCGAGGGCGGGAAGCCCGTGGAGGTGGACCGGAGCGCGCAGCGCGAGATCCAGGAGTACGCGTGGAGCGCCGACGGGCGCTGGCTCGCCTACTCCAAGCTGCTTCCGAACCGGTATTCCTCGATCTACGTCTACGACACGAAGGAGGGGAAGGTCCACGAAGTCACCGGGCCGACGACGCACGACTACTCGCCGGCGTGGGATCCGGAGGGCCGTTACCTGTACTTCCTGAGCGACCGCGGGACGAACCCGATCCTCGGCGAGCGCGACTGGACGAACGTCGAGGCGAAGAGCACCAAGGTCTACGCGGTCCTGTTGCGCAAGGACGTCAAGAACCCCGTCGCCGCGCTCGAGGGGCTCCCTCCCGAGGAGGAGAAGAAAGAAGGCGAGGACGAGGAGAAGGGGAAGGACGCGGCGAAGGGCGACAAGGAGAAGGGGAAGGACGCCCAGGCCGACGAGAAGAAGCCCCCGAAGCCCGTGGAGATCGACCTCGAGGGGCTGAAGGCGCGCTTCGTCGAGCTCCCGATCCCCCTCGGCCGCTACTACGGGCTCGCCGCCACTGCCAAGCAGCTGTTCTTCCTGTCGTTCCCGCTCGAGGGGTTCGCGGAGATGCCGAACCTGTTCGAGGAGGGGGGGCCCCGGGCGACGCTCGAGGCGTTCGACCTCGAGAAGAAGGAGGCGAAGCCGTTCGTCGAGGGGGTCTACACCTACGCGCTCGCCGCGAAGTCCGAGAAGATCGCCGTCGTCAAGGCCAAGGGGGAGATCTTCGTCGTCGGCGCCGCGGCGCCCCCCGGGCCCGATCTCGCCAAGGGAAAGGTCTCGCTGGACGGCATCGTGATCGAGCTCGACCCCCGCGAGGAGTGGGCCCAGATCTACTACGAGGGCTGGCGCCACATGCGGGACTTCTACTGGGATCCCGGCATGGGGAACGTGGACTGGAAGGCGGTCCGCGACCGCTACGCGACGCTCCTGCCGCGCCTCGCGAGCCGCGAGGATCTGCGCGACCTCCTCGGGGAGGTGATCGGCGAGCTGGGGACCTCGCACACCTACGTCTGGGGCGGCGATCCGGGCGTCGCGCCGACTCGGGTGCCGGTCGGCCTCCTCGGCGCCGACCTCGCGCGCGAGGGGGACGCGTACCGGATCGTCCGGATCTACCGGGGCGATCCCGCCGACCGGGTCCGGTCCCCTCTCGAGGAGCCCCAGGCGGCGGTCCGCGAGGGAGAGTACGTCCTCGCGGTGAACCACCGGCCGTTCCCCCAGGGGGTCCCGTTCGACGCCTCCATGGACGGTCTCGCGGGGAAGGCGGTCGTGCTGACCGTGGGATCGAAGCCGTCCGCCGAAGGGGCGCGGGACGTCGTCGTGACGCCGCTCCGAGGCGACGGCGACCTCCGGTACGCGGACTGGGTCCGCAGGAACCGGGAGTACGTCGCGGAGAAGACCGGCGGGAAGATCGGCTACGTCCACATCCCGGACATGTGGAAGGACGGGCTGATTCGGTTCAACACCTGGTTCTACCCGCAGCTCGACCGGGAAGGGATGATCGTGGATGTCCGCTGGAACGGGGGCGGCTCGGTCTCCCAGATGATCGTCGAGCGCCTGAGGCGCAAGCTCGTCAGCTTCGACCGGGCCCGAGGAGGCGGCGTGACGACGTACCCCTCCGCCGTCCTCAACGGCCCGTTCGTCGTGCTCACCAACGAGTTCGCCGGGTCGGACGGCGACATCTTCCCGGCCGCGGTGCAGATCGAGGGGCTCGCCCCCGTCATCGGGATGCGCTCCTGGGGAGGAGTGGTCGGGATCCGCGGGGACAAGACCCTCCAGGACGGCGGAATGCTCACGCAGCCCGAGTTCGCCTGGTGGGACGCGAAGCAGGGGTGGGGCCTCGAGAACCGCGGCGTGATCCCCGACATCGAGGTGCAGAACCTCCCGCAGGAGCTCGCGAAGGGGGTGGACTCCCAGCTCGATCGGGGCATCCGGGAGGTCCTGAGGCTCCGCGAGGAGCGGCCGCCCGTGAAGCCCGAGTTCGGTCCCGCCCGCGACCGCAGCCGCGAGGGGTTCCGGAAGGAGGCCCGCTGAGCGGACGGGACGCCCCGGTCTGCTAGACTTCTCTCGGTGTCCGCGACGAGGGGCCGGTGGCGGCCGGAGGGGAGAGAAGCATGGATCTGGCGACCAGGAGGATCGTCCTGGAGGCCGTGAAGACCGCGATCATCACGGAGCTCCGGGGCCTCGAAATCTACAAGGCGGCCGCGGAGCGGGCGAGCGATCCCGCGGCCCGGCAGATGTTCGAGCAGCTGGCGGACGACGAGAAGCATCACAAGGACTTTCTCGAGAAGAACTTCCGGGGGCTCCTCGAGAAGGGGGAGTGGGCGGTGCCCGCGACGCCGCAGAACCTCTCGCCCCTCGACCCCACCGACATCCTGACGCCGGAGTTCATCCAACGGGTACGGGGAGGGGACTTCGAGATGGGGGTCGTCGCGGCCGGATGCGAGCTGGAGCGCTCCGCGATCGCGTTCTACGAGAAGGCCGCCGCCGAGTGCCCGGACGGGGAGTCGGCGAAGGTCTTTCGCTTCCTCGCCGAGTGGGAGGCCGCCCACCGCGAGAGCCTGGCGAGCCTCGAGGCCCAGATGAAGGACCAGTACTTCGCCGATCTGGGATTCAGCCCGATGTGATGCGAGGGGCCGGGGCTCCGAAGAGCCCCGGCCCCGATCCGTCAGTAGCGGCCGCCGCCGCCGCCGCCGCGACCGCCCCGGCCGCG
>CAZPWK010000031.1:0-16869 GCA_964590285.1 uncultured Acidobacteriota bacterium | reverse complement strand
GAGAACCGTCGCGCGCAGCGGGGCGATCCGCTCGACGCGCTCGAGCACCGCCCGCATCGCGGAGGATCGGGCGACGAGGCTCTTGACGGACTGGTGCTTCGAGATCTCTCCCTGGAGGAGCGCGATCCTCGAGTCCAGGTCGTGCCTCTCGAGGATCCGGCCGAGCCGGATGCGCAGCTCCACAGGGTCCGGGGGACGGAGGAGGTAGTCCTCGGCGCCCTGTCGGAGCGCCTGCACGGCCGCCCCGGCGCGCGCCGCGTCCGCGAGAACGAGCACGGGCACGGCGGGGTCCGCCCGCCGGATCTCCTGGAGGAGCGCGGCTGCGTCCGACGAGGGAAGCTCGAGGTCGAGGATCGCCGCGTCGGGATGGTCCTCCTCGATCCGCCGGATCGCGTCCCTGCCCCCGGCCGCGAGAAGCGGGCGGTGGCCGGCCCGGGTCAGGGAATGGATCACGCGCTCGCGGATCGAGCCGTCGTCCACGACGACCAGGACGGAGCTGCTTCCCCTGGGCGACCCTTCCATCGCGGGGATTATAGAAGAGAACTTGCTCATCGGCCAGAATGGCCGATTTGCCCCAATTTGTCGGCCACCTTGACGCTGCCTGCGCCATGGACCGGCAGTCGCTCCCGAAGGTCCGCAACCCGTCCGACCGGCGCTCCCACGCACGGATGCTCGAAAAATCGCGCGGGAGCGGGCTGCGCCGCGCATTCACCCGACGCTGGTACGCAACTTGTTTAAGAAAAGACCGGATCCCGCGAGTCGGCGGGTGAGAGGAGGATGCGAAGGTGCCGCGCAAGGGTGCTCGCCGAGGCAACGTCGCCCAGAATCGCATCGTCGACTTCGACTTCCAGGACCGGAAGTACCAGATCGATCCCCAGAGAGGCAAGGTCTACCGGCGCTTCGTGGAGATCGAGACTTCGAAGGCCTTCGAGATCTTCTCGCACTGGCGCGCCCTGCAGATCGGCGCCTGAGCCCTCACCCCCGGGCTCCTGAGGTGGCGGGCACTCGAGGCGTCGCCGAGCGCGCGCGGCACCGGAGGTCATGGAACA
Organism: uncultured Acidobacteriota bacterium; assembly: GCA_964590285.1. Lineage (GTDB taxonomy): Bacteria > Acidobacteriota > Polarisedimenticolia > Polarisedimenticolales > JAIQFR01 > CALMJU01. The sequence goes on along the minus strand of CAZPWK010000031.1, from coordinate 15,820 downwards.
CTCGCTGCCCAACTTCACGTCCGGCGGGCTGGCCTTCGCGTTCGGCCTGACCCTCCTGGCGGGGCTGGCCACCGGACTCGGCAGCGCGGTCGCCTTCTTCGCTCGCCGCACCAACCTGCGCCTGCTGGCCTGGACGCTGGCGTTCTCCGCGGGCGTCATGCTCTACGTGTCGTTCGTCGAGATCCTGCCGAAGGCCGCGGACAACCTGGAGCGCAGCTACGGCGGCTCCGCGGCCGCGTGGCTCGCTCACCTGGGCTTCTTCGGCGGCATCGGGCTGATGGCGGTCATCGACGCGCTGGTCCCCAAGGCCGAGAACCCGCACGAGCTGCGCGCCGACGCCGACGTCGAGCGGCTCCGGTCCGGATCCGGGGCCCCTCTCGCGATCGAGCAGCACGGACTGCGGAGGATGGGCCTGTTCACGGCGCTGGCGATCGCCATCCACAACTTCCCGGAGGGGATGATCACGTTCCTCTCGGCTCTCGAGGACCCCCTGACCGGAACGGCCATCGCCGTCGCGGTCGCGCTGCACAACATCCCGGAAGGGATCAGCGTGTCGGTGCCGATCTTCTTCGCGACGGGAAGGCGGGGACGCGCGTTCGCGCTGTCGTTCCTGTCGGGCCTGGCGGAGCCGCTCGGCGGGGCGGTGGCCGCCGTGGCGTTCGACCGGCTGCTCCCGAGAGAGTTCGCGGGTCTCGTCTTCGCGGGCGTCGCCGGGGTGATGGTCTACGTCTCGATCGACGAGCTGCTGCCGACGGCGAGGCAGCACGGACGAAGCCACGAGGTGCTTGCGGGCATCGTCGGCGGCATGGCCCTGATGGCCGTCAGCCTGCTGTTGCTGAAGTGACTCGGAGAAGCTCCGGGATCTGTCCGGCGGTCGAGCGGGAGCTCGAGCCACCCTTCCGGCCCGATCCGTCGCACAATGTCCGCGTCGCGGGGGTGCCCGCGCCCGGAGGCTGCATGGCGAGACAGGGGGGGATGCGGTGGAGGGCGGCGGCCGTCGCCGGCGCCCTGGCGATCGTCGCGGGGGGCGTCGAGACGACGGCGGCGGAGAAGGGCGGCAAGCGGAGCGCCCGGGAGGCTCCGCCCCGCAAGGTTCTCGTCATGGCCGTCAGCGCGAGCGCGTCGGTTCGGGCCGCCTTCGAGGACGTGATCGCCGGCGAGTTTCAGCTTCGCGGCGTGCCCGCCGTGGCCTCGCACCTGATGTTCCCGGATCTGCCCAGGGAGCGGGGACCGTTCGAGGCCAGGCTCGAGGAGGAGGGCTTCGACGCGGTGACGGTCAGCCGGGTCGTCGGCAAGGACCACAAGCTCGCGTGGAGGGAGGGGACCGGGACCTACGAGCCGGTTTACGAAGGCAGGGATGCCTGGGGCGGCTACTGGTACACGTACGAGCAGGTCTTCCTGCCCGGCTACCTCGAGACGGAGACCCGCGTTCGCGTGCGGACCGATCTCTGGCGGGCGTCGAGCAGGGAAACAGGGCCCGCCTGGTCGGGGACGAGCGAGCTGATCGATCCGCTGACGGTCGTGGAGGCGGCGCGCGAGGTCGGCGTCTCCCTCGTGAAGGCTCTCTCGAAGGCCAGGATCATCTAGCCCGCTCTGCCTTCTCGATCTCCCGGGCCTTCCTCGCCCGCGCCGACTCGCTCGGCGGGTACTTCGAGAATCCCTTGCCGACCGCGCGCTGGAGCTTGTCGGGCGGGTCGTTCGGGCCGCCGATCTTCTCCTTGACGTAGAGCCGCCACACCAGGGACTTCGTCGACGCGTCGATCAGGTCCACGATCACGGTCGCGACCTGCTCGTCGAAGCGCAGCGTCCTGTACGCGGGGGCGAGGCCGTCGAAGTAGAAACCCTCGCTCAGGGTCACCGTCTTCCCCATCCCGACGCCGCCGCCGTAGCGCACGAGGACGTGGGCCGTCTCGTCCGGGCCGGCGGCGCGCAGGCCCGCCTCCTCGAGGCAACCCGCCAGGGCTCGCTCGACCCGCTCCCTCATCGTGGCGTCGGCGAGCATGCCCGTGCGCCCCGCCTCGCGGTCCGGCGCCCACGCCCAGGTCTCGAACCGCTCGAACTCCGCGCGCGGGTCGAACTCGACCTCGACCGAGCCCGCGTGGGCCGCGCAGAAGGCGAGCAGGGCCATTGCCGGGACCGCGACCATGTTTCGCATCGGGACGCCCTCCGTGCCGGCAGGATACCTCACGGGCGCCACGCGGGCGTCGGACGGCGACGCGAAAGGACGCCCGGCCCTCCCGACAACCGTCGCGCGCGACGACCGCCGGGAAGGACGGGGCCGCTCATCGGTCATTCGCAGACGTTGCTGACGTCCTTCATCGTCGCGCCGCACATGCCGGACGCCGTCAGGCCGTTCCGCTCGCCCAGCCAGCTCTCGCCCCAGCTGCTCTCGACTCCGGCGCCGTCCGCGCCCACGACGAGGAAGAACAGGTTCCCCGCCGGGACCGAGCTCCACGCGTAGGCTCCCGACGTGCCGATGCCGCAGGCGGCGCCGCTCGGGGTCGCGGCGGAGACCGAGGCGAGGTCGCCGTAGAGCAGGTTGTACCCCGCGCCCGGGCAGGACGAGGCGTCCCACTCGATCTCCAGCGCGTCGCCCGTCGGCGTGAGGCGCGTCGCCCGCAGCGGGCCGGTGGTCCCCTCGCCGGACGGGACCGACGGGGGGGCCGAGCTTCCGGTGCAGGAGTTGACGACGTCGGCGGTCACCACGACGTCGTCCACGGCGAAGGACCGGTCGTTCGCGGCGTTCTGGTAGTCGAACCGGACCCGGAACGCCGGGTTCCCCGCGGCGTGCGCCGTGACGTCGAACGAGAGGTGCTGGTTCGCGTCCCGGTTGGGGTCGGTCCAGATCGTCTGCCACGCCTCGCCGTCCCAGACCTTGACCGTCGCGTCGTCGCCGTTCTTGTACCGGTAGTAGGCGTCGAACTCCAGCGTCACGGTCCGCACGCCCGGCATGCTCGCATCGATCGCCGGCGAGTCCAGGCTGGTCGAGGTCGCGTCGCACCCCTCGGAGAGCGCCAGCATGTAGAACCCGCTCCCTCCCGAGGGCCGGTACGTCGAGGTGTCGACCCGAGCCCACTCGCCGCACTCGTGGCTTCCGGGGCCGGTCAGCACCGTCCAGGTCGTCTCGGACTCCGCGGTCTCGAAGCTCTCCGACAGCAGCGTGTGCAGGCCGGTGAGCGGGCCGACCGGGGAGGCGGACAGCTCGACGCCGTTGTCGTCGCCGACGCCGTTGGCCAGGTCCAGCGCGCGGACGACGTAGTAGTAGGGCGTCTCCGAGGAGAGGCCGCTGTAGTCGCGGACCGCGGTCCCGAGGAGTCCCGCCACGAGCAGGTTCTCCGGACCCGGGACGAAGCCGGGAACCGTGGAGCGGTGGACGCTGTAGACCGCCGGCCCGCCGCACTCGGCCGAGGCGGCGTCCCAGGCCAGGTCCACGGCGCAGGTCTCCACGGCGGCGGGGGCCGCGCTCCGCAGCCCGGCGAAGACCGGCTTCAGCGTGCAGAGACCGGTCGCCGTGGCGCTGGCCTCGTTGAGGGCCCTCGAGCGGCAGGCCGCGCCGTCGTCGGCGAGGACGACGTAGTAGTAGGTCGTGCCGCCGCTGACGTCGGTGTCGTCGAAGGCGTACCCGGGCCCGCCGGCGAAGCCGGGGCTGCTGTCCGGCACGACGCCGATCGTCTCGTAGGGACCGCCGGTCGTCCGCGAGCGCTGCACGATGTACTCGACGACCCCGGCCAGCTCGGAATCCTCCCAGAACAGCTCGATCCGGTTGTCGCCGTCGGCCGCCGCCTCGAGCGGCGGGGGCAGGGGCTCGACCTCGCAGCCGCAGACCCGGAACCGGAACGAGGCGACCTGGGTCCTCCACACGTTGGTCAGGTTGTTCATCGAGGTGAACCAGAACGTGCAGTCGTCCGCCGGGTCGAGGCTCATCGCCGCGTAGTCGCCCCAGCGGTAGCTGGCGTTGGCCGCAGCCCCGGTGTGCATCTCGATCTCGGGCATCAGGAGCGCGCCAAGGGGCCCGTCGGCCGGGCGCCCCGTGTAGCGCAGGCTGGAATAGGTGTCGGACGAGACCACGCTGTACCCCAGCGCCAGGTTGCTCGAGGAGTCCAGCGCGGCCGAGCCCATCCAGCGGTGCTCGTCGTCGGGTGCGAACGTCCCCTCGGTGTGCAGGGCCCAGGGGCCGCCCGCGACGCGCCGGAGCTCGAACCAGCGGATGCCGCCGTGGTCCGCGCCGTCGACGTCGACGACGAAGTTGGCGGCGATGCTCTCGTGGTCGCCGTAGTTGTAGTACTGCAGACGGTTCATGATCACTTCGCGGAGCGGCATCAGCGTCACGGTGCTGCCCGGTTGCGGGAAGCAGCCCCCGAAGACGGTGCCGCAGACCGCGGAGTCGAACTCCGCGACGTCGATGCTCGGCGCCTGGGTCAGCGTCGTGTTCGCCGGCTGGTCCCAGTCGACCTGGAACAGCCACATCTCCAGCAGGTCCGCGGGCGCCGCCGGGCCGTCGTGCAGCTCCGTGTCCCGGTGGCGCATGACGATCGCCGGGGCGAGGGCGGGCGGACCGTTCGGGCCGTCCGGGTCCGCGGGGGCCGGTCCCTGAATGCCGAAACCCGGGAGACGGGGCATCGTCAGCCTCTGGAAGGTCGACGGCTCGCCGGCCAGCATGGCGGCGCGGTCCAGCGCGTAGACGCCGGGTCCGCCGTCGTTGGCGGTCACGACGTAGGAGCCGGGACCGCCGTCGGAGTCGGTCGCCCAGGCGGCGTACTTCGGGTAGTCGGGGAAGCTCGGCGTCTCGAAGTCGTAGGCGTACCAGCCCCCGGTGACGGGGTCGCCGGCCCTCGAGATGTAGACGCAGAGGTGAGCTCCGGAGCTGGCGAACTCGGCCAACAGCCAGCGATCGGCCAGGCGGTCGTAGATCACGATCGGGTCGCCGTAGCCCGAGGCGCAGGCTCCGGCCCCGAGGCCGTCCAGGACGAACGCGGCCAGCTCGTTGGGCGCCGGCTCCGCCTTGTCCCAGATCTTGACCAGGGCGCCACCTCCGGAGTTGATCATCTGGATGTAGTGCGCGGGGCCGACGTCGCCGACGGTGTCCGGCGGGTTGACCGAGGTGAACCCCTGCCCTTCGAAGTTCCGCGACGGGGTGGAGATCTCCAGGGTGTCGAGAGCCGCGGCGGGCGGGGCCTGGAGGAGCTGGACCTCGAGAAGGGGATCGGGGCCGGGTCTCGTGGTCGGCACCGGCAGGGTTCCGGGAGGGGGATAGAAGCGCATGGGGATCGAGCGGATCGGATCGCCCGGCCGCCACGGCTCCGGACCGGGCAGGTCGCGCACGTCGACGTCCACGACGAACGGCGTGACCGGAGGCCCGTGCTCCGCGCCCCGGATCACGAGCGGCGCCTCGTCGGCCGCCGCCGCGGCGGGGCCGACGACGCAGAGCGCCAGCAGCACACCCGGCACGAGGATGAACCCCCGGGCCTCTGCACGGCGGCCGCCGTTCCTCGCCCCTCGACCGGACACACCAAGACTCTGCCCATCTCGACGCATGCGAACCCCCTCCTCGTTCAAGCTTCAAAAGATACGATGACTCTCCGCTGCGTGCCAGGAAAGGCGCGTCGGGGCTTCCCGGAGGCCTCGTCGGTCAGAGCGCCGCGTGCCGCTCCGCGACGGCCTCGGCCAGCCCTTCCAGAGCCTCGAAATCGGCCTGCTTCGGGAGGCCCTTGCAGAGGGCCGGCGGCAGGATCTCGACCTTGAGGTTGGCGACCATCGCCGCGAGTTGCTCGACGACCTTGCCGCCCCAGCCGAACGACCCGATCACGGAAACGTAACGGGCCTTCGGCCGGAGCAGGTTCGCCAGCTGGGCGGCGTAGGCGACCTTGGGGTGGGGGCCGCCGAGCACCGTCGGGGTCCCGAGCACGATCGTCGCGGCGTCCACCAGCAGGACGGCGAGCTTGCCGATGTCGGGGTCGGCCAGCGAGAGCTGCTCGACCCGCACGCTCCGGCGCGCGCAGGCATCGACGAACCGCTCGACCATCCGGCGCGTGCTGTCGTGCATCGACACGTACGGCACGACGACGAGGTTCCGCGGCGGGCCCGAGACCCAGTCCCGGTAGGCGTCCAGGATCGCTCCCGGCTTCTCGTACGCGGGCCCGTGGCTCGGCGCGATGACCCGGGCGTCGAGCCCCACCACGCGACCGAGGTTCTTCTCGATGACGCCTCGGAAGGGCATCAGGATTTCCGCGTAGTACCGCTTCGCGCCGTGGAGGACCGCAGGGTCGTCCCCCGCGAACGTGGCGCTCGTCGCCAGGTGCGATCCGAAGAGATCGCAGGTGAAGAGGACCCGCCGCTCGGGCACCCACGTCAGCATCGTCTCCGGCCAGTGGACCCAGGGGAAGTGGAGGAACTCCAGGGTCACCCCTCCGAGGTCGACGCGCTCGCCGTCCTTGACCGCCTGCACCCGGTCCCCCGGGACGTCCAGCAAGTCCGCCAGCATCGCCTTGCACTTCTCCGTCGCGAGGACCTTCGCCCCGGGATGCTCGGAGAGGATCCGGGGGATCGACCCCGAGTGGTCCTGCTCCGCATGCTGCGAGACGACGTAGTCGATCTTCCCGGCGCCCGAGCCGGCGAGCCGGGCGAGCAGGACCTCGGTGAAGGCGGGGTCGACCGAGTCGATCAGGGCGGTCTTGCTCGAGCCGCGCACCAGGTACGCGTTGTAGCTGGTTCCATCGGGCAGCGGGATCAGCTCGTCGAACAGCCTGCGATCCCAATCGACTGCCCCCACCCACTGGACGCTCTCCGCCACGGGACGCGCGTTCATCGGTCCGATCCTCCCTCTTCCGCCGGCGCTCCGGCCCGGCGCGGGATCGCGGCCGGTCTCCGGTCGGCGGCCAGTATGCCGCGAACGTCGCCGTCCCCGCCAGGGGCCCCGGGCGCGACGGGACGGGTCGGCCGCTTGCGGCGGGGCCCATGATGTTGTTAGACTCCTATCTGCATTTCACTCGCGGATAGGAATGACCATGCGAATCGAAACCGCGGAACTCGAGCGCCGCCTCGCGCGGTTCCGCGAGGCGGCCCGGCGGGCGGGGGTCAAGCTGACGCACCAGCGGATCGAGATCTTCCGGGAGGTCGCCGCGAGCGCGGATCACCCCGACGCCGAGTCCGTCTTTCGCGCCGTCCGGGTCCGGATGCCGACGGTGTCGCTCGACACCGTGTACCGCACGCTCTGGAGGCTCCACGGTCTCGGGCTCATCGCCACGCTCGGGCAGCGCCGGGAGAGCGTGCGGTTCGACGCCAACCCGGACCGCCACCACCACTACGTCTGCGTGCGATGCGGGCGGGCGCGCGACTTCCTGAGCCCCGAGCTCGACGCCATCGAGGTTCCCGGCGCCGCGAGGCGATTCGGAAGCGTTCTCGGCGCGCACGTCGAGGTGCGAGGAGTCTGCGAGAAGTGCCGCAAAGGCGGGACGAAGATCCGATGATCGACAAGCGGGGGAGACCGGGAGGAAGAGGGACATGGCGAAGAAGAAGAAGCTGACCACGAACGCCGGCGCGCCCGTCGCCGATAACCAGAACATCATGACCGCGGGTCCGCGCGGTCCCGTTCTGCTCCAGGACGTCTGGTTCCTGGAGAAGCTCGCGCATTTCGATCGCGAGGTCATCCCGGAGCGCCGGATGCACGCCAAGGGATCGGGCGCGTTCGGGACCTTCACGGTCACGCACGACGTCGCGAAGTACACCCGGGCGAAGATCTTCTCCGCGGTGGGGAAGAAGACCGAACTGTTCGTGCGCTTCTCGACCGTGGCCGGAGAGCGCGGCGCGGCCGACGCCGAGCGAGACATCCGCGGGTTCGCGATCAAGTTCTACACGGAAGAGGGGAACTGGGACCTCGTGGGCAACAACACGCCGGTGTTCTTCCTGCGCGACCCGCTCAAGTTCCCGGACCTGAACCACGCGGTCAAGCGCGACCCGCGGACCAACCTGCGAAGCGCCCGGAACAACTGGGACTTCTGGACCTCGCTGCCCGAGGCCCTGCACCAGGTCACGATCACGATGAGCGACCGCGGGATCCCGTACTCCTACAGGCACATGCACGGCTTCGGGAGCCACACGTTCAGCCTCGTCAACGCGAAGAACGAGCGCTTCTGGGTCAAGATCCACCTCAGAACGCAGCAGGGAATCCGGAACCTGACCGACGCCGAGGCCGAGGCGATCATCGGCAAGTGCCGGGAGAGCCACCAGCGGGACCTGTACGACAGCATCGAGAAGGGGGACTTCCCGCGGTGGAAGATGTACTTCCAGGTGATGCCCGAGAAGGACGCCGCCAGGTGCCCGTACAACCCGTTCGACCTCACCAAGGTGTGGTTCCACAGGGACTACCCGCTCCTCGAGGTCGGTGTCCTGGAGCTGAACCGGAACCCGGAGAACTACTTCGCCGAGGTCGAGCAGTCGGCCTTCAATCCCGCGAACGTCGTGCCCGGCATCGGGTTCTCTCCCGACAAGATGCTCCAGGGCCGGCTCTTCTCCTACGGCGACGCCCAGCGCTACCGGCTCGGCGTCAACCACCACCTGATTCCCGTGAACGCGGCGCGCTGCCCGGTCCACAGCTACCACCGCGACGGCGCGATGCGGGTGGACGGCAACCACGGCAGCACGCTCGGCTACGAGCCGAACAGCTACGGCGAGTGGCAGGAGCAGCCCGGCTTCGCAGAGCCTCCGGTCGGCATCGAGGGCGCCGCGGGCCACTGGAACCATCGGGACGACGACGACTACTACTCGCAGCCTGGGTTGCTCTTTCGGCTGATGACCGCCGAGCAGAGGCGGGCGCTGTTCGAGAACACGGCCCGCGCCATGGGCGACGCTCCGAAGGAGGTCAAGGTCCGCCACATCGGGAACTGCCTCAAGGCCGATCCGGCCTACGGCGAGGGAGTCGCCAAAGCTCTCGGCATCCCGCTCTCCGAGGTCGAAGGAGGGCAGCGAGGGACCCGGGAGTAGCCTCGGTCCTCGTCCTTCCCGGCGGATCCCGGTGCGGGGTCGCCGGGAGGGACAAAAAAAGAACGCCGGGCACCGCCTGACGATCGCTTGCGAGGGGAAGTCGGGGGCAACCGATCCCGGCGCGCCGTCTCGCGGTGCCCGGCTCGAGGAGCTGCCGGGCGAGAACGCCGGACTCAGGCGTCCGGGCCGTCGCCGTCGGGAACGTAGTCGGGGTCCATGCCGTTGCAGATGCCGTCACCGTCGGCGTCCGGACAGTCGGGGTTGTACGTGCCCGGAACGTAGTCGGGATCCTCGCAGTTGCAGATACCGTCGCCGTCGGCGTCCGGGCAGTCCGGATTCGGGCCGCCCGCGAGAACCGCGCCTCCGAATCCCAGCAGAACGACGAAGGCCAGACCGAGCGTGACGATCTTGCGCATCCTGTTCCTCCTTGGAATTTCGCTTCCTCGCCTCATCGTGCATCGGCGATGCACACCGGTCTTTCCAGCACACGCCGTGCCAGCTCCGTAAGACGCCGCTTCTCGGAAAACCCCGGAATCGACCGCCTCTCCGTCTCCTCGGTCCGACGGATCTTGCCAAGGCCGGTTCTCCGACCGTCAAAAACGTCGGATCGGTCCCGTCCGCGGTCCTGCCGGGGGCCCTCCGCGCGGCCCGGGCCCGCCGACGTCGGGCGCCCGCCGCGAGAGGTCCCGCCCGGGAGCGGACCGTTCGGGCTCCGTCTTGGGCCGGGCACGAGCGTGACCTATGATCTCCGCGCCGTGATCCACGTCTCCGTCGAGATCGCCCTGGCCCTCGTCGTCGGCTCGGCCGTCGGCGCGATCCTTCTGGCGCTCGGCGAGCGCCTGAGGCTCGTGCTGCGGCTGCCGGTCCCACCGGGGCTCAGGCCGGCCTGGGATTTCGCTCTCGGGTCTCTCGCGCTCGGAGGCGCGACGCTCGCGGCCGGGCTCCTCGGCGCGTTCCGGCCCGTGCCGCTGCTCGCCCTCGCCGCGCTGGCCGCGGCCGCGGGCCGCTGGCGGGCGCTGCCGTCGCTCGCGCGGCGGCTGAGGTGGCCGGGGGTGGCCGCACTGCCTCTTCTGCCGATCGCCCTCGCTCCTCCGTTCCTCTACGCTTCGTGGGTCTACCATCTCGGCCTGCCGTGGCAGGCCCTCCTCGACCACGAGATTCTCGCGCATTCCGGCAACCTGTTCTCCACGTTCCCGCCGCTGGCGCAGCTGATCTACGCGGTCCCGCTCGCGGCGGGCTGTCCGCGCGCCGCCGGCTGGATCCACCTGATCGGCTACGCGACCGCGAGCGCCGCGGTGACGTCGATCGCAGGGCGGCTGGGAGCTTCGCGGATCGCCTCGCACCTCGCCGGGGCCGCGATCCTGTACCTCCCGACGGCGATGCTGGTCCCGGCGCTGCCGGCGGCGGAGGCCTGGGCGGTGTCGGGGACCGTCGCGGCCGCGGGGCTCGCCCTGGCGGGACGCCCGCTCCTCCCGGGAGCCGCCGGCGCCGGGCTGGCCGCCGGGGTGGCGTGCGCCGCCCGGCTCCAGGGGGTGGCGTGGTCCGGGATCGTGGCGCTGGTCCTGGCCGTGCGCTCGACCGCGTCCCGGTCGCCCGGCGCGTCGTGGCGCGGGCCGCGGGCGCTCGTCGTGTTCGCGCTCGCGGTCGCGGCCGGATCGGCCCCCTGGTGGGCGAAGAACGCCTGGCTCTTGGGGGACCCCACGGCCCCGATCGGATGGACGCGGGCCGGAATCGAGACGCTGTGGCGCGATGCGTCGAGCCACATCCATCTCGCCGGCGGGGCGGCGGATCTCCTGGCCCGCGCCGTCGGCGCTCTCGGGCGCGCGCGGCTCGTCGTGCTCCCTCTTCTCGCCGCGGGGCTCGCCGCGTACCGTTTGCGGAAACGCACGGCGACGATGCTGGCGCTCGGCGCCGGCGCCGCCGGATGGGTCGTCTGGTCGGTCACCGGCGCGCTCGGACGGTTCCTGACGCCGTCGCTCGCGCTTCTCGTCGCGACGGCGTCGGCGGGCGGTCGGCGAGGGGCGGGCCGGGCCCTCTCGCTCGCGGTGCTCGCGGCGGCGCTCGGGTGGGGGGGGTGGGAGGCCTGGAAGATGGGGTCGGGCGTCGGAGGCCTTTCGATCGCGGGCGACGCGCGATCCGTGTACGGGGCGGTCGTCGTCTCCGACCCGTCGCCGGCGTTCCGGGCCTGCGGGAGCCTCCCGCCGGACGCGCGACTGCTCCTCGTCTGCGAGCCTCGCGGGTTCCTCTTGCCGCGCCCGTTCGAGACGTCGTCCCAGCACGACCGTCCCGCGCTCGCCGCGCTGCTCGAGCGTCACCCGTCCGCCTCGGAGGCGGCCGACGAGCTCTGCGGACTCGGATTCACGCACCTCCTGGTCAACGTCCCTGAGATGCGGCGGCTCGGCGGAAGCTACCCCGTGCTTCCGTGGACGAGCCCGGCGGGGCAGCGCCGCTTCGTCGAGCTGACCCGCCTGCTCGGCCGGCCCGTCGTTCTCGAGGGGGAGGTCGTCGTCTACGATCTCCGGGGGTGGCGGGAGGGACCGGATTCCGACGGTTCACGCTGAGCGCGGGGGACGCCGGGTCCCGGCGGGCCTACTCGTACCGGAGGGCGGTCACGGGATCGAGCCGGCTGGCCCGGACCGCTGGATAGAATCCGAAGCCGACGCCGGTGCCGACCGCCGCCCCGAGCGCGGCCAGCACCGCCCAGACCGGGACCGCCGCCGGGATCGGGGAGAGCGCCGCGACGAGCCGGGCGATCCCCCAGCCGACGAGCATCCCGATCACGGCGCCGACGAACGTCAGCAGCACGGCTTCGATCAGGAACTGCACGAGGATCTCTCCGCGCCTCGCGCCGATCGCCTTGCGGACGCCGATCTCGCGCGTGCGCTCCGTCACGGCGATCATCATGATGCCCACGACCCCGACGCCCCCGACCATGAGCCCGATCGACGCGAGCGCGATCATGACGAGGAAGAAGGTGCCGGTGAACGCCTTGAAGGACTCGAGGAGCTTCGCCTGGGGGATGACGTCGAAGTCGTTCGGATCGCCCGGGCGCAGGGCGTGGCGCTGCCGCATCAGGGCGATCACCTCGTCCATCGCCTCCTCCTGCGAGACGTCCGGCCACGGCTTGATCAGGATTCCGAACTCGTCCTTCCGGATCCAGAAGTTCCGTTCGAGCGTCTCGTAGGGGATGACCAGCCACGGCTGCTCCGACCCGAGCTCCTGGAAGGCGTTCGGAGCCTCCCGGTAGATCCCGACGATCCGGAGGCGGGTCCCGCCGCGGAGCGCGGTCGCGCGAAGGTCCTTGCCCAGCGCGATTCCCGTGGGAAAGAGCCCCCGGACCAGGGCCTCGTTGACGACGGCGACGGCGCTCCCCGCACGCTGCTCGGCGCTCGTGAAGTTCCTGCCCTCGACCATCTCGCCGCCGTCGATCTCGGCCCAGTCCTCGGTCGTGCCGACGATCGGGATGTTCGAGACCCGCTCGCCCCGGTGGATCACGGTCCCCATGTCGGCGTTCCGGTAGCTGACGAGCCGGATCGAGTCGAGCCGGCGGATCGCCTCGGCGTCGTCCACCTCGAGCCAGGGCCGGCTCTCCCACTCCGGGGTCGAGCCGTCGCTGATCTGGATTCCGGCGGAGAAGTGCCGCATCAGGAAGAAGGTCTCCGCCCCGATCTGGTCGAGCGCCTCCGCCACCCCGTGGTTGATTCCCTGCACGAGCGACGCCATCGCCATCACCGCCGTGACGCCGATGGCGACGCCGAGGATCGTGAGGCCCGCGCGGACCTTCGCTCCCCGGATCGAGGCGAGCGCGATCGAGAACGACTCCGCGAGGCTCGAGACGTTCATTCCGGCCTCCGCCTCACGTTTCCTGCCGGAGCGCTTCGATCGGGTCCAGGTTCGCCGCGCGCCAAGCCGGGTACAGACCCGACGCGACCCCGACGCCGCACCCCAGCACGAGCCCCGCCGCGATCGAGACCGGGGACACGGCTGCCGGGAGGGGTGTCGTCGCCTGGACGATCTCGGCAATGACGACTCCGAGGACGATCCCGATCGCACCGCCGAGGCCGGAAAGCGTCCCCGCCTCCAGCAGGAACTGCACGACGATGTCGCCGCGCCTCGCCCCGATCGACCGGCGGATCCCGATCTCCCGCGTCCGCTCGGCGACCGCGATGAGCATGATGTTCATGATCACGATGCCGCTGACGACCAGGGAGATCCCCACCAGCCCCGGAAGGGCCGCGTAGAGGATCCCGCTGATCTTCGACCATGCGTCCAGGATCCCCGCCGACGTCTCGATCCCGAAGTCGTTCCTGTCGCCGGGGCGCAGGTGCCGGCGCGTTCGCATCAGCACCTCGACCTCGGCCATTCCCGCCCGCATCTCGTCCTCGCTCGCGGCCTTGAACGTGATCGCGTCGAGAACGCGGGGACGGTTGACCACGCGGGCCGCGGGGCTCGTCCAGGGAGCGACGATGAACTTGTCGAGCGAGAGACCGAAGAGCTTCCCCTGGGCCTTGACGACGCCGACGACGGTGAACCGCGTCCCGGCGAAGTGGATCGCCGCCCCGATCGGGTTCCTTCCCTCGAGCAGCTTCTCCGCGATCTCGCTCCCGATCACCGCGACCGGACGGCCGAGATCCGACTCCGTCTGCGTGAAGGCCCTTCCCTTCTCGATCTCGTAAGCGCGGATCCGGAAGTAGTCGGCGTCCGCGGCGATGATCTGCACGTTCTGGGCCACACGGTTCCCGAATCGGACCGTCGCGTTGTCGCTCGAAAAGGCCGTCAGGATCAGCGGCGTCTCGATGCGCTCCTTCAGGTGCCGGTAGTCCTCGACGCGGAGCCTCGGCCTTCTCCGCCACTCCCGGATCGTCTCGTCGTCCGGCCTCGAGAACACGACGCTCGATCGCCGCTGCAGCGTGAAGGTGTTCACGCCGAAGATCCGGTTCGCGAAGTCCTCGCGGACGTACCGGTCCATTCCCGCGACGATCGAGATGACCGCCACGAGCGACGTGACGCCGATGACGATCCCGAGGAGGGAGAAGAAGCTCTTCAGCTTTTGCGCGCGGATCATCAGGAACGCGGATGCGAGCGCATCCGCGAAGCGGAGGGCGCCGCGCGCCCCGGCTCCTGCCTTCGTCCCCGTCACGATCGCCTCGCGCTCCCGCCTCACTCCGCGGGTGCCGCCGTCGCCTGCCGGTCCCGTTCCCCGTCCCCGGCTTCCTTCGTTTCCTTCCGGGAGTCCTTCTCTTTCCCGTCCTTCTTCTTCTCTTCCTTGGCGATCCGGATCCGGTCCCCGTCCTTGAGGGTGCGGATCGCCTGGTACGTGCCCGACACGATCTCATCGCCGAGGGACACGCCGGAGAGGACCTCGAAGTAGTTGTCGCCGGGGATTCCGATCTTGATCGGGCGGAAGGCCGCGTGCTCCTCCTTCACGACGAACACGCCCTCCTGCTCCTGCTGGCGCTTGACGCGCTCCGCCCGAGCCTTGGCCTTCGGATCCTCGACCTTGATCCCCTCCGACCCCCCGCCTCCGGTCTCCTCCTTCGGGACCTCCTTGACGGTGAGGGAGATGATCGGGATGGCGAGAACGCCCTTCCTCTCCGCGGTCACGATGTCCGCCGTGACCGACAGGTCGGTCCGGAGGGTCTCGGGAGGGGCCTCGATGCCGATCCGCACCTCGAAGTCCACGGCCTCGCTCGTCCCCACGCTCTCGATCCTGCTGTTCCCGATCCGGGTGACCCTTCCGGCGAGCTTGGTCCCCGGCATCGCGTCCACCTCGAGCGAGGCGGCGTCTCCGAGCTTGATCGAGGGCACGTCGGTCTCGTTGACCGTCACCACGGCCTCCATCTCGGAGAGGTCGGCCACCGTCAGGAGGAGCGATCCCGGGTTGTTCATGGTGCCGATCACCGCGGTCTCGCCCTGCTCGATGTTCTTGCGGACGATCCGCCCCGCCATCGGAGAGCGGATGACGGTCTTGGCGAGGTTCTGCCTCGCGTCGGCGAGCGCCGCGCGAGCGACGGCGATCCCGTGCCGCGCGGCCTGGTGGGCCGCCTCCTGGATGTGGAGCCGGGTCCTGGCGTCCTCGAGGGCCTCGTCGCTCAAGAGGCTGCTGCCGCTCGCGCGGAGCGCCTCCGCCCTCTCGAGGGCCCTCCTCGCCTGGTCCAGGGAGGCCTCCGTCTGGGCGACCTGGCTCGTGGTCTGCTTGACCGCCGCCTCTGCGCGCTCCACGGCGGCCTCGTACTGGGTCGGGTCGATCCGGAGGAGCAGGTCGCCCTCCCGGACCAGGTCCCCCTCGTCGACGGCGAGCTCGATGACGCGTCCCATGACGTCCGCGGAGATGTCCACCTTCCTCTTCGGCTCGATGTTCCCGCTGGCGGTCACGATGGCCGTCAGGTCCCGCTTCTCGACCTTCTCGGTCTTCACCTCGATGCCGCTCTTGCGTCTGCTCATGACGGACGCGGCAAGGATGGCGCTTAGGGCCACGACGGCGACGGCGCCGATCGCGATCTTCGTTCTCTTCGTCATGAGCCGTGACTCCCGAAAAGCGCCTCGCGACGGCCGGGGGCCTCGGAACGAGACCCCGGACCCTCGTCGCGGTGCGACTTTCCCAAATGCTCGCACCATACCACACCCACGGTGGCCGCGAGATTGTGGGAATTCCTTACGGCGAACGGACGGAACGGTTTCCGAGGCGCGAGGATCGGGGTGCGCGAGGAGCCTCGGAGGCTCGCGAGGGCGAGGAGGCGGGTCGCCACGGAGGGCGCAACGGAAGCCGCGAGGCGGAGGTTCTACTCTCGCGTCTCGAACAGCCTCTTTGCCAGGACGTTCCGCCAGGTCCAGGGCCGGT
>CAZPWK010000030.1:11323-17006 GCA_964590285.1 uncultured Acidobacteriota bacterium | reverse complement strand
CGGTTACCAATACCTCGATCAACCTGGCGCAGCCGACCTTCTCGACCACGGGCGAGTGCAGCGGGAAGATCCGTTCCACCCCGATGCCCCCCGAGATCTTCCGGACGGTGAACGTGGCGGTCGGACCGCTCCCCCCGCGCCGGGAGATCACGTCCCCCTCGAACACCTGGATTCTCGACTTGTCGCCCTCGACGACCCGGACGTGCACCTTCACACGATCCCCGGGGCGAAACGCCGGCGCGTCCTTTCGAAGCCCTTCTCCTCCGACCGCTCTCACCATGTCCATGACTACCCTCGCCGGCGCACGCTGGGCGCCTCTCTCGGTCCGTCTTCTCGTCGCGCGAGATCGGGTCTCTTCGATTCCGTGGCCTCCCGCGCCCTCTCGCGTCTCCAGGCCGCGACCGCCCCGTGGTCGCCGGAGAGGAGCACGTCCGGAACCGCCAGACCCCGGTACAGCGGAGGCCTCGTGTATTGCGGGAAGTCCAGGGCGCCCTCGGAGAAGGAATCGCTCTCGACCGCCTCGGCCCGGCCGAGCACTCCCGGGACGAACCGGGCCACCGCCTCCACCACCATGAGGGCGGGAACCTCCCCCCCGGTCAGCACGACATCCCCGACGCTGACCTCCTCGTCGGCCAGCCCCGACCCGACCCTCTCGTCCACCCCCTCGTACCTCCCGCAGAGGAGCACGAGCCGCTCGTGGCCCGCCAGGCGCTCCGCCACGCCGTGCGAGAGCCTCGTCCCCTGCGGGGACAGCAGGATCACTCGCTCCGACCGGGCCGGGAATCTGGCCCGGATCCATTCGACCGCCTCGAAGAACGGCTCCGGCCGCAGGACCATCCCGCCGCCGCCGCCGTACGGAGCGTCGTCCACCTGCCGGTTCGCGCCGACGCCCCATCGCCGCAGGTCGTGCAGGCGCAGGGAGATCGCGCCCGAGCGTCTCGCCCTCGCGAGCATCCCGTACGCCAGCGGCCCCGCGAACACGCCGGGGAACATCGTAACGACGTCGAATTCCAACGCCGCACCCGTCAGTCGATCCCGCCTTCCCGCAGTCCCTCGGGAAGCCGGACCCTGAGGAAACCCTCTTCTTCCGAAACCTCGAGAACGAACTCCTGCGCCAGCGGCACCAGGAGCTCCTTCCCGTCCTCCTCCTCGACCTCGAGCACGTCCGTTCCTCCCGTCGGGAGCACGTCGCGAACGACCCCCAGCCTGCGGCCCTCCTCGTCCCGCACCTCCAGGCCGACCAGGCGAGCGACGTAGTGCACCCCCTCGGTCAGTGCCGGAACCTGCCCCTCCGGCGCGGCCACGATCGCGCCCCGGAGCGCATCCGCCGCCGTCGGGTCGTCCACGCCGTGCAGCTTGACGACCAGCCGGTCCCGGTACGCCCTCGCCGACTCGACGCCGTAAAGCGTCCCCTCTCCGTCCGGGCCGGCGCCCCGCCTGGCGATCCAGACGCTCCGGAGGCCGACCCACCGCTTCGCCTCGCCGGAGGCGACGCGAATCGTCAGCTCCCCCGCCCTTCCGCGGAACCCCGCGACTTTCCCGATCGGAAGGGAGTTCGTCACGCCCTACTCGAGGATCTCGAGGACCACGCGCTTGCGGAGCTTCATCCCGGCTGCGGCCAGGATCGTCCGGATCGAGCGGGCGGTCCGTCCCTGCTTGCCGATGACCTTGCCCAGATCCTCCCGCGCGACCCTCAGCTCGAGAACCGTCGTCTGCTCTCCCTCGATCTCCGTGACCGCCACCTCGTCCGGCCGGTCCACCAGCGCCCTGGCGATGAACTCCAGCAGTTCCCTCATGGCCGCTTCCTCCGCCGAACGTTCGCCGCGCGGCCGCGCCCACGAGCGCCTCAGGCCTTGAGGCTCCGGGCCTTCTCGATGAGGCTCTTCACGGTCTCGGAGGGGTGCGCCCCTTTCCGGATCCACTCGTCCGCCCGCACGAGGTCGATGCGAACGGTCGCGGGATCGGTGCCGGGATCGTACGTGCCCAGGCTGTCCACGATCTGGCCGATCGGGGTCTTCCTGGAATCGGATACCACCACGCGATACTGGGCGTCCTGCCTGGAGCCCGTCCTCCTCAACCTGATCTTCAGCACGTCTCGCTCCTCCGGGCGCTCCGGCGCTCGAATCGAGTAATATAGCCTATCGTCCGAAAAAGGGCAGCCGAGCCCCCCGTTTCCCCTTGGCCGTCTGGATCGTCCTCATCATCCGGCGGATCTGGGCGAACTGCTTGAGGAGACGGTTGATCTCGGGAACCCCCCGGCCGCTCCCCCGGGAGATCCTGCGCTTCCTGCTCCCGTTCAGGATCTGGGGGTTGTTCCGCTCCCCCGGGGTCATGGAATCGATGATCGCGATCACCCGGCCGACGGCGTCCGAGTCGAGGTCGGCCTCCCGGACGGCGCCCATCCCCGGCAGCATGCTCGCGACGCTGGACAGCGGCCCCATCTTGCGCAGCGTGCGAAGCTGATCGCGGAAGTCCGCGAGCGTGAACTGGTTCTTGCGGAGCTTGCGCTCGAGATCGCGCGCCTCCTCGGCGTCGAAGACCTCCTCGGCCTTCTCGATCAGGCCGAGGACGTCGCCCATCCCCAGGATCCGTCCGACCATCCGGTCCGGGTGGAACGGCTCGAACTCCGACGGACGCTCCCCGACCCCGACGAACTTGATCGGGACCCCGGTCGCGTGGCGGATGGACAGCGCCGCCCCCCCTCGCGCGTCCCCGTCCATCTTGGTGAGCACGATGCCGGTCAGCCCGAGCGCGCGGTGGAACTCGCCGGCGGACCTCACGGCGTCCTGGCCGGTCATCGCGTCCGCGACGAAGAGGATCTCGACCGGCTCGACGGCCGCGCGGATCCGGCCGAGCTCGTCCATGAGCGCGTCGTCGACGTGCAGCCGCCCCGCCGTGTCCACGAGAACGGTGTCGTAGCCGGAGCGCCGGGCCTCGAGCACGCCCCCCCGGGCGATGGCCACCGGGTCGCGCTCCCCGGCGTGCTCGAGGACCTTGAGCCCGACCGAGCGCCCGACGCGGACGAGCTGCTCGACGGCGGCGGGCCGGTAGACGTCCGCGGGAACGAGCAGCGGATATCGCCCGGAGCCCTTGAGCCAAAGGCCCAGCTTCGCCGCCGTCGTCGTCTTCCCGGAGCCCTGGAGCCCCGCCAGGAGCATGACGGAGGGGGGGCGAGAGGCGAACTTCAGGCGCCCCGGCTCCCCCTCTCCGAGCAGGCCCGTGAGCTCGTCCCGGACGATCTTCACGACCATCTGCGCGGGGCCGAGGCTGCGCAGCACCTCCTCGCCGAGCGCCTTCGCCCGGACCCGGTCCAGGAGGGCCCGGACGACCCCGACGTGGACGTCGGCCTCGAGGAGGGCCACCCGGATCTCCCGGAGCGCGTCGGTCAGCGCGGCCTCGTCGATCCGCACCCGTCCGGCGAGCGCGCGGAAGATCCCCTGCATCCGCTCCGAAAGGCTTTCGAACACGCGACCCCCTGGTCCGGATCGGCTTCGGCCGGGCGGCAAAGCGCGGATTATAGCGGCTTCGCTCGCGGCCCGTCCAGAAGAGGCGCGCCGGCGCGGCGCTCAGACGGACTCGAGCAGGTGTCCCATCTTGAGCTTCTTGGCGCGGAGATAATCGATGTTGTCGCGATGCGGGGGCGGCTCGAGGGGCACGCGCTCCACGAGCTCGAGGCCGTACCCTTCGAGCGCCACGAACTTCCCCGGGTTGTTCGTCATCAGGCGCAACCGACGGATCCCGAGGTCGTACAGGATCTGGGCCCCCACGCCGTAGTCCCGGTGGTCCGCCTCGAAGCCGAGGAGGAGGTTCGCCTCGACGGTGTCCTTGTGCTGCCGGTCCTGGAGCTCGTAGGCTCGCAGCTTGTTCGCGAGGCCGATTCCCCGCCCCTCCTGCCGCAGGTAGAGGATCGCCCCCTTCCCCTCCGAAGCGATCATCTCCATCGCCTTGCGGAGCTGCAACCCGCAGTCGCACCGGGTCGAGCCGAACACGTCCCCGGTCAGGCACTCCGAGTGGACCCGGACGAGGACGGGTTCCTCCGGACCGGGGTCTCCCATGACCAGCGCGACGTGCGTCTGGTCCTCGAGCTCGTAGCGGAAGGCGTGGATCCGCCAGGCGCCGACCTCCGTCGGCAGGTCCGGAGAGGCGACGCGGGTGACCAGGCGCTCGGTCCGCATCCGGTGCCGGATGAGCTCCGCGACCGTGAGCATCGGGATCCCGTGCCGCCGCGAGAACTCGCGGAGCTCCGGGAGGCGTGCCATCGTGCCGTCGGCGTTCATGATCTCGCAGATCACGGCCGCGGTGCGCAGCCCGGCCAGCCGGCACAGATCCACCGACGCCTCGGTCTGCCCGGCCCGCTTGAGCACGCCGCCGGGATGGGCCCGCAAGGGGAAGACGTGGCCGGGGCGCACCAGGTCCTCGGGGCGCGTCGCCGGGTCCGTCGCCACCCGGATCGTGCGGGCGCGGTCGGCGGCGGAGATCCCGGTCGTGACGTCGTGGCGGGCCTCGATCGACACGCAGAACGCCGTGCCGTACCGGGAGGTGTTCTCCTCGACCATCAGCGGGATCCGGAGGGCGTCGAGGCGGTCCGCCGTCATCGGCATGCAGATCAGGCCGCGCCCGTGCATCGCCATGAAGTTCACGATCTCGGGCGTCACGAACTCCGCGGCGCAGACGAGGTCTCCCTCGTTCTCCCGATCCTCGTCGTCGAGGACGACGACCATCCGGCCGCGACGCAGCTGCTCGACCGCCTCCTCGACGGAGGCGAAGCCCGCTCCCGCTTCCGGATCCATCATCGCGCGCCGCGCTCCTCTCGACGGCCCGTCCGGGACCCACCGGCCCCCCTCCTTCCGGGCGTCGCCAAGCGTTCAAGATAGCGCGCGACGAGGTCGACCTCCACGTTGACCCTTGCGCCCGCCCGCAGGTCGCGAAGCGTGGTGCTCCGGAGCGTCTCGGGAACCAGGGCGACCTCGAAGCGCCCCCTCCCGACCGCCGCGACGGTCAGCGAGACGCCGGAGATCGCGATCGATCCCTGGGGCGCGACGTAACGGGCGAGATCCTGCGGAAGCTCGAGCCTGAGACGCCGGTCGGCGCCGCGGCGCACGACCTCCGCGACCCGGATCACGCCGTCCACGTGGCCCTGGACGAGGTGCCCTCCGATCCGGTCGCCGAGCCTCAGGGCCCTCTCGAGGTTCACGCGGCCCCCCGGGCGAAGGCGCCCGAGCGTCGTGCGGGCGAGCGTCTCGGCGACGACGTCCGCCTCGAGCCGGTCGGCCGAGGCCGAGGCGACGGTCAGGCAAACGCCGTCCACGCAGACGCTCTCGCCGCGCCGGAAGCCGCCGGCCGCCCCCTCCCACGCGACGGCCAGGCGCTTCGAGCCGGCCCCGGGGACGGCCGCGACCACCTTGCCGACCGACTCGACGAGTCCGGTGAACATCCCCCTCCCCCTCAGTCCCGCTTCGCCAGGCGCGTCATCCGCCCGAGCAGCAGAACGTCCTCGCCGACCGCGATCCGGTCTTCCGGGAACACCGCGAAGCCTCCCTCCGGCTCGGCGGCGGAGCGGAGGTCCAGCAGGGGGGCCCCGCCCCTCGCCCCGAGCAGCCGGGGGGCCACGAACGGCGCGCCCCGGCGGACGAGGCCAGCAGCCGGAAGGGACAATTCGCCGCCGCCAGGACAGCCGTCTCGG
>CAZPWK010000030.1:0-11313 GCA_964590285.1 uncultured Acidobacteriota bacterium | reverse complement strand
GCCGAGCAGCCGGGGGGACACGAACAGCGCGACCCGGTCGACGAGGCCGGCCTCGAGGAACCCCGCGAAGGTGCGCGAGCCCCCCTCGACGAGGACCGAGAGGACGTCGAGCCGGGCGAGGTCGTCGAGCACCGCTCCGAGATCGAGGTGGCCGAGCCGGCGCATCGGGACGCGGACGATGTCGGCGCGGCCCGCGAACGGAGCGCTTGCCGCTTCGGTCACGCCCTCGCCGACGTACACCCGCGGGAGACGCCCGCACGACGCCTCGCCGAAGGGGGGCGCGCCCGGATCGATCTCGAGCCGAGGCGACAGGATCGCGCGGAGACGCTCGGCCCGGATTCCGGGAAGACGCACGGTGAGCCGCGGACCGTCGCGGCGAACGGTCGCCGCCCCGACCAGAACCGCGTCGTGGCGGTAACGCAGCCGGTGCGCCGCTCTCCGGGCCGCGGGTCCGGTGATCCATCGGGATCGCCCCTCGAGGGCGGCGATCATGCCGTCCTGGGAGATCGCGGCCTTCAGGGTGACGAGCGGCCGGCCCGACGTGTGCCTCTCGAGGAAGCCGTCGTTGAGCCGGTCCGCCTCCTCGGCGAGCAGCCCGACGTCCACCCGGACGCCGCCGGCGCGGAGCGTCTCGAACCCCCGCCCGTCCACGAGCGGATTCGGGTCCCGGCGCGAGGCCACGACCCTCCGCACGCCGGACCGGACCAGCAACTCCGCGCAGGGCGGAGTCCGCCCGCTGTGGGCGCACGGCTCGAGATTGACGTACAGCGTCCCCCCCCGGCTGAGGTCTCCGGCCTCGGCGACCGCGATCGCCTCGGCGTGCGGCCCGCCGGCGACCCGGTGGAACCCGCGACCGACGACGCGCCCGTCCCGGACGAGCACGCAGCCGACGCGGGGATTCGGGCTCGTCGTCCCCTCTCCGAGCGCCGCGAGCGCCAGCGCCTGCTCCAGGAACCCGAGGTCCGCCGGGGAGCCGGGACGTTCCATCACGCGGTCTCCGCGGCGCCGACGAGCCCTTCCACGTAGGCGTCGGGGTCGAAGTCCAGGAGATCGTCCAGTCCCTCCCCCACGCCCACGTACCGGATCGGCACGCCGAGCTGCCGGTGGATTCCGAGGGCCACCCCGCCCTTCGCGGTTCCGTCGAGCTTCGTGAGGACGACCCCCGTGATCCCGGCCGCGCGCGTGAACTCCTGGGCCTGGCTCAGGCCGTTCTGCCCCGTGGTCGCGTCCACGACGAGCAGGACCTCGTGGGGGGCCCCGGGGACCTCGCGCCCCGCCACCCGGGCCATCTTCCCCAGTTCCGCCATGAGGTTGGACTTCGTGTGCAGCCGTCCGGCGGTGTCCACGAGCACCGTGTCGATCCCCCGCTGTCGGGCCGAGCGCAGGGCGTCGAACACGACGGCGGACGGGTCCGCCCCCTCCCGCTGCTTCACGAGCTCCGCCCGCGCGCGGCCGGCCCACGTCGCGAGCTGGTCGATCGCCGCCGCCCGGAACGTGTCCGCGGCGACGACGACGACGGAGCGCCCCGCCGCCCGCTCGCGCTCCGCCAGCTTCCCGACCGTCGTGGTCTTCCCCCCGCCGTTCACCCCCACGACGAACACGACCCGGGGGCCGGCCCCGGACGCCGGCGGGTCGCCTGCATCGGGGAAGGCCCCCCGCAAGGCCTCGCGGACGGCTTCGCAGAGCCCCTCCCCGTCGAGCCCTTCGCGCCTTGCGCGCTCGCGGACGCGGCCGATCACCTCCGCGGCGAGGGCGGGCCCGAGGTCGGCCTGGAGAAGGCTCCCCTCGAGGTCCTCGATCGCGCTCTCGTCGATCGCCCGCGATCCCAGCACGGACTGCAGCGTCGCCGCGAGACCCTCGCGGGTCCGCGTCAGCCCCCGGAACAGCTTCCTGAAGTGCGACAACGCCATGTCGATCCGCCCGTCGTCGACCGCGGCGCCGGCCCTTGCGCGCCCGGATCCCCGCGGCCCGCGCGATCCTCAGCGAAGCAGCTTCAAGACCTCGTCGGAGCGCGCGGCGGCCTCGCTCCCCGGCGAGACCTCGATCGCACGGAGGAGCGACTCTCTCGCCTTGGCCCGCTCCCCCAACCGGAAGTACGCGAACCCGACCCGGTAGTGGTACTCGCCGGAGGCCTGGTAGTCCGGGGCGGCGACGACGTACTCGCGCACCGCCTCCTCGATCGATCCTCCCTTGTCGAGGAGCGACGCGAGCTCGTAGTGCGCCCGGTAGTACTTGCGATCGATCTCGACCGCCTTGCGAAGCACGCGGATCGCCTCCTCGTCCCGGCCCTGCGAGGCGTACAGCAGGCCGAGGTTCAGGAGCGCCTTCTCGGGCGTCGGATAGGCGGGATCGTCGGCCGCCAGCCGGAACTCCCGTTCCGCCTCGTCCTGTCGGCCCATCCGATCGTAGAGCGCCCCCAGATTGTTGTGCGCGTCGCCCAGGAAAGGATCGAGCTCGAGCGCCTTCCGGAAGGCCGCCTCGGCCTCGGCGTGGCGCCCGGCGACGAAGCACACCTGCCCGTAGAAGTTGCGGAGCCCCGCGTTGGCGGGGGCCTCGCGAACCGCCTCATCCATCACGTCGATCGCCTCGGCGTTCCGGCCGGCGCCCAGGTACGCCTGCGCCATCCTCATCTTCCGGGCCGTCTCGCTCTGCGGGTCGCGCTTCTCCGGCGCCCGCCCCCCGCAGCCCGCCACCGCCAGCGCGAGCGCGAGCGCCGCCGAGAGAACGAGTCGTCCGCGCGTTGCGTTCATGCCGGCTCCCTCCCAAGTGCGGAAAGCTAGAAGGTATCAGACCCCGCCGCTCCCGCGGAACAGGCGCGCGAGCCAACCCCGCCGCCGCGGCTCCTCGCGGCCCGGGCCGGGCGCCTCCGGCTCCCTCCCCTCGAGGAGGGCCCGCGGAGCCTCCTCGACCATCGCCGCCGCCTCGCGCTCGCCGAGCGTATCCGCGACCGCCCGCACGGCGTCCCGGATCCTGGGCGGCCTGCCGCGAAGATCGTGGGAATCCGACGCGATCACGTGGATCAGGCGGCGCCGCATCAGCTCCTCGCCGAACTCCTTCGCCTCGCGTCCGAAGTCGCCGAGGACGCTCCCCGCGGTGATCTGCCCGAAGGCCCCGAGGCGGACGACCGCCTCGTATCGCGCGACGTCCTCCTGGAAGTACCGGATCCTCTCCGGGTGGGCGAACACGGTCAGGACCCCCGCGAGCCGCAGCCGGAACACCAGGTTCTCGAGGTCGACCGGGTACTGGCTCAGCGACAGCTCCAGGAGGAGGGTCCGTCCGTTGTCGGCGAGGGTCGGCGCGCGCCCGTCCCGGACGCGGGCGGGAAGGTCCGGCGCCAGGTGCACCTCGGCCCCCGGCACGATCTCGAGAGGCACGGACTCCGCCGAGAGCCGCGCGCGCAGCCGCTCGACCCCGGCCAGGATGCCGGCCCTCCCGTTCTCGAAGAAGCCGTCCTTGCAGTGCGGCGTCGCGACGAGGGTCCGGATGCCGTCGGCCACCGCGGTTCGGGCGAACTCCACCGACTCGTCCTCGGTCCCGACGCCGTCGTCGAACCCCGGCAGGATGTGAGCGTGCAGATCGATCAAGCGAACCGTCCTTCGTCGGGACCCGGGAGCCCCGCGGAATCCCCGACCTCAGCGCGGGAGCGCGATCGCCCCTCCGTCCTCGGAGGTCAGGGGGCGGCTCATGAGACGGGCCACCGACTCTTTCGGCGACGCGTCCTCGAAGAGCAGCCCGTGAACTTCCTCGACGATCGGCATCGTCACGCCGGCCCGCAGCGCGAGCGCCCTCGCGGCCCTCGTCGTCCGGACCCCCTCGGCGACGAACGAGCTGCGCTCGAGCACGTCCGAGAGCCGCTCGCCGCGCCCGATCGCCCGCCCGACGCCGCGGTTCCTCGACATCTCTCCGGTGCACGTCAGCACCAGGTCGCCGAGGCCGGCCAGGCCCGCGAACGTCGCGGGGTCGGCTCCCAGGGCGAGACCGAGCCTGCGCATCTCGGCGAGGCCCCTCGTGACGAGCGCCGCGAGCGTGTTGCGACCCTCTCCGAGGCCGTCGAGCACGCCGGCGGCGATCGCGATCACGTTCTTGAGCGCCCCGGCCAGCTGCACGCCGAGCAGGTCGCGGTTGACGTAGAGGCGGAAGCTCCCCGACGAAAGGAGGTCGCGGAGCCGGAGCGACAGATCCTCGTCCGCCGACGCCACGACGACCGCCGTCGGCACGCCGCGCGCGACCTCGGCGGCGAACGAGGGACCCGACAGGACGGCGACGGGGCGGTCCGCCCCCAGCTCCTGACGGGCGACGTCCGCGGGAAGCGAGAGGGTCCCCTCCTCGATTCCCTTCGTCGCCACGAGGAGCGGCACGCCGGTCGCCAGCACGGGCGCCATCTCGCGGTACACGGCACGGGCGTGGTGCGAGGGCGCCGCGGCGACGACGACCTCCGCCCGGCGGAGCAGCTCCCCGAACTCCGCCGTCGGCGTCACCCCCCCCGGCACCCGGACGCCGGGGAGGTACCGCGGGTTGTCCCGGCGATCGAGCATGCGCGCGACCAGATCCGCCTCGCGGATCCACAACCCCACGGGGTGCCCGAGCCGGGCCAGATGGATCGCGAGCGCGGTTCCCCACGCGCCCCCGCCGACGACCGCGACCGGAGATCCCCGGTTCATTCCGCGTCCTCCGCGTCGCCGGGAAGCGACCGGCGGAGCCTTGGCTCCGATCCCGCGACGAGGCGCGCCACGTTCTCGCGGTGGCTCCAGAGCAGGATCGCGGCCGTCGCGACGCCCGCGGTCAGCACCGGCCCGTCGGCGCCCAGGAGAGCCGCCCAGGCCGGAAAGGACAGAGCGCCCGCGAGCGACCCCGCCGAAACCCGGCGAGACATCGCGAACACGAGCCCGAAGGAGGCGAGAGCGAGGAGCACCGCGATCGGCGCGAGGGGCGCCAGCATTCCGGCCGCGGTCGCCACGCCTTTGCCGCCCCGGCACCGGAGCCACGGCGGGAACACGTGGCCGAGCACGGCGGCCACCCCGGCCGCCTCGGGGAACCCCTCCCGTCCCGGGAGGAGACCCCGCGCGAGGACCGTGACCGCCGCTCCCTTGGCCGCGTCCACGGCCAGCGTCACGACGGCGGGGGCGAGACCGAGCACGCGGAACACGTTCGCCGCCCCGGTGCTCCCGCTCCCTCGCCTCCGGAGGTCGCCGCGGCCGAGGCGGCCCGCGACGAGGTGGCCCGTCGGGACGCTCCCGATCCCGAACCCGAGGACGAGGCATCCGACGAGGAGCCAGGAGCTCAAGCGCCACCCCCGAGCGGGAACCCCTCGAGCCGCGAGTAGCGCGCCCCGGAGGGGAGGAGCTCGCTCCGGATCAGGGCCGCCTCGCCGGCGAGGAACTCGATCGAGGGTCCCGCCGGATCGAGGGGCGGGACCGCCGGACGCCCCCGGTTCCCCGCCCTGGCGAGCGTCAGGTGCGGCCGGAACGGCCGGGTCTCCGGCGGGAAGCCGAGCCCGCGCGCGGCCGTCTCCATCGCGCGGGCGAGGGCCTCGAGCCGCGCCGAGCCCTCGGGGAGCTCGGCCGCCCCGACCCACAGGACTCGGGGGTGGGCGGCTCCCGGAAAGACCCCGAGGCCGCCGATCCGAAGACGGATCGGGCCCGAGCCCGCGGCGGCCGCGCGCCACGCCCCTCGCGCCGCGCTGTCACGCTCCTCTTCGACCTCCCCGAGGAATCGGAGGGTCAGGTGGACCCCCTCGGCTCGGACGAAGCACCATCCCGGGCATCGAGGCTCGAGGCGCTCCCGGATGGCCAGGAGCTCGCGCAGCACGGACGGGGGAAGCTCGATCGCGATGAACAGCCTCATGGGGAATCCCGTGGGTATGTTACACGGGAAGCGAGGCGAGTTCGACACCGGAGGGGATCCCGGGTGCCCTTACGCGGCCTCCTCGAACCCCACGCGTCGAGCGAACTCGACGCAGTAGCCGGCGGCGGACGCGAGCGCCACCAGCATCGCGACCCACAGCGAGGCCACTCCGAGGAAGCCGAAGCGGCCCCACCGCTCGAGCGTGTTCGTCAGGATCATCAGGGCGATCGCCACGACCTGGGTCGTCGTCTTGAGCTTGCCCCACTTCGAGGCGGGGATGACGACGCCGCGCACCGCGGCCACGCTCCGGAGCCCCGTGACCGCGAACTCGCGCGCGATGATCACGACGACCATCCACGCGGGGGCGAGCCGCAGCTCGACGAGCGAGATGAACGCCGACGCGGTGAGCAGCTTGTCGGCGATCGGGTCGAGGAGCTGCCCGAGGCTCGTCACCTCGCCCCGCGCCCGGGCCAGGTAGCCGTCGAGCCAGTCCGTCGCCGCCGCCGTGAGGAAGATCACGACCGCCACCACCTCGCGCCAGCGCGAGAAGAACGAGACGAGGTGCGCGATCCAGCTCGCGTACTCGACGTCCTGGAACTGGGACCTCGCCCACGCGGTCGCCCAGGGCGGGGTCAGCAGCACGACTACGAGCAGGGGGACGAGGAAGATCCGCAGGAGAGTCAGCGTGTTCGGGAGGTTCGGGCGCATCGCGTCCTCCGCGGCGGCGAACGGTACCACGGAGGCGATGCGGCTTCAATCCACTTCGAAGGCGGCGACCCCTACTCCCAATCCTCGTCCGGCTCCCCGATGGGGAGGGTGTCCGTCTTCGCCTTCGACCCCCGGAACGGACCGATGTCGTCGTTGATCCCCGCGGGGTTCCGGTAGACGAGGATGCGGATCGCCACCCCCGACAGGGCCTCGCACCGCACCATGAAGCGCATCTCGTCGATCGGGATGACGACCGGGTCGGCGCATCCGGACTCGAGGGCCAGGAAGCCCAGATCCGGAGACGACGCGGACGCCTTCGCGATGGAAGACGCCGTCGGCCGCGCGCCTCGCGCGTCGGCCGCGCGCGCGGTCTCGTCTCCGGCCCGGATCCCGCCTCCGGCGGCCATCAGCGCCAGCGCCGCGGAAAAGAGGGCGAGTTTAGTGCGCATGGATCCTCCCGATCTTCTCGACGTGCCGGTCGAACTGCTCCACCTCGGGGAAGCGCCTCTCGAGGAGCGCCCGGAGATGCCGCAGGCGACCGAAGGAGATCTTCTCCCGCGTCGGGCTGTCGTCCGCGCGGGCCATCTCCCATCGGTAGTAGGTGTTGAGGAAGAGAATGTCGTTGTACGTCTCGTCCGCCCGGGAAGCCAGGGCGTCCGACTCCGCGAGGAAGGCGGAAACCCGCTCGTGGTCCCCCTTCTCGAGATGCGCCTCCGCGAGGCGGGACAGCGCCAGCGCCGCCACCCGGCGGAACCCGTGCTCGCGGGCCCTCGCGAGCGCCTGCTGGAGGCAGCGGATCCCCTCTTCGCGGCGGCGCACCGCCACCAGGCACGCACCGAGGTTCGTCAGGGAGGTCGCGCGCGCGCTCTCGTGCCCGCCGACCGACTCGAGGATCTCGAGCGCCCGCTGGTAGTAGCCGAGCGCGCGTTCGGCGTCCCCTTCGTCGAGGTGGATGGCGCCGAGCGTGTTGAGGACTCCCGCCTGGTTCTTGAGGTCTCCGTCGGCCGCGGCGAGATCGAGCGCTTCCCGCGCGAGCACGCTGGCGAGGTAGTAGTCGCCCAGCTCGCGGTACACGTAGCTCAAACCGAGCAGCGAGCGCGTCTGGGTCCTGCGGCTCAGCAGGGAGCGCTTCTTCAGGATCTCCCGGAACTCGCGCTCGGTCATGGCGAGCTTGCCCAGTCCCCGCAGCGCCGTGGCCATGCCGCACCGAGCCTCGGCGACCCGCTCGGCGGACCTTGGCGAGGCCTCGCCGGCCTCGGCCACCTCGACGGCCCTCTCGTACGTGACGAACGCCTTGCCGTGGTCTCCCGTGCCCATCAGCTCGTCGCCCGCCTTCAGGAGGCCGTCGAAGTCGTCCGAGGCGGGCTTGAATTCCCCGAAGCGCTCGACGTCGAGCACGTCCGAGAACGTCTGGACCGAGACGTTGAAGATCCTGGCGAGCGCCCGGAGCTTCTCGAACGAGGGAACCGCCTTCCCCTTCTCGAAGCGGCTCAGCTGGGAGTTGTCGATCGCCTCGCCCAGGGCCATCGCCTGTTCCTCGACCTTCCGGAGCGTGAAACCGTACCCCTCCCGAAGGTGCCTCAGGTACTCGCCGAGTCGGGCCGACGCGCCATCCGTCGGGATCTCTCGCGCCGCATCGTCGTCGCTACCCGCCCTCGACCGCCGGGTTTGCTCCAGCCTCCCCAACTGGCTCATGCAGCCCCCCCACAGTCCGCTGCTCCAAAGTCGCAGAACCGGTCATGTCTCAGATATCCCGGTCGGTGCCCGTTGTCAAGGTGGAACTGGGGCGACTCCCTATTTTGCGGATCTTGCGTCCGCAGAATCGGCGAAGTCGGCCCCCGACCGAGCCTGGGCAGATCGTCTTGATTTTCGGCGTCGTGCGGCCCGATCACCCGCGGACCGGTCAGTTGGACAGGACCACCGAGCCGTCGTTGTCGACGCGCAGGGTCACCGCCAGCGACGCCGCCGTCGGCTTCCCCGGCGCCCGCCGGCGCTCCCCGCCCAGGCGAGCCTGCACGCGCTCGACGTACTGGCGGGTCTCCGCGTAGGCGGGAACGCCACCGTGACGGCGGACGGCACCCGACCCCGCGTTGTACGCCGCGAGCGCCAGCGTGACGTCGCCTCCGAACTCGTCGAGCAGGTCCCGGAGGTGCCGCGCGCCGGCGCGAAGGCTCTCGTAGGGGTCGCGGGGATCCGCCACCCCGTAGCGCCTCGCGGTCGCGGGCATCAACTGCATGATCCCGATCGCGCCCTTGGGAGAGACGGCGCGGGGCTCGAACCCCGACTCGACGAGCGCAACGGCCTTGATCAGCGAGGGATCGATCCCGTTCTCCTCGGCGACGGTGGCGATGAACGGATCGTACGGGGTCGCCGGAAGCGTCGCGGAAGAACGGGCTCGGTGAGCCGGCGAGGGAACCGGTCGCGCGTCCCTGCGGTCGGGCGTGTTCGTGACGACGATCGAGCCGTCCTTGAAATAGTAGAGCAGGTCGTCCGCGGCGGCGGCAGGAACGAAGGCCGGGAGCAGAGCCAGCGCCAGCAGCCCCAGGACGGTCAGGGAGCCTTGGCGCCCCCGAGCCTGGACCGGATCGCGCTCGACAGCGCTTCCGATCCCAGCGCCTCGTCGAGACGCGAGGGATCCCGCCCACCAGCCTCCGCGAGGTCCCGCTTGCCCCCGCCTCCGCCTCCGATCACCTTCGCCAGGTCCCGCACCAGGGCGCCCGCGGGCAGAGTCGTCTCCAGGTCCTCGGTGACGGTGACCAGGAGGTAGGCCTTGTCGGCGTCCGCGCGCCCCAGGATCACGCATCCCGAACCGAGCCTCCTGCGAAGATCGTCCGCGAGAGTCCGGGTCTCCTGAGCGGAGAGCCCGTCCACCCGCGCGGCGACGACCCTCACCCCTTCTACAATCTCGGGATCGGAGGCCTTCCGGGCAAGCTCGAGACGAGCCGTTTTGACTTTCTGTTCCTCCAGCTCCCTCTGGAGCGCCTTGACCTGCTCGGAACGTTTTCGTAATTCGACCACAAGGCCTTCCCGAGACACCGAGAGGAAACCCTCGACCGCGCGGACGACCTCGTGATCCTCCCGGAACCGCGCGAGCGAGTTCTCGCCGGTGATCGCCTCGATCCGACGGGTTCCCGCCGCGATCCCCCGCTCCTGGAGGATCTTGACGAGTCCGATCTCCCCCGAGCGGGCGCAGTGCGTGCCGCCGCACAGCTCGGTCGAGAAATCGCCCACCCGGATCACGCGCACGCGCTCCCCGTACTTCTCCCCGAAGAGCGCCATGGCCCCGGTCGCGAGCGCCTCCTCGAGGCCGGTCTCCTCGGACCGCACCGGGAGGTCCTCCAGCACCTTCCGATTGACGAGCGACTCGACGTCGGCGAGGGCCCGGTCGGTGAGGCCGGAGAAGTGCGAGAAATCGAATCGCAGCCGGTCGGGCGCCACGAGGGATCCGGCCTGCTTGACGTGCGGCCCGACGACCTCCCGGAGCGCGGCGTGGAGGAGGTGGGTCGCCGTGTGGTTGCGCCGGATCGCGCTCCGGCGCGCCTCGTCCACCTCGGCGACGACGGCGTCGCCCACGGCGATCCTGCCCCTCTCGACCCGGACCCGATGGGCGACGAGACCGTCCGCGGGCCTTCTCGTGTCGACGACGTGGCCGAGGCCGGACGGCCCCGTCAGCCTGCCGGTGTCGCCGACCTGGCCTCCGGCCTCGGCGTAGAACGGAGTCGCCTCGAGCAGCGCGTCTCCCTCGGCTCCCTCCTCGAGCGCTTCGACCGGTTCCCCGCCCGCCAGGAGCGCCACGACCGGCACCCCCTCGAGGCGCGTCGTCCGGTACCCCTCGAAGCGGGTCCGGAACCGCTCCCGGATCTCCGTCCAGACGCCGGCCGCCTCCTCCGGGCGCCCGGCCTTCCAGGCCGCCTGGGCCCGGGAGCGCTGGAGCGCCATCTCGCGCTCGAAGCCGTCGAGATCCAGCGCGACCCCTTTCTCCTCCGCGACGTCCTGGGCGAGGTCGAGCGGCAGCCCGAACGTGTCGTAGAGCCGGAACAGCTCGGAGCCGGGCAGGCGCGTCTCGCCCTCCCCCATCTCCGAGACCGCCTTGTCGAGGAGACGGATCCCGGCGGACACGGTGTCGGCGAACCGCTCCTCCTCGCGGCGGGCGACCTCGAGGATCGCGTCCGAGGCGGCGTGGAGCTCCGGATAGGCGCCGCCGAGGCTCTCGATCACCGCCGGCGCGACCTCGTGCAGGAACGGCTCCTCGACGCCCAGCTTCAGCCCGTGCCGGATCGCCCGGCGGAGGATCCGTCGCAGGACGTAGCCCCGCTTGTCGTTCGCGGGAACCACGCCGTCCGCGACCAGGAAGCAGAGAGCGCGCGCGTGGTCGGCGATCACGCGCAGCGAGAAGTCGCGCTCGGGGTCGTTTCCGTACCGCGCTCCCGCGCGTGCCGCCACGGCCTCGAGAATCGGCCCGAAGAGATCCGTGTCGTAGTTGCTCCGCTTCCCCTGGAGGACCGCCGCGATCCGCTCGAGCCCCATCCCGGTGTCGATGCTGGGGGCCGGCAGCGGCACGTAGGACCCGTCGGCGCGCTGCTCGAACTGCATGAACACCAGGTTCCAGATCTCGACGTAGCGCCGTTCGTCGGTCTCGGGAGTGGACGCCCCGCTCGCGGAGCGGAGGTCTTCCCCGAGGTCGAAGTGGATCTCGCTGCAGGGGCCGCAGGGCCCCGTCTCCCCCATCCGCCAGAAATTGTCCTTCTCTCCGAGCCGCAG
>CAZPWK010000029.1:0-17166 GCA_964590285.1 uncultured Acidobacteriota bacterium | reverse complement strand
GGCCGGGCAGCCCTCCATGCACGCGTGGCACGCCACGCAGGCGTCGGGGTCCACGTAGCGGGCCTTCCTGAGGACCTTGACGCGATAGGCTCCGGGCTCCCCGGTCACCTCCCGCACTTCCGAGTACGTCATCAGGTCGATGTTCTCGTGCTGCCCGACGGCCACCATCTTCGGCGTGAGGATGCAGGCGGCGCAGTCGAGCGTGGGGAACGTCTTGTCGAACATCGCCATGTGGCCGCCGATCGTTCCGGTCTTCTCGACGAGATGGACCTTCTGGCCGGCGTCGGCGATCTCGAGAGCCGCCTGGATCCCCGCCACGCCTCCGCCGATGACGAGGGTCGCGGGATTCACGGGAGTCGGCCGTGGAATCGCCGCGAGGCCGAACGGGACGCCGTGGACCGCGCAGGCGACGATCGCCTTCGCCCTCTCCGTGCCGTCGCCGGTTCCGGAGCCGTGCTGGCGGAAGGAGGCGATCCGCACGTCGGACGGCTCTCCGCCCGCGAGGGCGACGGCCCGGGTGAATGCCGGCTTGAAGTGACCGGGGGAATCCCCGGCCACGACGACGACCTTGAGGTCCCTCTTCTTGATCTCGCGGGCGAGGACCTCGGGATCCGGGCGGGGAACGGTGGCGCGCGTCTCCACGTGCACGACGCCGGGGAGGCCCCCGGCGTACCTCGCCACCGCGGCCAGGTCCACCGGAATCCGGACCGTCTCGTCCGTCTGACAGAAGTAGACTCCGATCTTCGTTGGGGCGCCCATGGGTCTAGACTCCGCTCTTCGGCAGGGCGCGAACGCCCTGGAGACGGTTCGTCCTCGAGGCGGGGCGGGACGAGAACGGGAGCTTTCGGGATCGCATCCGACCTCTCCGCTCGTCCTTCCACCCGGGAGGGAATTCCGTGGGGACGCCGGAGCTCGTTACGAACCGACCGCGAACCTCCTGGCCGGCGATTCTACACCTTTCGAACCGGAGTCAAGGGGTTTTGGGGGTCGCGGGGTGCGGGGCGCCGAAACGGCGTCACGACGCGCCATTTTCGCCCTGCGCGGGAGCTTGACACCGCTCTCCGCGGGGGTCTAGCGTACGGGCGGCGGCCGGCCCGTCGCGTCGGACGCCCCGAGGTGAAGATGGCAGCCCCGAAGAAGCTCCTCATGATCGACGACGACAGGATCCTGCTCGACATGTTCAAGGTCGTGTGCGAGGCCAAGGGATACGAGTTCCACTCGGCCGCCTCGGGGGCGGAGGGGATGAAGAGGATCCTCGAGGTCGGGCCGGACGCGATCATTCTCGACGTGATGATGGAGGACTTCGTCGCCGGGTACCGGGTGCTGAGCGAGCTTCGGACGCCCGGCCCCGGCTCGGAGTTCGCCAAGCACTCCCGGGTCCCGATCATCCTCCTGACGGGCGTGGCCTCGAAGACGAGCGCGTCCCTCCGCGACCACGTGGGGACCGCCCTCCTCCCCGTGGACGCGTACCTCGAGAAGCCGGTGGAGCCGCTCGAGATGCTGGCGGTGCTCGATCGCGTCCTCGCCGCCGGGGAGCCGGGCGCCGCGGCGTCGAGCCCGGAGGGATGAGCGCGCGCGGCGGTCGCCGCATTTGACTCTCCTCCCGCGCCCCCGCTACACTCGCGCCCTCCCGAACGGAGCCGACGTGGCGGACCGCATCTTCGTCGAGGGAATCAAGTTCCACGGCTACCACGGCTTGACGAGGCTCGAGCGCCAGGTGGGGGTCCGGCTGTCCGTGGACGTGATCCTCGAGAGGGACCTCGAGGCGTCGAGCCGGTCGGACCGGATCGCGGAGACGGTGGACTACCGGAAGGTGCACGCCCGGGTCCTGGAGATCGGACGCGGGCGCTCCCACAAGCTCCTCGAGTCGTTCGCGGCCGAGGTCATCGACGCGCTGCTCGCCGAGTTCGTGGCGGACTCGGTGACCGTGCGGGCCCGCAAGGAGACGCCCGTCCTCGACGGGATCGTGGACGCCGTCGGCGTCGAGATGACGAGGCGCCGCGGGGGGGAGGGAAGGCGTTGAGGGTCCGGCGCGCGTTCGAGTTCGAGGCGGCGCACCGGCTCCCGCGCCACCCGGGGAAGTGCCGGCAGCCGCACGGCCACTCGTACCGGATCGTCGTGACGGTGGATCGCCCGGTGGATCCGTCGAGCGGCATGGCGATCGATTTCGCCGACCTCAAGGAGATCGTCCGGCGCGAGGTCGTTTCGGAGCTCGATCACCGCGACGTCAACGAGATCCTGGAGAACCCGACGGCGGAGGCGATGGCGGTCTGGGCGTGGAACCGGCTGGCGGACGCCCTTCCGGGCCTCGCCGAGATCGAGATCCACGAGACGAGCCGCTGCTCGGTCGCGTACCGGGGAGAGTGACGATGGACGCCGAGCGGATGGAGCGGGCGGTCCGTCTGTTCCTCGAGGGGATCGGGGAGAGGTTCCCGGACGACGACCTCGAGGAGACCCCGCGGCGCGTCGCGAAGGCGTGGATCGAGGATCTCGTGTCGGGCTACGGGCGGGACCCGGCCGCCGATCTGACCTGGACGCCGGCCCCTACCGGCGCGGGACCGGTGGTCGTCCGCGACGTCCGTTTCGCCTCGGTCTGCGTGCACCACCTGCTGCCGTTCGTCGGCCGCGCCCACGTGGCCTACCTTCCGTCGAGGAGGCTCGCGGGCCTGAGCAAGATCGGGCGCGTCGTCGACACGCTGTCCCGCCGCCTGCAGATCCAGGAGCGTCTGACCGCCGAGATCGCGGACGTCCTCACGCGCGTCCTCGAGCCCCGGGGCGCGCTCGTCGTTCTCGAGGCGGAGCACACCTGCATGACGATCCGGGGCGTGCGCAAGGAGGGGAGCCGCCTCGTCACGCTCGCCGCCTCCGGCCTGTACGAGGCGGATCCGGCCGCCGCGCGCGAGGTCCTGCTCCTCGTCGGCTGCGGGGCGGGCCCGACCGGCCCGGGGCCGTGACCGTGCGGGTCCTCCGGGTCCTCGCGGCGGTCCTCCTCGCCGCGGCCCCCGCCGTCTCGTCCCAGGGGTCCGCAGCGCCCGGAGACGGGCGGGCGACGGCTCTTCTCGCGGCCGGCGAGATCGAGCCGGTCCTGAGGATCGGGCTCGACGCCCGCCACCGCGTCGTGCTCGATTCGGGCGCCCCCTATCGGATCGTGGACCCGGAATCGGGCGCGGCCCCCTGGCGGGAGGCGTACGCCGGCGAGACGATCGCGATCGCCGAGGGCGGTCCCGACGGGGACCCTCCCACCGTCTATCGAATCCAGGCCGCGGCGTTCTCGAGCGAGGATTCGGCGGAGGCGGAGCGGCGGCGCCTCGAACTCGTCTACGGGGAGCCGGCCGTCGTTCGCAGGAACCCCGACCGGGGCTCCTTCCGGGTCCGGCTCGGCCTCGCGACGTCGCGCGAGGCGCTCGCCGGCCTGCTGGCCCGGGTCCGCCGGGACGGGCTGACCTCGGCGTGGATCGCCGAGGAGCCCGCGGGCGAGAGGACCGACGTCTCGATCCGCCTCGTCGATCGCGCGTTCGAGAGCCTCGTCACCGGAGCGAGGCGCCTCGCCGTCCTCCCGGCTCCCGGGGCCTTCGTGTCGGTCGACGGGAAGAGGTACCGCGGGGCGATCGAGCTCCGCGTGACGCCGACGGGGCACCTCCGCGCCGTCAACTGGATCGGCCTCGAGGCGTACCTGCGCGGCGTCGTGCCGTCCGAGATGGGGCCGGAGGTGTGGCCGCAGATCGAGGCGCTCAAGGCCCAGGCGGTCGCGGCGCGGACCTACGCCTGGCGTAGCCGGGGCCGGTTCGAGGAGGAGGGGTTCGACGTCTGCGCGACGCCGCGCTGCCAGGTCTACGGGGGAATCGGGGCCGAGCACCCGCTGACGGACCGGGCGATCGCCGCGACGCGGGGCGAGATCGTCGTGTTCGACGGCGCGCCGATCTCGGCGCTCTACACCGCGACCTGCGGGGGGCACACCGAGGACGCCTCGGAGGTCTTTCCGGAGGAGGAGGCCCCGTACCTGAAGGGCGTGCCGTGCCGCGCGGAGAGGGCGGAGGCGCGGTCCCTCCTGACGGAGATCGCCGGGAAGGCCCCCCTCGCCGTCGGACCGGGAGACGAGGACGGCGCGGGCCGGGACCTGTCGCTGCTCGTCGTCGCGGGAGTCCTGCGGCCGGAGGCGGCGGGCCGAGACGTGGGATCGGCCGCGAGCGCCGCCGACCTCCGTGCCGCGACGACATCCCTCGCGGCTCTCGCCGGCCTTCCAGCTCCCCGGGCGCCGTCGCCGGAAGCGGCCACCCTCGCGAGCGCGCTCCTCTCGATCGTCCTGGACCTGGGATGGGGCGAGCGGCCCGGGCTGTTCCTGAGCGACGCCGACGTCGAGGCGCTCTTGCGGGACGACCCGGATCGCGAGGCGCTGTCCCCCCCCGAGAGGCGGACCGTCGCCTATCTCGCCTCCCTCGGAGCGCTGCGGCCGGGGCCGGACGGGAGGTTCCTCGCCGGGGAGCCCCCGACCTGGCGGAGGCTGGGGCCGGTCCTGGTGAGGATCGGCGACAGCTACGAAGCGTTCGGCCTCCGGGAAGGGGTCGCGGGCGCCCCGGCGGGGGAAGGCCGCCTCCGGATCGCGTCCGGCAAGGCGGAGTCGATTCTTCGCCTGGCCGAGTCGCCCTTCCTGTTCTCGCTCGGCGGAGGAAAGACGGTTTTCACCGGGCGGCTCGTCCTCTGGCCTGGCGACCGGATCCGGTTCCGGACCGACGGCGCGGGCCGGGTGGATTTCGTCGAGCTGCGGCCGCCCGTCAAGGGCGCTTCGGACGACCGGAGCGCGGTCGTCCACTCCTGGGAGGTGCGCAAGACCCGCGAAGAGCTGGCCGAGTCGCTCGGTCGCCGTTTTTCCGTCGGCTCGCCGCAGGCGTTCCGCGTGGTGCGCCGCGGGGTGTCGGGCCGGATCGTCGAGATCGAGGTCGCGGGGACCGAAGGGGCGGTCACCCTTCGAGGCTTCGACGTCCGGACGGCGCTCGACCTCCGCGAGAGCCTGGTGTCGCTCGAGGTCCAGCGGGACCGGCAGGGGAACCTCGAGGCGGTCGTCTTCGCGGGCAAGGGGTGGGGCCACGGCGTCGGCCTTTGCCAGGTCGGGGCCTACGGCATGGCGATCCGGGGGGCCACGTACCGGGGGATTCTGGGCCATTACTACCGCGGGACCGAGGTGCGGACCCTGCCTCTCGAGCTCCCCGGCGGCCCATGATTGGGATTCGGACGCCGGCGAACCTATATTCCCCGGGCGGGATGCCGGCCGTCGCCGAGGGCGCTTCGGGGACGGCCCGGCAGGGGGAGAACGGGTCCGTCGAACGAACACCCCCGGGGCGCGCGGCGCATCCGGGGGGCGGGATGGCGCGTCATGGGTCCCATGCTCTGCTACGCGGGCTTCGCCGTTCTCGCGGCGACGGCCTGGCTCCTGCTGGCGGGGACCGCGGGGTGGGTGCCCGCGGAGTTCGCGGATCCCTGGGTCCCGCGCGGCACGACGGTCGGGCTGGCGATGGTCGGCCTCGGACTTCTCCTCCGGCTGCTGGCCCCCGTCGGGAGGGGCCTGGCCCGCGGCCGGTGCGAGCGCTGCGGGGCGCCGACGGATCTCGGGCAGACCCTGTGCCGGGACCACCTGAAAGCGACCCTGGACGCGATGAGGGACCGGACGAGGGAGACGCTCCTCCGCCGGACGGGGCCTCGCGGATCCGGCTGATCGCCGTCGTCGGCCCGACCGGGGCCGGGAAGTCCGCCCTCGCCCTCCGCCTCGCCGAGCTCCTGGGCGGCGAGATCGTCGGCTGCGACGCCGTCCAGGTGTATCGCGGGTTCGACGTCGCCACCGCCAAGCCGTCCCCGGAGGAGCGGCGGAGGGTGCCGCACCACCTGATCGACGTCGCCGATCCCCGGCGCGATTTCTCCC
Organism: uncultured Acidobacteriota bacterium; assembly: GCA_964590285.1. GTDB lineage: Bacteria > Acidobacteriota > Polarisedimenticolia > Polarisedimenticolales > JAIQFR01 > CALMJU01. The sequence continues at coordinate 11,252 of CAZPWK010000029.1, read as the reverse complement.
TCGCCGACTACGCCGATCTCGGCGCGCGGGCGATCGCGGAGATCGCGGCGCGGGGCCGGGTTCCGGTGGTGGCGGGGGGGACCGGGCTCTACCTGAGGGGGCTCCTCCGGGGGGTCGTGCCCGCGCCCCCGCGGAACGAGGCGCTCCGGGTCCGCCTCCGCCGGATGGCCGAGCTGCACGGGTCCCCCCGCCTCCACCGGTGGCTCGGCCGCCTCGACCCGGGCTCCGCGCGGAGGCTTCCGCCGCGCGACGCGCAGCGGATCGTGCGTGCGCTCGAGATCGCGATCGAGGGGGAGAGGCCCTGGAGCGAGCGCCTCCTCGCGGACGGGACCTGGGGGTCGGGCGCCGAGCGCTTCCCGGCCCTCAAGATCGGCCTCGACGTGGGGCCCCGGGAGCTCTCCCTCCGTCTCGACGCGCGCGTCGAGGGGTTCTTCCGGGACGGCCTCGTCGGCGAGGTCCGTCGCCTGCTGGAGGAGGGGGTTCCCGCGACCGCGAACGCGTTCAAGGCGATCGGATACCGGGAGGTGCTCCGGGCCCTGCTTGCCGGCTCCGATCCGGATGCGACGCGGGAGGAGGTGCGCCGCAACACCCGGCGCTACGCGAAGCGGCAGCGGACCTGGTTCCGGCGCGAGCCGGGGGTCGTCTGGCTCGACGCCTCGGAGGGAACGGAGGCGCTCGCCGCGCGGGCGCTGCGCCTCTGGAACGCGGAGAGAGCGCCGGGCCGCTAGTCGAGCGTGGTATACTTCGCCGGCTTCGAGAGGGCCCGGAGGGCGCGATGGGCGACGACGCGGGGAGCCTCCAGAACGACTTCTTCAATCACGCTCGGAAGGAGCGCAGGGCCGTCACGGTCTTCCTGCTCAGCGGCAAGCGGCTGACCGGCCGCATCAAGGGGTTCGACAAGTTCACGCTGATGCTGGACGGGCCGCAGGGCGAGCTGATGCTCTTCAAGCACGCGATCGCGAGCGTGAGCGCGACGACGGACGGCGAGGCCTGGGCCCACGCGGACGACGAGTCGGTTCCGCGGGACGAGGCGGTGGGCAGGTCGGACCGCCCGGCGGCCGGCAAGCCCTGAGCCTCGGCCTCAGCGCCGGAAGAAGCCCTTCCGGTCCCCTTCCCCGTTCGGCGCGGCGGCGGCGGGGGTGCCGGCGGACAGCTCGCGGACGCGGGCGCTCAGGCGCTCGATCTTGGCCTCGTAATCCTGCCGCACGAGCTGGATCTGGCGGGTGAGCCGCTCGTTTTCCGCCTTGAGGGCCTGCACGTCGTCCCCGGCCGGGCCCGCGCCGGAGCGGCTCGTGATCTCGGCGCGGAGGCGCCCGATCTCGGAGTCGCGGTCCTCGATCTCCTGCCGGTGGCGCTCCTGGAGGTCGTCGTAGAGCTTCCGGATCTCCTGCAGCTCCACGATCCTGGAAAAGTCGCTCAGGGGTTCGGCCATGGCGGATCCTTCCTCGGCATCCTTCTGCTCGGACGCGTACAGGAACTTCCGGAGCATCAGATCGAGATCGTTCGAGCGGGCGCTCGCGGTGAGGGCGCACTCCTTCGCGATCACGCCGTTCAGGACGAGCGCCGCGAGGGACTGGTTCATGGACTGCATCCGGTGGTAGGCGACGGAGTTCTCGATCTCCTCCTCGATCGCCTCGAGGTTCCCCTCGACGACGAGCTTCGAGATCCGCGGCGTCTGCCGGAGGATCTCGATCGCCGCGACGAGCCCCTGCCCGTCGCGCCGCTCGACCAGCTTCATCGAGACGACCGCCTGGAGAACGAGCGCCAGCTGCTGCCGGATCTGGCGGTGGTGCCCCTCGGGGAACATGTCGATGATCCGGTCGATCGTCTGCGCCGCGCTGTTCGTGTGCAGGGTCGAGAAGATCAGGTGCCCGGTCTCCGCCGCCGTGAGCACGGTCTGCACGGTCGTGAGATCGCGCATCTCGCCGACCATGATCACGTCGGGGTCCTGCCTGAGGACGTTGCGGAGCGCCTCGGCGAACGTCGGCGTGTCGGTGCCCACCTCCCGCTGCGTGATCGCCCCGAGGTTGTCGCGGAGCAGGAACTCGATCGGGTCCTCGATCGTCACGATGTGGACGAGACGGGTGTTCGCGATCAGGCGGAGGAGGGCGGCGAGCGTCGAGGACTTGCCCGAGCCCGTGGGCCCCGTGATGAGGACGAGCCCCTGGGGGAGCTGGGCGAACTCCGACAGGACCGAGGGCAGGCCCCAGTCCTCGATCGTCGGGAAGTCGAACGGCACGCGGCGGAAGACCGCGGAGCGGGTTCCCCGCTGCTGGAAGACCGAGGCGCGGAAGCGGGAGACGCCGGGGAGGCTGTAGCCGAAGTCCACCGACATCCGCTCCTCGAGGGCGCGGGCCTGCGTGTCGGTCAGGATCGAGGCGATCATCTCCCGGATCAGGTCCGGCTGGAGCGGCTCCGTCTTGAGGGGCAGCAGCTTCCCGTGGACCCGGACGAGCGGAGGCCTCATCGGCTTCACGTGGAGGTCGGAGGCCTGCTGCTTCACCATGAAGCGGAGCAGGTCGTCGATCTTCATCGGCTCGGAAATGGCGTCTCCCTCCCGGCGGGCGCGGCGCGTCCCGGCGGTGCCAACATAGAAGCGGTCTCCCGCCGAGTCAATCGAAAATCCCCGGGAGCCCGCGGTTTGACCCCCGCCGGGGGGTGGGCTATAACGCCGCCGGCGCCTCGCGGGGGGCGCCGGCGCGCCCCGCCGGGCGCGGCGGGAGGAGCGGATGGCCGGCGTCGTGCCGAGGCTCGACCTCGACGCCGAGTCGCGGCGGGCGCTCGAGTTCGACGCCGTGCTCGACGCCGTCGCCTCGCACGCCGCGACGCGGATCGGGGCCGCCCGCGTGCGGGCCCTCGAGCCGATCGCCGACGCGTCCGCTCTCGAGGCGGCCCACGCGTCGGTCGAGGAGGCCTCCCGCCACGTCGCCCGCCTCGGAAGGCTTCTCCCGGGGGGCCTGCCCGACCCGGAGCCGGCGCTCCGGGCCCTCGCCGTCGAGGACCTCCCCGTGGACGCGCTCGCGCTCCGCGACCTGGCCGCGGTGCTCCACGCGTCGGGGGAGATCCGCGCCGCGCTCTCGCGGCTCCCCGCCGCCGAGTACCCGGGGCTTCGCGCGCTCTGGGCGTCGGCGCCGGACCTCCGGGCCGAGGCGCGGCAGGTGCTCGCCGGGGTCGGGCCCGAGGGGCGGCTCGCGGACGACGCGAGCCCGGAGCTCCGGCGCATCCGGCAGGCGATCGCGCGCGTCGGGGACCGTCTGCGCCGCATGCTGGAGTCCTACGTCCGCGAGCCCGGCGCCGAGGCCGTGATCCGGGACGACTTCGTCACGCAGCGGAACGGCCGTTTCGTGATCCCGGTCCGGGCCGACGCGCCGAGGGCGGTGAAGGGGATCGTGCACGCGGCCTCCTCGTCCGGGGCGACGCTGTTCGTCGAGCCGCTCGACTCCGTGGAGGCGAACAACGATCTGGTCCGCCTGACCGAGGAGGAGGCGGCGGAGAGCGAGCGGGTGCTCGAGGGATGGGCCCGGCGTTTCCGGGACCGATCGGAGGAGGTGCTCCGGGCCGTCGAGACGCTCTCGGAAGCGGACTCGCTCCAGGCGCGCGCCCTGTTCGGCGCCCGCGAGGGTGCGGTGCGCCCCGAGGTCTCGGAGGGCCGCCCGATCTTTCTCCGGGACGCGCGCCACCCTCTCCTCGAGCGCCGGCTGCGGGAGGGGGGGCAGGCCTGCGTGCCGGTGTCCTTCGTGCTCGATCCCGCGGACCAGGTGCTCGTCGTCTCGGGGCCGAACGCGGGCGGCAAGACGGTGGCGTTGAAGACGTTCGGACTCGCCGCGCTGATGGCGCACTCGGGGCTCCCGGTCCTGGCGGGAGAGGTGAGGCTCCCGCTCTTCCGGCAGGTCCGCGCCGACATCGGGGACCACCAGTCGATCGAGGCCGACCTGTCGACGTTCACGGCGCACGTGAAGGCGGTGGGGAGCTTTCTCGAGGAGCTCGCGCCGCCGGCGCTCCTGCTCTTCGACGAGATCGGCACGGGGACCGAGCCGACCGAGGGCGGGTCGCTCGCGCAGGCGGTGCTGGAGCGGCTGCGGCGGGCCGGCGTGACCGCGGTCGCCACGACCCACCTGGCCTCCCTCAAAGCCTGGGCGTTCACGACCGAGGGCGCGGCGAGCGCGGCGATGGAGTTCGACGAGGAGTCGCTCCGGCCGACGTTCCGGATCCTGATGGGCGCCGCGGGGGTCTCGGCGGGGATCGAGATCGCGGCGCGCCTCGGTCTTCCGGCGGATCTCGTCGACCGCGCGCGCGTCCTGATGGGCGAGGGGGGCCGTCGGACCGAGTCGTTCCTCGCGAGGATCCGCGACCTGACGGCCGAGCTCGAGGAGCGCCGCTCCGCCCTCGCGGCGGAGGGCGAGGCGCTCCGGGAGGAGCGGCGGAGGGTCGAGGCCCGCGCCGCGGCCGACGGAGAGACGAGGCGCCGCGAGGCCGCCCGCGCGCTCGACGAGGCGCTCCGGGAGTTCCGGGAGCAGAGCGCCCGCGAGATCCGGGCGATCCGGGACAAGCGCGAGAGGGCCCGGGCGGAGAAGGACCAGGTCCGTTCCGAGATGCGCCTCCGAGCCGGCCTGGCGGCGAAGGCGGGGAGGGTGGAGCCGGCCGCGGCCGGGCTCCCGGAGCCCTCGGGGCCCTTCGAGCCCGGGCCGGGCGAGCGGGTCCGGGTGCGGTCGCTCGACCGGGAGGGGATCGTCGCCGGGGTCCGAGGGGACCGGGTCGAGGTGCGCCTGGGGAGCGTGGGGATCGCGGTGCCGAGGGCCGACCTGGCGCCGGCCGGGGAGACGGCTCGGGAGGGGCCTCGGCCGGGAGTCGCGCGCCGGCCGGCCGGCTCGGCCCCGGGGCCCGGCCTCGACGACGACGTGCCGCTCGAGATCGTCGTCATCGGGAAGACGGTGGACGAGGCGCTTCCGGAGATCGACCGGTTCCTCGACCGGGCGGCGGTCGGGGGGCGGCGTGAGGTGCGGATCGTCCACGGGCACGGGACGGGAAGGCTGCGCGCGGCGGTCCGCCGGTTCCTCGCGAGCCACGCCCACGTCGCCTCGCACCGGCCCGGCGGGCCTCGCGAGGGGGGGGACGGGGCGACGGTCGTCGAGGTGCGCTGAACGGCCCTCAGGGGTCGCGGAACACCTTCTTCCAGTACTCGATCTCTTCGGACTCCGAGGGCTTCTCCGGAGCGACCCCGGCCAGGAGGCGCTCGCGGAAAACGTCGCAGCGCTCGACCCGCGCGCCCAGGTTGCGGCACCGGTCGGCCAGCGCCCGATCGTTGGTGACGACCGTGAGCCCGCGGCGGTCGGTTTCCGAGCGGACCCGGGCGACGATCAGGTCGTCGGCCTCGCGGCCCGGTCCCGCGAACGCGACGCCGGGCCCGGACCGGACTCCGGGCGGGGCGGAGCCGTCGAAGACGACGAGGATCTCCCGCCGCTCGCGGAGGGCCAGGCGCGAGATCTCCCTCGCGAGGAGGAGCCGCTCCTCGTCGGAGCGGTCGCGCCCGGGCCAGGACCCGAGCAGGTTGTCGCCGTCCACGACCCTCGGCACGGCGCCTCCGTCAGTCCCGGAAGATCCCGCGGAGGATTCCCCCCCCGGGCTCCGGGGCGACGTCGCCGATCTCCGCGAGCGCGGCGGCGGCCTCCTCGTTCGAGGGGTCCCAGCGGAGCGCCTCGCGGAACAGGCTCGAGGCGTCGGCCTTCCGCCCCATCCTCCGGCAGAGGTGCGCGAGGGCGAGGTAGGCGGCGGTCAGCGAGGGATCGATCTGGACTGCGGCGATCAGGTGGCGCTCCGCCTCCTCGCGCCGGCGCGCCATCCGCGCGAGGGCGATGCCGAACTCCAGGTGGTGCGCCGCGACGCCGTCGTCGAGGCGGACGGCGTTCTCCAGGAACGTCAGCGCCTCGGCGTAGCGCTTCCGGTCGGCGAGCTGCTTTCCGCGCAGGTAGTTCTGCCTCGCGATGTGCGCCTGGTCGGAAGCCCCGCGCGAGGCCGCCTGCCGGTCGGTCGTCGCGGCGGCCGCCTGCTGGTCGTACTCGGCCCTCCGCTCGGGGCTCCCCAGCGTGTTGTACGCCTCCGTGACCTTCGTGAAGTACCGCTCGACGCGGGCGAAGAGGTCCCGGAGCGGACCGGAGCGGAACCGGTCGGGATGGTACCGGCGGGCGATCGCGTAGTACGCCTCGCGGATCCGGTCGCGCGGGACCCCCGGGGCGAGCCCGAGCACCCCGTAGTAGTCGGCGTCGAGGGCGACCGCGAGCCGGGACTCGACCTCCTCGCGCGTCAGGGGGGCGTCGGCCGCGATCTCTCCGGCGGCCCCGGCGCGGCTTCCTCCCGCCGCGACGAGCCCCGCGAGGAGGAGGCCGTAGATCGCGCGCAGCGCCTTCTCCTCGCCCGCGGGAGAGGAGAAGGCGATCTCGGCGATCGAACGGGATCCGTCGGCGCGGTCCAGGACGTCGCGCGTCGCCTCGTCGAGGTCGAGCGATTTCCGGATCCTCGACGAGGAGGGGAGGGCGACCGGGCAGACGTCGGGGCGGCCGACGCGCGCCCGCACCGTGTCGAGGGAGGACGGATAGCGCTTGGCGTGCGAGAGGATCGCCGCGATCGGGGAGATGCGGACGGTCGTCTCCCCCGCGAGGTTCGGCCGCCCCGTCTCGAACTCGATCTTGCCGTCCGGCCACTCGAGGCACGACGAGAGGAGGGTCTCGACGTGCCTGCGCATGGCGCCCCGCATCGCCTCGGGCGTCGCGAGGTTCCGATCGAGGACGACCGCGGAGACCGTCGTCCTCCGGCTCCTCGCCTCGCGGTCGGCCTCGATCCGGTCGGACGGCGCGAGGTCGCCGGAGCGGACGAGGACCTCCGTGAACTGCTCCTCGAGCAGGTTCGAGGTCGCGAACGTCAGCCAGCCGCCCTCGAGGCAGAACAGCCGTTTGAGCTTGCCGCGCGAGGCGGAGACGATCCCGGACTTGCGCTCGGAGGCGGCCCGGGAGAGCACGCCCGCGAGGTCCGCGGACGGCCGCCCGGCCTCCGTCATCGCCGCGCCTCGGAGGGGAGATCGGCCGCGAAGCGGCGGCAGAGCTCGCGGAGGTCGGCGCTGAACGCGAAACGGAGCGCCGCGTCCGGGTCGTCCCCCTCGCCGAGCCGCTCGAGCGCGTTCACCAGGGCGCCGAAGCCGCGCTCGCGCTCCAGGAACGTCACGAAGGCGAGGGCGGCCGGGTAGGAGAGGTCCTCGCGGAGCGCCCAGGCCGCCGGGTCGCCGCCCGCGAGAAGGGCCGCGATGTCCTCCCGCTCCGCGCTCCCGATCGTCCGGCCCTCGAACTTCTGGGCCAGCCCCTCGTGGAGCCAGCGCGGGCAGTTGCCGCGGGTCTTCGAGTGGACGACGGCGTGGGTCAGCTCGTGGGTCAGGACCGCCCGGGCCCTGGGATCGAGATGCCGGATTCCGCCGAGGGGGACTCGCACCTTCCCGTCGTAGACGCCGGCGACCCTCTCCGAGGCCTGCGTCACGTCGCGAAACTCGCGGTCGGGATAGAGGAGCACGGTCACCGGCTGGGGCACGCCGTGACGGAACGCGTCGGCGAGATCGCGGTAGCGCTCCTCGAGCCAGCCCGCGATCTCCTCCGCCAGCTCGGGGTCGAGAGCCCCGTCGTGGCGGAGGTTGAAGTGGGGCGTGGCCGAGAACGTGTATCCGCGGCCGGCGTGGAGCTCCCGCTCGGCCTTGACGATCTTCTCCCGAAGCCGGTCGCTCGGCGCGAGCCGGAAGGCCTCGCTCCACGCGCCGAGGGCCCCTTCCACGTCCTCCTGCCGGTTCCTCAGGTCTCCGTGGATCTCCCGCAGGCCGGCGTGGGCCGGCTCCGCCGCGAGGCCATCCAGGACGACCGTGAGCGCGGACTCGTCCCGGCCGAGGCGGATCTCCGCCAGGGCCAGGCCGACACGGGCGTCGCTCGAGGAAGGGGAGAGGTCGAGGGCCGCGCGGAAGAAGGAGGCCGCGGTCTCGAAGTCGCTCGCCCGGAGCGCGGCCGCCCCCTTTTCGATCTTCGCCGCGGCCCGCTCCTCCCGCTCTCGCGCTCCGGACGAGGGGAAGGGGGCGGGCGGGGGAGCGGGGGCCGCGACCGCCGCCACGGCCGCCGCCAGGACGAGGGCGGCCGCCGCGACGCGGCCGGGCGGGACACCCCTCATCGGACGACCTCGGCGATTCTCTTCGGGACGGGGCTCCCGGCGGAGGGGCGGAGCGGCCCGGGGAGGTCCGCGGCCGCGGCCGCCTGTCGGGCGGTCGCGTAGGAGCCCCAGCAGATCCGGTAGCAGCCCTCGCCCCTCTCGGGCGCCCGGAGCAGGTAGAGCGGCCCGGCGCCCGCGCCGCGCAGGAGGCGGCGCACGTTCTCCGGAGAGCAGGCGAGGAGGACCTGCGCGGTGAACTCTCCCGAGGACCGCCCAAGCCGCGCGCCGTCCTGCGTCGCCCTCCGGCGGAGATCGTCGTCGTCCGCGGCCGCGGGAGCCGGCGGGGCCGGCGAGGGACGGGCGGCCGGCGCCGGCCTCTCGAGGGGAGGGCGTGCCGCGGGCCGGGGCGGAACCGGGACCGACGGCGCGTCCCCGCCGGGACGCGGCTGGCTCCGGGGCGGAGTCGTGCGCAGCGCGAGCCCCGCCACGAGGACGCAGGCGACGGTGCCGAGCAGGACCCCGGTCGCGATCCCGCCGGCTGCGCCTCGTCCCGGGCCGGCCTCGTCGCGGGCGGCGCCGGAGTCCCGTTCTCGATCGGACACGTCTCCCTCCCCCACGGATCCGGCGTCAATATAGCTCCGGCGCCGGACGCCGGGCATTGTACCCGCGGACTGCGCTACAATCGCGCCCCGCCTTCCTTCCCGCGGTGCTTCGAGAGGGCCGAGCGTGCCTCGCCGAGTGCCCGAGCGTACGGACTTCGTCGTCGTCGGGAGCGGCGTCGCCGGGCTCCGCGCGGCGATCTCGCTGGTGGACGCGGGGGCGGACGTGCTGGTCCTGACGAAGGACGCGCCGTCGGACTCGACGAGCGACCGGGCCCAGGGCGGGGTCGCCGTCGCCCTCTCCGACGACGACGAGATCGCGCTCCACTACGAGGACACGCTGCGCGCGGGGGCCGGCCTCTCGGAGCCCTCCGCGGCGAGGGTGCTGGTCGAGGACGGCCCCGGACGGATCCTCGAGCTGATCGAGTGGGGCGCCGAGTTCGACCGGCAGGGCGTCCGCCTCGCGTTCACGCTCGAGGCGGCCCACAGCGCTCGCCGCGTGCTCCACGCCGGGGGAGACGCGACCGGGCGGGAGATCGTCCGGGCGCTGCTCGCCAAGGCCTCGACCTGCCGGCGCCTCACCGTCGCGGGGGCTTGCGTCGCGCGGGACCTGTGGGCGCCGGACGGGGCGTGCCGGGGGGTCTTCTTCCTCGACGAGCGCGAAGGGACGACTCGGCTCGTCGAGGCCCGGGCCGTCCTCCTCGCCGCGGGGGGCGCCTGCCGGGTGTACCGGGAGAACACGAACCCCCCGCAGGCGACGGGCGACGGCCTGGCGATGGCGTGGCTGGCCGGGGCCGAGCTGATGGACATGGAGTTCGTCCAGTTCCATCCCACGACCCTCTTCGTCCCGGGCGAGCCGCGCTGGCTCCTGACCGAGGCGCTCCGGGGGGAGGGCGGGATCCTCACCGACGCGGCCGGGCGGCGATTCATGAAGGAGTGCCACCCCGACGCCGAGCTCGCCCCCCGCGACGTCGTCAGCCGCGGGATCGTGCTCGAGCTCGCGCGCTCGGGGGAGAAGCACGTCCTCCTGCACGCGAACCGCCTCGACCCGGCCTTCCTGCGGGCGCGCTTCCCCGGGATCGACGCGCTGTGCCGGCGATTCGGGATCGACTTCACTCGCGACCCGATCCCGGTCGTGCCGGCCGCGCACTACTTCATGGGCGGCGTGCGCACCGATCTCGACGGCCGGTCGAGCGTGCCCGGCCTCTACGCCGCGGGAGAGACGGCCTGCACGGGAGTGCACGGCGCGAACCGCCTGGCGAGCAACTCGCTGCTCGAGGGGCTCGTGTTCGGGGCTCGCGTCGGGAATGCGATGCGCGCCGACCGGCGCGGCGAGGCCTTCCCGGGAGGGCCGTCGGAGCCGCTCCCCGTCGTGTCGCGGGAGGTGGCGGCCGAGGTCTCCCGCCGGGTCGAGGATCTCGCCTGGGACCGCCTCGGGATCGTCCGGGACGGCGAGACCCTGGCGGGAGCGGCCCGCGACCTCGACGCGCTGGCGGGCGCCTGTCTGGCGCCGGAGGGGAGCCGCGAGGGGATCGAGGCGAGGAATCGCTGGATCGTGGCCCGCGTCATCGCGGATGCGGCGCTCGCGCGGGAGGAGAGCCGCGGCGCGCACTACCGGGCCGACCATCCGGCCGCGGACGACGCGCGATTCCTCGGCCACACGGTGCAGAGGGAGCGCGCGGAGACCCGTCTCGTGCCGGTCGGGGAGGGCCCCCGCGGGCTCAGCGGATCGCCCGGAAGCAGCGGTCCCAGCGCGAGCGCGTCACGAAGTGGGCGAGCTTCCCGGCGATCGACCTGACGCTGTCGAGCAGCCGCTGGGGATTCGCCTCCGCCGAGGACTCCTCGTAGGACCACCAGACGAAGAGCGCCCGCCCCTTGAGGAGGGCGCGGGGCACGAACCCCCAGATCCGGCTGTCGGCCGAGCGGTTCCGGTGGTCGCCCATGGCGAAGTAGTGGTCGTCGGGAACCTGCCTCGGGGCGAAGGACTCCGCCGGGCGGAACTCGTCCTCCACGTACGGCTCCTCCTGGCGGTTCCCGTTGACGTAGAGGAATCCCTGCCGCATCTCGACGGTGTCTCCGGGCAGGGCGACGATCCGTTTGATGTAGTCGATCTCCGGGGAGTCGGGATACTTGAAGACGACCACGTCCCCCCGCTGCACGTCGCGCACCGGGAGGAGGGTCCTCTCCCACGCGAACGACGTCGGCGCGTAGACGAAGCGGTTGACCATGATGTAGTCGCCGACGAGCAGCGTGTTCTCCATGGAGCCGCTCGGGATCTTCGACTGCTGGAACGCGAAGGCGCGCGAGAAGACGACGAAGATGACGCAGACGAGGATCGTCTCGACGTAGTCGCGCAGGACCCCCTTCGCGTGCGCCGCGGGGGCCGTCCCTTCGGATGCGGTCGTCCCGGTCCTCCCTCCCACGGTCAAACCTCCCGCACGCCCGCGAGGTAGCCCTCGATCGCCTCGAGAGCCTCCTCCG
>CAZPWK010000028.1:14726-17342 GCA_964590285.1 uncultured Acidobacteriota bacterium | reverse complement strand
CGGTCGAGGGGCAGGGTCCGTCTCGGAGGGGCCGCGGGGGCCAGGGGGGCCGGCTCCCTCGCGGCGAGCCGGAAGCCCGCGAGGGCCCAGACGCCGCCCGCGCCGTCGTCGGGATCCACGGGAGCGTAGATCGGCGCGACCCGGCGGATCTCGTCGAAGACCTCGCCGATGCTCGCGTACTTCATCTTGAACCGGTAGCCCATCCGGGCGCCGATCCCGACGAGGATCTCCCAGGTCTCGAGGCCCGCGGGAGGCGGCACCACGCGGCGCAGCCGCTGGACCCTGCGCTCGGAGTTCGTGTAGGTCCCGCTCGTCTCCGCGGGGGCGGAGAGCGGCAGCACGACGTGCGCCATCTTCGCCGTCTCGGTGAAGAAGAGGTCGCCGACCACGAGAAGATCGGCGGCGAGGAGCCCCTCGAGCAGCTCCGCCGGCGCGTCGGGGTCGCCGAACGGGTCCTCCCCGAGGACGACCGCGACACGGATCTTCTTGTCCCGGAGCAGGGCGGCGACGTCGACCGGCCGGGCGTCGAGGTCCCGGAGGGCGACGCACCACTCCTTCTCGAGCTCCTCCACGACCGCCTCGTCGGCCGCCGGGAGGTAGCCCGGATACCAGCCGGGGCTCGCACCCATGTCGAGGAGCCCCTGCATGTTCGCCTTCTCGTGGAGGCAGAGGAGGGAGCACCCGAGCCCGCGCGCCGCCGCCGCGAGCCACCGCTCGTCCCCGACCGCGCGGACGCCGCGATGGTCCTTGTTGAGGATCGCGGCCTTGAGGATGCTCTTCTCCAGGATCTCGGCGGCCCGGCCGACGAGCGCGGGATCGACGCCGGTCCGCTCCCTGAGGGCCTCGCCGCGGAGCTCGCCGAGCGCGTCCCCGAGCCCCGGGAACGCCGGGATCGGCCCGCCCCGGTGCTCGAGAGCCGCCCGCAGGATCCCGAGCGCCACGAGGGGCTCGGTCCCCGGGCGGCAGCGGAGGAACACGTCCGCCAGGCGCGACAGTCCGTTCTCCTCGGGGTGGACGTACAGGAGGCGGCCGCCCTTGCGGATCGCCTGCTTGACCAGGAGGTCCGCGACGAAGTGCTCCTCGGAGAGGTCCGACTGGACGAGGAGGAGGGCCTGCGCGTCGGCGATCTCGGCGTAGGTCGCGGTCGAGACGACGTCGGGACAGGCCAGGCCCGGGTTGAGGAGATGCGCGGCGGTGGCGACGTTGTGCGTCTTCAGGGCGACGCGGGCGAGCTTCTGAGCGAGATAGACCTCCTCGTTCGTGAGCCTCGGCGACACGAGGACGAGCATCTCCGGGCCGGAGCAGCGCCGGGTCAGCTCCTTGAGGCGCATCGCCGCGTAGTCGATCGCCCCCGCGATCGGCGTCTCCTGGAGCGCGCGCCCGGTGCGGACGCGGGCCCCGGCGAGCCGGTCGGGGGCGTGCGCGTGCCGGTATCCGAACCGCCCCTTCTTGCAGTGCTTGCCGAACAGCGCGGTGTCGTCCTCGCTTCGAGCGACCGTCACCAGCGTCTCGCCGTGCGCCTCGTAATCGAGCCGGCAGCCGACCCCGCAGTAGGGGCAGACGGAGGGCACCCGGGAGGTCCTCCAGGGGCCGGGCTTCGCGAGGGAGGACTTCTCCGCGATCGCGCCGGTCGGACAGGTGCCGACGCACATCCCGCAGGTCACGCAGTCCGTGTCGAGGAGCGACCCGCCGAGGGCGGGCTTCACCGTCGTGCGGAACCCGCGCTCCAGGTACCCGAAGGCGGCCGCGCCCACCACCTCCGAGCAGATCCGGACGCAGCGCCCGCAGAGGATGCACTTGTTCGGATCGAGCTCGATGAGCGGGTGGCTCCGGTCGACCCGGTACTCCCGGGCCTCGCCGAGGAACCGCGCGATGTCCACGCCGTACTCGGTCGCGTACCGGCGGAGGTCGCAGTCGAACAGGGCGGTGCAGCCGCACTCGAGACACCGGCGCGCCTCGATCTCGAGATCCTCCTGCGTGTACCCGAGCTCCACCTCGACGAAGCTCTTGACCCGGTCCTCGATCGAGAGGAGAGGCATCGGCCGTCTCGGCGACGACTCCCGGCTCCTCAGGTCCTCGACGTCGACCTTCTGGAAGGAGTCCTTCCGGCTGAAGAACTCCCGGGGCTCGGGCCTGGCCCCCTCGCCGCGGAGATACGCGTCGATCGCGTGGGCCGCCTTGCGGCCCGCGGCGATCGCCTCGATCGCGGTCGCGGCCCCGGTGACGACGTCGCCTCCCGAGAACACCCCCTCGACGCTCGTCTCGCCGGTCCCCTCCCGGGCCTGGATCGTCTGCCAGCGGGTGAGGTTCAGCACCTCGCCGGCGGGGAGGAAGTCCGGGACCCGCCCGTCCACGAGCCGGGGGACCAGGGTGGCCTGTCCGATCGCCGAGATCACGAAGTCGCAGTCGAGCGTGAACTCGGAGCCGCGGACCGGCTTCGGGCTCCTGCGGCCGCTCGCGTCCGGCTCGCCGAGCTCCATGCGCAGGCACTCGAGCGCCGTGACCTTGTCCCCCGCCGCGATCACGCGGACCGGGGCCACGAGGAAGTCCATGCGGACCCCCTCCTGCTCGGCCTCGTGGATCTCCGCGGCGTTCGCGGGCATCTCGTTCCGCGTC
>CAZPWK010000028.1:0-14626 GCA_964590285.1 uncultured Acidobacteriota bacterium | reverse complement strand
CTCCTGCTCGGCCTCGTGGATCTCCGCGGCGTTCGCGGGCATCTCGTTCCGCGTCCGGCGGTAGAGGAGGCGGACCTCCCCGACGCCGAGCCGGAGCGCCGTCCGGGCGCAGTCGATCGCGGTGTTCCCTCCTCCGACCACGAGCACCCGGCCCCAGATGTCGATCTTGCGCCTCAGGCCGAAGTTCTTCAGGAACTCGATCCCGGAGAGCACGCCGGGCGAGTTCTCGCCCTTGACCCGCATCTCCGAGCTCGCCCAGGCGCCGAGGCCGAGGAAGATCGCGCCGAAGCCGTCTCGCTTCAGGCTCGTGACTGTGAAGTCCCGCCCGAGCTCCGCGTTCGTGCGGAGCCTCACCCCGAGGCTCAGGATCTGGTCGATCTCGAGGTCGAGAACCGCCTTCGGCAGCCGGTACTCGGGGATGCCGTATCGCAGCATCCCTCCCGCCTCGGGAAGCGCCTCGAAGATCTCGACCTCGTATCCCCGGATCGCGAGGAAGTAGGCGCAGGACAACCCGGCGGGGCCCGCGCCGACGACGGCGACCTTCCTGCCGTTCGGGGGCGCCAGCTCCGGCTTCCAGGCGTCGCCGCTCCCGAGGTCGAGGTCGGTGACGTAGCGCTTGATCCAGTCGATCCCCACCGCCTCGTCGAGGAGGTTCCGGCGGCAGCCCTTGACCTCGCAGGGACGGGTGCAGACCCGGCCGCACACCGAGGGGAGCGGGTTCTTCTCCTTGATGAGCCGCACCGCGTCCCGGTACTTTCCCAGGGCCGCCAGGGCGACGTACCCCTGGATGTCCACCGCCGCGGGGCACTCGAGCTGGCAGGGTCCGACGCAGTCGGCGTAGTGGTTCGACAGGAGCAGCTCGAGGGCCGCCTTCCGGGACCGGCGGACCTCGTCGTCGTTCGTCACCACGACCATGCCCGCGGCGACCTTCGTGGCGCAGGCGGGGAGGAGCGTCCTCGCCCCCCGTACCTTCACGACGCACAGGAAGCACGAGGCGAAAGGCTCGAGCTGGCCGTCGTGGCAGAGGGTGGGGATGTCCGAGATGCCGTTCTCGCGGGCCACCGCGAGGATCGTGCGGTTCGGGTCCGCGATGATCCGCTTCCCGTCGATTTCGAGCTTCACCAGAGCCATGGATTCAGTCCCTCGAGACCGCGCCGGCCCGGCAGACCTTGAAACAGGCGCCGCACGCGATGCACTTCGCGACGTCGATCTCGTGCCTATGGAGCTTCTCCCCGGCGATCGCGGCCGTGGGGCAGGCCTTGACGCAGAGCGTGCACCCCGTGCAGTCGTCCGTGATCGAGTAGGTCAGGAGCTTTGCGCAGCGGTGCGCCGGGCACTTGCGATTGTGGATGTGCGCCTCGTACTCCGACCGGAAGTACTTGAGCGTCGTGAGCACCGGGTTCGGCGCCGTCTGGCCGAGCCCGCACAGCGACGTGTTCTTGGTTCGCGCCGCGAGGTCCTCGAGGAGCTCGATGTCCCCCTCCCGGCCCTCGCCCTCCGTGATCCTCGTGAGGACCTCGAGCATCCGCTTGCTGCCGATCCGGCAGAAGGTGCACTTGCCGCAGGACTCGCGCTGCGTGAAGTCGAGGAAGAAGCGGGCGACCTCGACCATGCACGTGGTGTCGTCCATCACCACGAGCCCTCCGGAACCCATGATCGCCCCGGTCCGGTTGATCGACTCGTAGTCGATCACCGTGTCCTGGAGCTCGGCGGGGATGCAGCCTCCGGACGGGCCGCCCATCTGGACGGCCTTGAACTTCCGTCCCTCCTTGATCCCGCCGCACACGTCGAACACGATGTCCTTGATGGAGATCCCCATCGGGACCTCGACGAGGCCGCCCCGGCGGATCTTGCCCGCCATGGCGAAGACCTTCGTTCCCTTGCTGTTCGCCGTGCCGAGCGCGGCGAAGGCCGCGGGCCCACGGATCACGATCCACGGCACGTTCGCGAACGTCTCGACGTTGTTGATGTTCGTGGGGGAGTCCCAGAGCCCCTTCACGGCGGGGAAGGGAGGCCGGACTCGGGGCATGCCGCGCCGCCCCTCGACCGAGGCGATGAGCGCGGTCTCCTCGCCGCACACGAAGGCCCCCGCCCCCTCCTTGAGCTTCACGTGGAGGGAGAACCCGCTCCCGAGGATCCCGTCTCCGAGGAAACCTCGCTCCTCCGCCTGAGCGATGGCGACGTTCAGGCGGCGGATCGCGAGCGGGTACTCCGCGCGGACGTAGATGTACCCCTCCGCGGCGCCGATCGCGTGCGCCGCGATCGCCATCCCCTCGAGGACCGAGTGGGGGTCTCCCTCGAGGACCGAGCGGTCCATGAAGGCGCCCGGGTCCCCCTCGTCGGCGTTGCAGATCACGAACTTGCGCTTTCCCTGCGCGAGCCGCGTGAAGCGCCACTTGAGGCCGGTCAGGAACCCGGCGCCGCCCCGGCCCCTGAGGCCGGAGTCCACGATCTTCCCGATCAGCCCGTCGGGGTCGTTCTCCTCGAGGACCTTCCGCAGCGCCTCGTAGCCGCCGGCCGCGACGTAGTCGTCGAGGACCTCGGGGTCGATGTGCCCGCAGTTGCGGAGCGCGATGCGCGTCTGCTTCCCGAGGAAGTCCGCCTCCGCCCCCGCGCCCGAGTCCGACCAGACCAGCCAGTCCGGGATCGGCTTCCCGGCGCCGACGTGCTCCTCGACGATCCGCTCGGCCCGGTCCGGCGTGACCTTGCCGTACAGGTACCGCCCGCCGTTTCCGTCGCGCACCTCGACGAGCGGCTCCTGGTAGCACATCCCGATGCAGCCGGTTCGCCCCAGCGAGGCCCCCGGCGTCCCCTCGGGCATCCTCTCGGCGAGGCGCCGGTAGGTGTCCTCGGCGCCGGCGGCGATCCCGCAGGTCCCGAGGCCGACGATCACCCTGGTCATTTCTTCTCCCCGTCCCGGTACTTCCTGAGGACCTTCTTGACCCCGGCCGGAGTCAGGTTCCCGTGGGTCGTCTCGTTGATCATGATCACCGGGGCGAGGCTGCAGCAGCCGAGGCAGGAGACGGTCTCCATCGTGAAGAGGCCGTCCTTCGTCGTCTCCCCGTTCGCGACCCCGAGCTGCTCCTCGATCTCCTCGGTGAGCTCCTTGGCGCCGCTCACGTGGCAGGCCGTGCCGTGGCAGACCCGGAGCAGGTTCTTTCCGACCGGCTTGAACCGGAACTGCGCGTAGAAGGTGGCCACGCCGTAGATCTGCGTCAGCGGGATCCCGGTCTCGTCGCGGATCCTGAGGAGCCTCTCCCGCGTCAGGTATCCGTCCTCGGCCTGGGCCCGCTGGAGGAGGGGGATCAGGCGCCCCTCCTGGCCGACGTAGTGCAGGTGCTTGAAGTCGTACGCTCGCGTCGAGTCCATGGGCGGCTCCCGGTCAGTCATGGGGCGTCTTCATCATCCGGTTGACGAGGCCGATCATCTGGTCGATGTCGCCGAATCCTCCGAGGGCGTGTCCCTCGCACCCGCGCCGGGAGCAGAACTCCAGGTAGCCGCCGGTCGCGAGATTGAGGGAGGCCATCGTCGCCCCGCACAGCTTGCACGGGATGTTGAGCATCAGGCCGACGTCGCAGGTCGGGCAGCGGAATTCCGCGACCGAGCCCTCCGGGACCTCGAGGTCGGTCTCGATCGAGTGGTCTCCGAAGACCGCGCTCAGGAAGATCTCGCCGTCCTGGTGCGTGTCCTTGACGTACGCCGCGAGATGCACCCGGCGCCCCTCCGTGAGGAGATCGCCGCAGTTCGGGCAGGTCACCTCCAGCACCAGCATGTCCTTGCTCATGGTTCCCCCGTCGGGCCTTCCGCGCCTCGCGGCCCAGGGCGCGCCTTCGCCCGCGAATCGCCTCGCGCCTTCCCGCCGCCGGCGGGCTGCGTGCCGGAGAGCCGGTCGAGCTTCACGAACACGCAGTCCTCGGGGACCGCGCTCCCCTCCAGGATGTCCTCCGCGAGCGTGGCGCAGTCGGGCGCCCCGCACGCCGCGCAGTTCTTCCCGGGAAAGAGCGCGAGGAGCCCCTCCTTCTCCCGCTTCCTCAGGATCGCCTGCTTGAGGTCGCGGGCGATCGGCTTGAGCGCGCGGGCCTTGACCTCCTCCTCGAGATCGAAGAAGTGCTCCCGGAAGAGCATCCGCGTCTTCTCCTCCTGGATGGAGGCCTGGCGTCCGAGCCGGGAGATCACCTCCCGCAGGTTCCGCTTGGCCCTCCACCAGCCCTCGACGAGGAGCGGGCCGCTGACGCAGCCCTCGGGGCAGATGTACGCCTCGATGTAGTCGACGCTCCGGAACTTCCCGGCCTCGATCCGGTCGAAGACGTGCGTGATCTCCGCGACCCCGTTCACGGTCAGGGTGTTCGCGTTGCGCATCATCGCGCTCTCGCCCCCCGCGGCCGCCCAGCCGAGCCCCCTCGGGCTCAGGCCGGTGGCGGAGGGCGAGGAGGCGGATCCCATCTCCTCGAGCGCCATCCGGAGCGGCCCGTAGACCTCGGCGACGGAGAACGCCCCGTCGAGGTACGACTCCTCGAGCCCCACCGGATAGACGATCGAGTGCATGATCGCCGAGCAGGGGGTGATGTAGAAGATCCCGATCTCCTCGGGCCGGAAGCCCCTCTCCTGGGCGAGCCGCCTCCGGATGAGCTTCGCGGTCAGCTCCCTCGGCGACTCGATCGGCGCCAGGTGCGGGAGCAGGTCCGGGTAGCGGATCTGGATCAGCCGGATCACCGCGGGGCAACTGACCGAGATCTTCGGCCAGGGGTCCTTGCACTCGGAGAGATACGCGTCGAGGGCCTGGCCGACCATCTCGCACATCCACGACATGTCGTAGAAGGAGTCGAAGCCGATCCGGGTCAGCGCGTGGAGGACCCGGGACGGGTGGACCTCGCCGCCGAACTGCGTGAACAGCGTCGTCGAGGGGATCGCCACCGTGTGACGGAACCGCTTGAGGTCGGACGGCGAGGACGTCCGCGCGCTCATGGCGTCGTGGGGGCAGGCGCGGATGCACTCCCCGCAGTCGATGCAGAGATCCGGGTTCACGTGCACGCGGCCGCCGCGCACGCGGATCGCGCGCGACGGGCAGGCCTTCGTGCAGGCGACGCAGGCGACGCATCGCTTCCCGTCGAACAGGATCGAGTGGCGGATCTCGCTCATCGCCCGCCCTCAGCCGGTCCGGACCGCGTACCGGAGCGTCGTTCCCTCGCCGACGACCGACTCGATCTCGAAGCGGTCCGCGTTGCGCCGCATGTTCGGGAGGCCCATCCCCGCGCCGAACCCCCGCGCCCGCATCTCTGCCGTCGCGGTCGAGTACCCCTCCTGCATCGCCTGGTCGACGTCGGGAATCCCGGGCCCGCGGTCCGCGACCCGGACTCGGATCTCGCCGCCCGCGACCTCGAGGACGAGCTCGGCCTCGCTCGCGTACATGATCACGTTCATCTCGGCCTCGAAGTTCGCGATGCTCAGCCTGCGGACGGCGGCCGGGTCGATCCCCAGCTCCTTCAGGATCGCCTTCACCCGGGCCGCGACCTCTCCCCCGTGCTCGTAGTCCCCCCCCGCGATCCGGAACGTCTCGCGGTACAGGACCTCGCCGGCCGCTCCTCGGGCGTCGTCCCCCGGAGGCGCCCCGCGCGTCATCGGGTCCTCGACCCGCCGGGGACCCCGCGCGCGCGCAGGATCCCGCAGGCCTCGTAGAGTGCGTGCGGGGTCGACAGGAGCGGGATCCTCTTCTCTCTCGCGATGTCCAGGACGTGCCCGGCCGGCCGCTTCCGGTGGACGTACACGACGGCGGCCAGCTCGGCCACGTCGGCCGTGTGCACCGATTGCACCCCCGTCAGGCCGGTGACGAGCAGCACGTTCGGCTTGCAGTAGGCCAGCACGTCGCTCATGAGGTCGGCGGCGAAGCACTCGCCGACCTCGAGGTCGAGCCGGTCCTCCCCGCAGAGCACGTCGCAGGCGAGAAGGTCGCGGATCTCGGAGAGCCGCATGGGGGACCCGACGCGCACGCCTCGACGCCCGGGTCAGCGGATGCCGGCTTCGTAGAGGTGGCTCGCGATCTGCCAGCTGTTCAGCTCGGTGCAGAAGACCGGGATCCCCGCCTTCTCCGCGAGCTGCAACGTGTCCTCGGCCGGCTTCCGCCCCCGCGTCACGACGATCGCCGCGACGTCGACGAGGTTCGCCGCCGCCACGACGTTGTTGTGGACCTGGACCGTGACGAGGATGTTGCCGGACTTGGCGTTGGCGATGACGTCGCTGACCATGTCCGAGATGTAGACTCCGGTGACCGTCCGCTCCGCGAGCTTGGTCAACGGTTGCAGCCGGAGCTTCTCCGCGATCTCCTGGATCGTCATCGGCGCGCTGCCCTCCTTCGCCCCCGCCTCACTGCATCGCCGTCAGGCCGAGATCCACCATGATGTGGCCGTGCGAGAACTCCCGGTACAGGCCGAACAGGTCCGGCAGGATGAGGATCTTCTTGCCGGGGTCCCGGAGCCTCTCGTTGAAGTAGCGGTTCAGCGCGCGGAGCTTCTCCGGGGCGAGGCTCCGGGCCGGGACGTCGCCCCCTCCGAAGGTCACCGCGACGTAGACGGAGATCCGCTGCTCCTGGGCGACGTCTCCGAGATCCCAGATCGCGCTCGACTTCGGGCAGCTGCCCCAGAACGCGAGTCCGAGAAGCTCGTCGAACGGGATCGTCTCGCCCGTCTCGTTGTCGCGGAGGTCGAAGCGGAACGACTGGGCCACCTCCGCGGGCGTCCAGACGTCCTTCCCCTCGCGGTACTCCTCGACCGGGGACGCCGGCCCCGCGGAGAAGTAGGCGCGCTTGGCCATCGTGCGGATCTCGTGCTCGACGACCACCCAGCCCTGGCGGACGCCGCTCATCTCGTAACGAAAGCGGGCGTTCCCCGTCTCCATGCTCCGCGATCTCCCGGGATCAGAGCGCCCCGCGCATGTGCGCCGCCGCCCCGCGCCGCGGGGAAGGTTACGCCATCCGAGCCGCGGAGTCGAGCGGAACGGGGGCGAGCGGTCCCGGCCGGGGTCCCCGAGGATCGAGGACGAAGTCGGTCCTGTTTTCGCGAGGGGCGACGGGCGGCTCGCGGAGCGGCCGCGGCGCGAATGGTAGAATCCGGGGTCGCCGCGCCCGCGCGCGGCGGGAGCGGATGTGCATGTCGGACCGGATCTGGAGCTTCGACGAGCTGGCCCGGTACACGAAGTACGAGGACCCCGAGGTCCGGTACTGGGCCATCGACCGCCTGATCCGCCACTTTCCGGAGGAGTGCCCCGACACCGTCCAGGGGTTCGTGCTCGACGACCACGAGGCCACCCCCGCGATGGTCGCGCGCCATCTCGGGGAGCACGGGAGCCCCAAGCACTACCCGGTGCTGCTACGGGGCTTCCGGCTGCTCCGGGGCCTCACGCCGGCCTACTGCCTCCAGGCCCTCGCCCGGCTCGGGTACCCGAACACCGTGGACCTGGGCGCGTCGGCGCTCCAGAGAGGGGATCTCACGGAGCCGGCCCTCGGCCTCATCGTCGAGGCGCTGGCGGACCTGGGGAGCCCGGACGCCCGGGAGCTCGTGCGGGAGTTCCTCCAGAAGAAGGTGGAGCTCCTCGCCGAGCCCTCGGCGCTCCGCGGCGCGCTCGCGATCGCATCGGCCGAGGAGATCCCGAACGTGCTGTCTCGGTTCCTCACGGCGCTCCAGTGGCGGGGCGCGCACCGGGCGGGGGAGGGGTTCCGCACGCTCCTCGAGAGCCTGCAGATCGACGACTCCGGGTGGTGCTTCCGGACCGGCCCCTCGGGGCGGATCGAGCTGAGGAAGACGATCAAGGCGGTCGAGTCGGGGTACGACTGCGACATCCTCGCCGCGATGGGCGAGGGGACCATCCGGCAGATCGCCCAGCGCTTCCGCGCGGGCGACCTGGGCGACATCGTGAGGGCGATCGCGGAATGGACGCGGGGCGCGGTCGCGAGGATCCCGAGGGACCCGGACGACGACCTCCCGGCGAGGATCGAGGCCGCGGTCGGCGCCTTCGCGAGCCAGTCGATGCTCGACGACGTCGAGCGTCTCGGGCACCAGTTCCAGCAGTGGGTCGTCGGCTTCCAGCTGTCGGCGGCCTTCGCCGTCGCCCGGTACCGGAACGCCGCGCTCGCCCTCGCGCGGGCGCGGGGGGACCTCGACGAGCTCCTCCGCCTCGCCGAGGTCGAGACGGCGTTCGTTCTGCCGGACCTCCCGCGGGCGGTCGCGGCGCTGTGCCGCGGCGACGAGGAGCGGGCCGGGAAGGCGCAGGACTGGTGCCTCAGGATGCTCGAGGCCCAGGGACCGTTCTTCCCCAAGGTCGTTGCGCTCGAGACCCTCGGCGAGCTCCGCGCGGTGCACTTCATCCCGGAGATCATGGAGTACCTCTCGGACGAGAACTCCTACATCTACGGCGCCGCCGAGAGGGCCCTCTCGATGCTCGGCGACGCCATCGTCCCCCCCACGCGGGCCAAGATCGAGGCGGACGCCGTCGACCCGGACGCCGCGCACAGCCTCCTGGTCCTCCTCTGCGACCTGGGCACCCGGAGCGCCTACGAGGCCGTCGCCGAGCACCTCCACTGGTTCATGGAGGAGATCGGCCCGGGGACGACGACCGAGTGGGTCAGCCTCTTCGGCACCGAGGAGTTGATCGACCCGCTCCGGGACTGGCTCGAGGAGGACCCGGCGATGGTGGGCCAGGGGCTTCTGCTGCTCGGGGCGATCCACAACGTGAGGATCCCGGAGGAGGAGGAGATCCTGCGGGCGATCGAGGACGAGCGGGCCCGGCAGGCGCGGGAGCCCGAGGAGGACGACGGCTCCGCGGGGCCCGAGGACGAACGGGGCGGGTACGTGATGTGACCGGGCCGCCGCGGAGGCGGCGGGCCCGGCGGAGGCGGCAGGGCGCCCGATGGCTTCGATTCCGGCCGAACGCATCCGCAACCTCGGCATCGTCGCCCACATCGACGCCGGCAAGACGACGACCACCGAGCGATTCCTCTTCTACACGGGGAAGAGCCACAGGATCGGCGAGGTGCACGACGGCGAGGCCGTCATGGACTTCCGGGTGGACGAGCGGGACCGCGGGATCACGATCTCCGACGCCGCAACGACGTTCACCTGGAGGGACCACCGGATCAACCTGATCGACACGCCGGGGCACGTCGACTTCACGGCCGAGGTCGAGAGGGCGCTCCGGGTCCTCGACGGCGCCCTGGTGATCTTCGACGGGGTCGAGGGGGTGGAGCCGCAGTCGGAGACCGTGTGGCACCAGGCGGATCGCTACGGCGTGCCGCGGATCGCGTTCGTCAACAAGATGGACCGGGTGGGAGCCGACTTCGAGGGGAGCGTGCGCGCCATGCGCGAGCGGCTCGCCGCCCCGGCGGTGCCCCTGCAGTGGCCGGACGGCTCCGCCGAGTCGTTCGCGGGCATGGTGGACCTCGTGGAGCGGGTCCACCTCGCCTTCGATCCCGCCACCCAGGGGCGCGACGTGACGGCGGGGCCGATCCCCGAGAGGCTCCGGGACGAGACGGAGCGAAGGCGCGCCGCGATGCTCGAGGACCTCGCCGAGAGGCACGACGGCCTCGCGGAGCGCTGGCTCGCCGAGGAGGAGATCCCCGCGGACGAGATCCGGAGGGCGATTCGCGAACTCGTCGTCGCGCGCCGGGTCGTGCCGGTGCTGTGCGGCGCCGCCCTCAGGAACGTCGGCATCCAGCCGGTGCTCGACGCGGTCTGCGCCTACCTCCCCTCGCCGCTCGATCTCCCGCCCGTGGAAGGGCGGCGGCCGAGCGACGGCTCGCCCGCGAGGCGGGAGCTCCGCGCGGACGGCCCGTTCTCCGCGCTCGTCTTCAAGGTCGTGGCGGGGGGGGCCGCCGACCTGCACTACCTGCGCGTGTACTCCGGCCGGCTGCGGTCGGGGGACCGGGCGCTCAACCCCAGGACGGGGGAGCGCGAGCGGCTCCGCCGCATCCTGCGCGTGCACGCGGACCGCGGAGAGCCGGTCGATTCGATCGAGGCCGGGGACATCGTCGCGGTCGCGGGCCTCCACCGCACGTCGACCGGGGACAGCCTGTGCGACGAGTCGGATCCGATCCTGCTCGAGCCGATCCGGTTCCCCGACACGGTCGTCTCCGTCGCGGTCGAGCCGCGGACGACCTCGGACCGGGAGCGCTTCGCGGAGGTGCTCGCGCGGATGCAGCGCGAGGACCCGACGCTCCGGTCGTCGGTGGACCCGGACACCGGGCAGACCCTCCTGTCCGGCATGGGGGAGCTCCACCTCGAGGTCGTCGTGGGGCGGATGGCGCGCGACTTCGGCGTGGACGCCGTGTACGGGAAGCCGCGCGTCTCCTTCCGCGAGACGGCGCGCTCGGCCGCGAAGGGCATGGCGGAGTACCGGCGCCAGGTCGCGGGGGAGAACCTGTTCGCGCGGGTCGAGATCGGCATCGAGCCCCGTACGGACTCCGAGAAGTCGGTCGACGTCGTCGACCGGCTCCGGCAGGGGGCGCTCCCCCAGAACTACCTTCCGGCGATCTACGAGTCGATCGCGAACGCGGCCGAGGGAGGGGGGCTCTACGGGTATCCGGTGACGCGGGTCCGGGTCTCCCTCCTCGACGCCACCTTCGCCGACGTGGGGCAGCCCGAGATCGCCCTCAACTCCGCGACGAGCATGGCCTTCCGGGAAGCGCTGCGGGCCGCCGGATCCCAGGTCCTCGAGCCGTACGGGCGGCTCGAGATCCGGGTCCCCGAGGACTTCCTGGGAGGCGTCGTGAAGACGCTCAGCCAGCGCCGCGCCGTCGTGGAGGACACGAGGTTCGCGCGGGGGAGCGTCGTGATCCGCGGGGTCGTGCCGATCGGCGAGATGTTCGGCTACCTGACGGCGCTCCGGTCCCAGACGCAGGGGCGGGGCTCGTTCTCGCTCGAGCCCCTCGACTACCGGCCGGTTCCGGACAATCTCGTGGCGCTCCACCACGAGCGGCTTTACGGGTAGCCCGCGGCCGTCCGCGGGCGTCTCCGGGGGAAGGGGGTGCGCCGTGGACTCGTTCGAGACCGTCGTCGTCACGACCGATTTCTCGGAAACGTCGAGGCGGGCCCTCCCTCCCGCCCTCGAGATCGCGCGCCGGTTCGGCTCCCGGATCGCGCTCCTGCACGTCGTCGAGGATCGCCTGCCGCCCTTCGTGGACGAGTTCACGGCCTATCCCGTGGAGGAGGTCCTCGACTCTCGGGTCCGGAGGGCGGAGGAGGAGCTCGAGCGCTTCGCCCGGCCGTACGAGGGAGCGGGGATCGAGATCGATCGCGTCGTGCTCCGCGGCGTTCCCCACGTCGAGATCGCCGGGCTCGCGGCGGCGAGGGGCGCGTGGCTCCTGGCCATGGCGACCCACGGGCGCGGTTTCATCTCCCACGCGATCTTCGGGTCGACGACCGAGCGAGTCCTCCGGAAGGCCCCGTGCCCCGTCCTCACCGTCCGCGCCCCCGAGCCGTGACGCCGGGTCCCGATCCTCCTTGACACCTGGATCGTCCGGTCTTAACTCCTCGGCGCCGCCGGGAAGGAACGTCGACGGGCCGGCGGCAAGAGAGACACAGGAGGTGACGACCATGGCGATCGTTCGCTGGGACCCGTTTCGCGATCTCGTGAACATCCAGGAGCGAGTGAACCGGCTGCTGTCCGACCCGCCCGCCCGGTGGGGCGCGGAGGAGGGGTACGGGGCGTGGATCCCGCCGGTGGACATCTTCGAGCGCGGCGAGGCGCTCGTCATCCGGGCGGAGATCCCGGGGGTGCAGGCCGGCGACGTCGACGTCCGCGTCGAGAACGGCGTCCTCACGCTGCAGGGTCAGAGGACGCGCGAGGAGGACGTCGAGGAGCGGAGCGCCTTCCGCCTCGAGAGGCAGTTCGGGGCGTTCACCCGCAGCTTCAGCCTGCCGACGACGGTGGACGCCGCGAAGATCGGCGCGAAGCTCAGGGACGGGGTCCTCGAGATCGTGCTCCCGAAGGCCGAGGAGGCGAAGCCCAAGAAGGTCCTGATCCAGTCGGAGTGAGTTTCCGCTCGGAGGCGCCCCGCCCGAACGGCCGCGGGCCGGATCGGCGGGGCGCCCGTGTCCTCGGTCGCGGGTTGCAGCGCGGGGGCGCGGGACCGAGAATTGGTGCCGAGCTCCGTACGATCCCGGCCCCGCGAGAGGCGCGAAGATGATGGAAGGAATCGTGATCCCGACCGAGATCGGAGTGCTTCCGCTCCGGAACAGCGTCCTGTTCCCGCACGCGATCATGCCGATCTCGGTGGGGCGCAGGAAGACGCTGAACCTCCTCGACGACGTGGCCCGGGAGGGGAAGATCATCGGCGTCGTCTCGCAGAGGAACCCGGCGGACGACGACCCGGACCCGGGCGCGATGTACCGGACGGGGGCGGCCGCGCGGATTCTCAAGATCGTCCGGCTGAACGGGAACAACGTCAACCTGATCATCCAGGGGATCCGCAGGATCCGGGTCGAGAGGTTCGTCGCGACCGAGCCGTTCATCAAGGCGTCCGTCGCCGCGATCGACGACGTCCCGGAGCCCGGGGTCGAGTTCGACGCGCTGGTGCGGAGCCTGATGAACCAGTTCCAGCAGCTGGTCCAGACCTCTCCGAGCATCTCGAACGACCTGGGAGAGATGGTGCTGTCCGCCGGAGCCGCCGATCCCGCCCGCCTGAGCGACCTCGCGGCGTCGGTGCTCGCCATCTCGGTGGAGGAGAAGATCGGCCTCCTCGAGCGGAACAACGTCCGGGACCGGGTCCAGAAGCTGGTCGAGATCGTCACGCGCGAGCTCGAGCTGCAGGAGATCAGCAGCCGGATCCAGTCGCAGGTGGCGGACGAGGTCGGGAAGACCCAGAAGCAGTACTACCTCCGCGAGCAGATGAAGGCGATCCAGAGGGAGCTGGGCGAGGAGGACGAGCGCACCGCCGAGGTCGAGGAGCTCCGGAAGAAGATCGAGGCCGCCGGGATGCCCGAGGAGCCCCGGAAGGCCGCCGAGAAGGAGCTGGAGCGCCTGACGAAGATGCCCCCGCAGGCGGCCGAGTACACCGTCTCGCGGACCTACCTGGACTGGCTCGTCTCCCTCCCGTGGTCGGTCGAGACCGAGGACAAGCTGGACGTCGTCGAGGCGAAGAAGATCCTCGACGACGATCACTACGACCTCGAGAAGATCAAGGACCGCATCCTCGAGTACCTCGCCGTCCGCGCCCTGAAGAAGGACCTGAAGGGGCCGATCCTCTGCTTCGCGGGGCCTCCGGGAGTCGGCAAGACGTCCCTCGGGAAGTCGATCGCCCGCGCGATGGGGCGGAAGTTCATCCGCATCTCGCTGGGGGGGATCCGCGACGAGGCGGAGATCCGAGGCCACCGCCGAACGTACATCGGATCGCTCCCGGGGCGGATCGTGCAGGGGGTCAAGCGGGCGGGCACCCGGAACCCGGTGTTCATGCTCGACGAGATCGACAAGGTGGGGGCCGACTTCCGGGGGGACCCGTCCTCGGCTCTCCTCGAGGTCCTCGACCCGGAGCAGAACAACGCGTTCTCCGACCACTACCTCGAGGTTCCCTTCGACCTGAGCAAGGTGTTCTTCATCACGACGGCGAACGTGCTCGACACGATCCCTCCGGCGCTTCGCGACCGGATGGAGGTCCTGCGGCTGCCCGGCTACACCGAGGAGGAGAAGGTCGAGATCGCGCGCGGGCACCTCGTTCCGCGTCAGCTCGAGGAGCACGGGCTGAACCTGGAGCACATCGAGATCGGGGACGACGCCGTGCGGACCCTGATCAACAGCTACACGCGCGAGGCGGGCGTCCGCAACCTGGACCGCGAGGTGGCGAACATCTGCCGGAAGGTGGCCCGGCGCGTCGTCGAGGGGAGCACCGAGAGGTTCGTCGCGACGGCGGAGAACGTCGCCGATCTCCTCGGCCCGGTCCGCTTCTTCCGCGAGATCGCGGAGCGGTCCGATCGGAGCGGCGTGGCCGTCGGCCTGGCCTGGACTCAGGTCGGCGGGGAGATCCTGTTCGTCGAGTCGACCCGGATGCGCGGCAAGGGGAAGGTGACGATCACGGGCCGCCTCGGGGACGTCATGCGGGAGTCGGCGCTCGCCGCCCTCTCCTGGATCCGGAGCAACGCCGCGGCCCTGCGGATCGAGGAGGAGGTCTTCGACCGCAGCGACTTCCACATCCACGTCCCGGCCGGGGCGATCCCGAAGGACGGCCCGTCCGCCGGCGTCACGCTGGCGGTCTCCCTCGTGTCGCTCCTCACCGGCCTCCCCGTCCCGACCGACCTCGCGATGACCGGGGAGATCACGCTCCGGGGGAAGGTGCTGCCCGTCGGCGGGATCAAGGAGAAGGTGATCGCGGCGAAGTCCGCGGGGATCCGGCGCGTGCTGCTCCCCGACAAGAACGAGAAGGACCTCGTGGACGTGGCCGAGCCGGTCCAGCGGGCGCTCGAGTTCCGTTTCGTCACGGAGATCGATGAGGTGCTCGACCTGACCTTCGGAACCGCCCTCAGGAGCCGCTCGCCCCAGCCGGTTCCCCCGGGAGGGGAGCGCGAGGAGGCGGCGGAGGCGGCCGAGGAGCCGGAGGCGGACGCCGCCCCCGTCGAGACGTCCGGCCGCGCCCTTGCCGGTTCCTCGA
>CAZPWK010000027.1:0-17711 GCA_964590285.1 uncultured Acidobacteriota bacterium | reverse complement strand
GTGCACGCCGGTTTCCTACGGCGAGGACCGAAGGGTGTCAACGGGTTTTTGGGGGTCTCGCCGCGCGCACCCGCACTCCGCGCAGGAGCGACTCCGCGATCGGCCCCAGCGGCCGGTCGGCGCTCCCGGCGACGACGGCGACCCGGTCCCCCGCGCGCCGCCATGCGAGACCCTCGCGCGACGGGAGCGCCGCGGCGAACTCCTCGGCATCCCGGTCCGAGTCCCAGACGGCGACGAGGACCGCGACGCGAAGGCCGTCCTTCGACCACACTTCCCAGCGGTCTCCGCCCCAGCCCGAGGCCGCCTCGTGGGTCCATGCGCCTCCCGTCTCCCTCGCCGCCACGTCGGCCTCCGGCGTCGGGGCGCCGACGAGCGCGCCCAGCGCCAGCTCGCCGAGCACGTTCCCCCCTTCGCGGCGCCAGCCCCTGCCCAGCGCCCTGGCGGCCTTCGGGATCTCCACCTCGAGCGGGTCGTCCCGCCGGCCCGGCCCCCAGTACTTCTCGGGGTGCAGGATCTGCTCCGACGACCGGGGGACGTCCCGGAACGCTCGGTTGACGTCGGCCACGGGAAGCGCGGGGCCCGCCGAGACCGTCGGGCGACCCTGGAGAAGGAAGCTCGCCCCGAGAAGATACGATCCGACGAGATCGCGGCGGAGGACCTCGGGCATCGCGGCGAGTCTCTCGCCGCGGCCGGCGTCCGAGTCCTGGAGCGCCCGGACGTCGGCCGGGCGAAGCTTCCCTTCGCCCGCCGCGCGGACGGTCCACGCCGTCATCGCGAGCGTCGCGCTCCCCTCGTGCACCGCGCTGACCGCGAAGATCTCGTCGTCGTTCCCGGCGGCGCGGAGCCTCTCGTCGAGGCCGAAGTGCTGGTCCTCGAGGGCGTGACAGAGCTCGTGCGAGGCGAGCATCGGGAGCGTGGCGCGGGGCATGTCCCCGAGAAGGAAGAATCCCTCGCTCTCCGGATCGTAGAAGCCTCCCGCCTGCTCCTCGAGCACGTCGAGGTACTCGCCGAGCAGGTCGCCTGCGGGAGAGAGCAGGCCCAGGAGGCGCAGCGCTCGCTCGCGCGCCGCGGACTCGGCCTCCGTGTAGAACATGCGGAAGCGCCGGATCACGTGCTCGCGGGCCCGGGCGTCGTCGATCACGACGGCGGAGACCGGCCGCAGGAACCGCAGGCCGCGGATCGCCTCGACCTCGGACGACACCTCCCCGAGGATCTCCGTCGCCTCGGCCTCGGTCAGCGGCCCTCCGCCCCCGGTCGCCGCGCACGAGGAGGCCGCTCCCGCGAGCACGAGCAGGGCCACCGCCGCCGGGAGCCTCTTCTCCATCCGTCCCTCCGAGCGCGGGGTATCCTTGGGCTCGGCCCCCGCGGGCCGCGGGTTCGATCGTGGACGACTTCGCCCACCGGTGCAAGGATAGCGCGCTCCTCGCGTGGCTCGAGGACCTCGAGGCGCGCCATCTCTCGGAGCTCTCCTTCGCGGAGGTCCGCCGGGCCGTTCAGGCGCTCTCGACGCGGTACGTCGAGCGCCGGGACCCCCGGGGCCTGCGCGAGGCTTGCGGGTCCGCCGGCAAGCGCGCGGCCTACGCGCTCTTCTACGCGCCGCTCCACTTCCTCGCGGCGAGAGAGATCGTCCGGGCGCTCGGCGCCTCGCGCGGCGGCGTCCGGAGGATCGTCGATCTCGGGTGCGGCACCGGGGCCGTCGGCTCGGCGTGGGCGCTCGAGACGGGCGGCGCCGCGGAGGTCCTCGGCATCGACCGCAACCCGTGGGCGCTCGAGGAGGCGCGAAGGACGCTCCGGGCGCTCGGCGTCCGGGGACGGCTGCGGAGGGCCCCGGCGGAGCGCGAGCGCCTCCCCGGCGACGGGTCCGCGATCGCCGCCGGATGGTTCCTCAACGAGGTCCCGGGGCCCGACCGACACCGCCTGCTCGGCGCGATGCTGGACGCCGCGCGGCGCGGCGCCGCGGTTCTCGTCGTCGAGCCGGCCTCGAGGCGGATCGCGCCGTGGTGGCCGGAGTGGGCCGCCGCCTTCGCGGCCGCGGGCGGCCGGGACGACGCGTGGAGGTTTCGCGTCGAGCTGCCCGAGCGGCTGGGGCTTCTCGACCGGGCCTCGGGGCTCGACCACCGCGAGCTGACGGCGCGGAGCCTCTGGCTCGCGCCGCGCCCGCCCGCCCCCTAGCGCTCCTCCCGGTCCTCGGGGCGAAGATCCCGGAGAACCGCCCGGACCGGGCTCCCGTCGAGCCCCTCGAGCCGGAGCGGCAGGGCGAGCAGCTCGTAGAGCCCCTCGGGGACCTCTTCGAGCACGAGACCCTCGAGGATCGCGATGCCGCGCCCGAGACACGCCCGGTGCACCGGCAGGTCCGGGTCGCCGAAGAGGTCGACGCTCGGGGTGTCCACGCCGACGAGCCGGACGCCGCGGTCGAGGAGCCGGTCGGCGAGCTCGACCGACAGCCCGGCGAAGTCGTCGCGGAACTCGGCCGGGTCGGGATGGGTCCCGGTCGCGATCAGGATCCGCGGCGCGTCGAGCGGCGCTCCGAGCATTCCGGGGACCACGCGCCCGCGCGGAGGCACCGCCACCCGGATCACGCGGCAACGGCCGACGAAGATCTCCGGGTCCATCCGTCCGACGCTCCCCCCGCCGGCGACGACGTGGCCCGGCGCGTCGACGTGGGCCCCGACGTGCACGGAGGTCCGGACCGCCGAGGCGGACTCCTCCCGGAACGGGACGTCCCCCGGCCACGCGGCGATGCGCCCGGAGAGCGGGGGGCCGATGTCCCGGATCATCGCGCCCCGGGAGGGGCGCCGACGACGACGCGGAGACCGACGTACTCCGCCGCCCGCCCGATCTCGACGTCCCGGTCCTCCGACGGGCGGTCCGCGCTCGCGCCCGCGAGGACCCCCTGGCCGTCCTTCCCTTCCGCCCACTCGGCGGCGTTGCCGTCGAGGTCGAAGACCATCGGATCGCCCTCGCCGGCCAGGGATCCGACCGGCAGCAGGAGGGCGCCCGCGAGGCCGGCCTCTTCGACCCGCCCCAGGAGAAGGGCGGAATCCTCCGGATTCGGCGCGTAGCCCGCCCACCGGTCGAGCGTGTTCCCGCCGCGGCCCGCGGACTTCGCGAGGCTCTCCGCTTCCTCCGCGGTCGGCAGCCGGAACGGCCGCCCGGTCCGGGCCGCCAGCCAGCTCGCGTAGGCGCGGGCCCGCTCGAAGGAGATCCCCGTGGCCGGGAGCGACTCCTCGCCGGCCGCGAAGGCGAACGCCGGGTCGAACGCGGCGAACTGGGCGCGCGTCACCTCGAACCGCCCGACCTCGAGCCCCTCGAAGCGCGCGGTCTCGGGGACCAGCACGCCCGACTCGACCCTCCCGAGCCGACCGTCGTCGCGGGCGGCGCCCGCGCGGGCGAAGAGCGCCTCGATCGGCGAGCCCTTCTTGACCGCTTCCCGGCCCGGCGGCGCCCCGAACAGGTGCCGGTCGAACCAGGCCTGCTCCTCCTCGATCTTGCGCCTCTGGTGCGCGACCGAGCGGAGGCCGTGCGGCTCGCCGGGGAACAGGACCAGCCGGACGTCCGTCTTCCCCGTCTGCTGGAGCGCCCGGAAGAGCGACCACGACTGGCCGGGCGGCACGTTCCGGTCCTCCGTGCCGGTGAACACGATCGAGGGGGTCGTCACGGATCCGAGCCGGAAGAAGGGCGACTTCTCCACGTACCTCTTCGGATCCTCGAGGGGGGACGCGCCGAGGTAGTAGTTGTCGAACGACGCCCCGAAGTCCACGTACCCCCAGTCGCTGATCCACTCGACGTCGGCCGCGCCGATCGACGCCGCCCGGTAGCGGGACGTCCTCGTGATCAGCTCGACGGAGAGGATGCCGCCGTTGCTCCAGCCGGTGGTCCCGAGGCGCGCCGGGTCCACGAGCCCCCGCTCGATCAGCGAGTCGACTCCCCGCTCGATGTCCGGGATCTCCAGCTCGTAGTACCTGCCGCCGCCGATCGACTCCACCCAGTCGAGGCCGTAGCCGACGCTTCCGTGGTAGTTGACCTGCAGGACGAAGGCCCCCTTCTGCCTCCAGAGGGGGATCGCGGAGGCCCACGAGAGCGACCACGAGTCTCGGTCCACGCCGGTCGGGCCCCCGTGGAGGTCGAGGATCAGCGGCCGACGCTCCCCCTCCTTCCAGTCGAACGGGTAGTAGAGGATCCCCTCGACCGGCTCGTCGTTCGCGCCGGCCCAGCGCACGACCTCGGCCCGTCCCGCCGGCTTCGCATCGAGCTCCTCGTCGAGGTCGGTCAGCCTCCGGGGCTCCCGGACCTTCGCCCCCTCGAGGCGGGCCGCGTACCACTGCGCGGGACGGACCGCGGTGGAGTGCGCGTACGCGACCGTGCCGCCGTCGCGGGAGACGACGATCGCGTCGAGGTGCGGGACGTGCTCGCCCGAGAGGTCGGAGCGTTTCCAGGAGTCCCGCTCCTGGACGAAGCGCGCCGGGCGGAAGCGGGCCCCGTCGTGGAGGAGCGCGACGAAGCCGTCGGAGGTCGCGGCGTAGCCGTCGCCGAGGCCCCTTTCGGTGCCGAGGTCGACCTTCACGGTCGTGCCGTCGGCCGGCGCGTGGAACCAGATCTCGGTCACCGTCGCGGTCCGGTACACGGGGTGCCGCGAGTGCTCGTTCGCGAGGTAGAAGCCGGAGCCGTCCGCGGCCCAGCGGACGTCCCGCGGAAGAATCTTCCCGTTCTCGAAGAGGGGGGTCTCCTTCCGCGTCTCGAGATCGAGGAGGAACGCCCGCGGGGGGATCTTCTGATCGTACTCGTAGGACAGGCTCCTCTGGGCCGTCGCGACGGCGCGCTTCCCGTCGGGGGAGACGGCGAGCGAGTCGATCCAGTCCGCGTTCCGGGTGAGGCGCCGCGGCGACTCGTCTCCGAGGGCGATCTCGAAGAGCCGCACCGGGGGCGTCCGCTCGGCGTCGTCTACGACGACCGCGCCGTCCTTGGCCTCCTCCCGCTCCCGTTCCCAGAGGGACGGCGACTCCTCGGCGGCGAACACGAGCGTCTTCGCGTCGCGCCACCGGAACTCCCGAACGTCGCGGCCGATGCGCGTCACCGGGAACGCCTCGCCACCTCCCGAGGGGATCGCCCAGATCCCGACCTTCGGCTCCTCCCCCTCCTCCTCGTCCTTGCCGCCCGGAGCCTTCCGGTCGGAGAGGAACGCGATCGTCGCGCCGTCCGGGGAGAACCGGGGCGCCGACACGCGCCCGCCGCCCCGGGTCAGCTGCAGGGGGTCCGGGGACCCCTCCCTCGACAGCCAGAGGCGCGAAACGCGCTTCTCCTCCCCCTCCACGTCCTCGACCGTCGAGCGGACCCACGCCGCGAGCCTGCCGTCGGGCGAGAGATCCAGCTCGCGCGCGCTCTCCGCGCGGACGACGTCGTCCACGGTCCAGCGCGAGGGGGCGAGCCGCTCGGGAGGGGCCGCGGCGGAAGCGAGGGCCGGGAGCGCGGCGACGACCAGGGCGTTCAGGAGCCTTCTTCTCATCGTTCGTCTCCGTCGGAGCGCGGTTTCTCGAAAGAGATCGCGCGGGGGATCCGCGTCACCTCGCCCGCCCCCGGAACGGCCGCTGCCAGCCGATCTCCGGTCGCTCCCGGTACTCGTCGAGGGCGTGGAACGGGAACCGCCTCCCCGCGCCGGAGTGCAGGAAGCTCCACCCGGCGCCGTTGACGCAGCACGGATCGAGCCGCGTACCGTAAGCTTCGAAGTGCGCGCGGGAGTACCCCAGCGCGCGGTTGTAACCGGTGTGGCGGATCGGGCCGCCGCCGCGCGACAGGAGCCAGGGATGGACGTGGGCGCCGCACAGGCGCAACGCCTCCCTCGCCGCCTCCGGAAACCCGGGACCCGAGGTGCGCCCGCTCGGCACGAAGACGTCGCCTCTCCGGTCGTCGTGGACGATCCACCCGACGTGCCCCCGGAGGAAGTGGTCCACGAAGTAGTTCTCGTCGTGCCTGAGGCAGAAGATCCGCTCGCAGTCGTTGTAGCGATCGCCCGGCCCGGTGGCGGGCGTGCCCCCCGCGGGGCTGACCGGATAGGGACCCGCTCCGTCCACCGCGGCCGGGGCCGCTGCGCCGCTCCCGGCCGGGCTCGAAGGGGCAGGCGCGGGCCCGGCGCACGCCGCCGCCGCCAGCGCCAGCGCCGCGGAAAGAAGGACGATCCGGGCGCACCTCGAGACCCGCTCTGGACCCTGGCTCACCGGGCACAATCTCCGTCCGCGGGCGCCCTCGGGCAAGTCCCGGGGCCCGGACGCTTCCGGGCCCGGTCCCGCGGATGGTAGCATCGGTCCGCGATGCGCAAGGCGGCGGTCCTCTCGCTGTGGCTCCCTCTCGCGGCGATCTCGGCCGCCGAGCCCGCGCCGTCGGACCGGCTCGCGGCGCTCGCTCTCGGCTGCGTCCACCGCGAGTATCCGAACAAGATCGCCCACGTCCTGAGCGGGGACGACGACGTCGGACCGCCCCGCGTCCTGACGCCCGCCTTCTACGGCTGCTTCGACTGGCACTCGGCCGTTCACGGGCACTGGCTGCTCGCGCGGCTCGCGCGAACCGAGCCCGAGTCCTCCTTCGCCGCTCCCGCGAGGGCCGCCCTCTCGCGCACGCTGACCGAAGCGAACGTCGCGGGGGAGGTGCGGTACCTCGAGGGGGAGGGCCGGGCGACCTTCGAGCGCCCCTACGGCCTGGCGTGGCTCCTGCAGCTCGGGGCCGAGCGGCGCGAGTGGCGCGACCCGCGGGCCGAGGCCTGGTCCCGCGCGCTCTCCCCCCTCGAGCGGGCCGCGGTCGGGAGGCTCTCGGCGTGGCTCCCCAAGCTCTCCCGCCCGGTTCGCGTGGGAGAGCACGACCAGACCGCCTTCGCCCTGGGGCTGGCGCTCGACTGGGCGCGCGTCGCACGGGACGACGCCTTCGCGAGGCTCGTCGAGAGCCGCGCGCGGGACTTCTACCTCGGCGACCGGGACTGCCCGATCCGCTACGAGCCGTCGGGGCAGGATTTCCTGTCGCCCTGTCTCGCCGAGGCGGACCTGATGCGGAGACTCCTGGCCCCGGTGCCGTTCGCGGCGTGGCTCGGCGGGTTCCTCCCCGGCATTCCGCTCGACGGCTCCCCGTCCTGGCTCGAGCCGGCGATCGTCACCGATCCCGGGGACGGCAAGCTGGCGCATCTCGACGGCCTCAACCTGAGCCGGGCCTGGATGCTCCAGGGGATCGCGGCGGGTCTTCCTGCGGACGATCCCCGCGCCGCGGCGCTCCTCGCCGCCTCGGCCGCGCACCGCGAGGCGGGGCTCCGCGCGGTGACCGGCGAGCGGTACGAGGGCGGCCACTGGCTCGGCACGTTCGGGGTCTACCTGACGACCGGGCGCGGGTCGACGGAGCCGGCCGCCCCCTGACCGGTCCCGCGAGACTCCCGGCGCGCGGCCCGCGGGCGCGGGGTGGACAGCGCGCACGGCGGGTAGAACAATGGTGCCGGGCCGTCCTCCCGCGTCTCCGCGAGGCGCGAGGGGCTTCTCCCGATTCCGGAGACGTGGGTCTGAGCTCTCTCCTGGCGACTACTCCCTCGCCCGGTCCGCGCCGCACGAGGCGGATCGCGGCGCTCGTGTCGGCCACCGCGATCGTCGTCCTGGCGGCGGTCCTTCTCGTCTGGACCGAGATCGAGGCGTGGGGGCGGCAGCGCGAGATGGAGCGCCTCCTCGTCGCGGAGGGGGGCGTCCTCGTCGAGGCGCTCGTCCACGCGGTCGAGCACGGCCTCGTCATGGGCCGCGAGGTGGAGGAGCTCGCCTCGGCGAGACTCCTCGACGTCGCGCTGCTCCTCGACCGCCTCGACGCGACGGGCGCCCTCGACCAGGAGTGGCTCGACGCGCTCGTCGAGCGCCTCGGCCTCCACCACGTCCTGCTGCTCGACGGGTCCCGGAGGCGGGTCCTCGAGGCGGTCGCGGACGGCGACGACGCCCCGCACGACATCCCCTACCTCCCCTCGCTGGAGCCGCTTCTCGCCGGGCGCGCCGACGAGCTCGTTCTCGGGACGCGCAGGGCGCCGCGGGGGGATCGGATCTGGTACGCCGTCGCCGTCCGAAGATCCGCGGGCGGGGCGCTCCTCGTCGTCATGGACGCCGAGGCGATGCTCGCCTTCGAGAGGCGCATCGAGCCGACGGACCTGATCCGGATGGTCGCGAACGCGGACGGGATCGCCTACGCGGTGATCGAGGACGCCGCCGGAAACGAGGTGGCGGGCGCCGGGCCGCGGGCCGCCCCGGACGGAGACGAGGTTCTCGAACTCGTGAGGCCGATCCCGCTCCGCGGGGGGCGCCCCGGGCGCCTCCGGGTCGGCCTGGAGGCGGAGGCGCTCCGGTCCGCCGCCGCCGCCGGACGTCGGCGAGCGGCCGCGGCGGCGGCCGTCGCGTTCGCGATGGCGATCTTCGCCGCCGGGATCGTGGCCCTGAGGAGGCGCGCCGCGATCCTCAGGGGCGAGACGGCCCGGGCCCGGTCGCTGACGGACGCGGTGCTCGAGGGGATCTCCGACGCGGTGATCGTGCTGGACCGGCGGGGAATCGTGCGGCTCGCGAACCCCGCCGCGTGCGCTCTCTTCGGCCGTGCGGAGGAGGAGTTCGTCGGAAGGGACTGCCGCGACGCCGGGTGCTCCGCGGTCGCGGAGATGCTGGCGCCCGACGCGCCCCCCCGCGAGCTGGACGTCGAAACGCCCGGCTCCGCGCCCCTCCGGGTGCTCGCCGCCGCCTCGCCGGTGCTCGACGCGGACGGATCGGTCGCCGGCTCGGCGATCCTCCTCCGCGACC
Organism: uncultured Acidobacteriota bacterium; assembly: GCA_964590285.1. Lineage (GTDB taxonomy): Bacteria > Acidobacteriota > Polarisedimenticolia > Polarisedimenticolales > JAIQFR01 > CALMJU01. The sequence continues at coordinate 8,919 of CAZPWK010000027.1, read as the reverse complement.
TGACGATGCTCCACCGCCTCGAGCGCGAGGCCCGCCGCACCGAGAGCCTCGCGTCCTTCGGGCGCCTCGCCGCCTCCGTCGCGCACGAGGTCCGGAACCCGCTGAACGCGATCGCGGTCGGGGTGCAGCGGCTCGAGAGGGAGTTCGCGCCGCCCGGAGGGCGCGAGGAGGACCACCGCCGCCTGTCCGGCCTCCTGCGGTCGGAGATCGAGCGCCTCGACGGGATCGTCGGACGCTTCCTCGGCCTGGCGCGGCCGCCCCGCGTGGAGCCGCGCCCCGGCGACCTCGCGGCCCAGGTTCGAGAGGCGGCCGCCCTCGTCGCCGGGAGCCTCCCCGCGGGGATCCGGCTCCGCGTGGACGCGGACGGCGAGGTCCCCTCGATCTTCGATCCGGAGGCGGTGCGGCAGGTCCTGCTCAACCTGGCCCGGAACGCGGTCGAGGCGCTCGGAGAGTCCGGAACCGTCTCCCTCGCGTGCCGGGCGGAGGGAGGGCAGGCGCGGATCGAGGTCGCGGACGACGGGCCGGGGATCCCGGAGGCGGACCTCGACAACGTGTTCGAGTTCGGTTTCTCGACCAAGCCCGCGGGGAACGGCCTCGGCCTCCCGATCGTCCACCGCCTGATCGCCGAGATGGGCGGGACCGTGACGATCCGCACCGCCCCCGGAGAGGGAACCACGCTGATCGTGACGCTGCCGTCCGCCGAGGGCGCGACCGCCCGGCGGGCATAGGAGGCTCCCCGTGCCACGGATCCTGATCGCCGACGACGAGGCCAGCCAGAGGGAGCTCCTGGGGGGGTTCCTGCGCAGTCTCGGGTTCGAGGTCGTCGAGGCCGCCGACGGCGTCGAGGCGGTGGCCCGGGTCCGCGAGGCCGGCCCCGACCTCGCGCTCCTCGACCAGCGGATGCCCCGCCTCGGGGGCGCCGAGGCGGTGCGCGCCCTTCGAGAGGTCCAGCCGGACCTCGACATCGTCGTCATCACCGCGTTCGCGAGCGTCGAGGAGGCGGTCGCCGCACTGAAGATCGGCGCCACCGACTACCTCATGAAGCCGCTCGACCTCGACCGGCTCCAGATCGTCATCCGCAAGGCCCTCGAGCGCCAGACGCTCCTGCGCGAGAACCTCGAGCTGCGGCAGAAGCTCGCGGGCGGGCCGCGCCTCGAGGGGATCGTCGGCACGAGCGGCGCGATGGAGGAGGTGCTCAGCACCGTGGCCCGGGCCGCTCCCACCGAAGCGACCGTGCTCGTCGGCGGGGAGAGCGGCACCGGCAAGGAGCTGATCGCGAGGGCGATCCACGCCGCCTCCCGGCGATCCTCGGGGCCGTTCGTCGCGGTTCACTGCGCCGCCCTCGCGGAGAGCCTCCTCGAGAGCGAGCTGTTCGGGCACGAGAAGGGAGCCTTCACGGGGGCGGACCGGGCCCGGACCGGGCGGTTCGAGGCGGCGGCGGGCGGCACGATCTTCCTCGACGAGATCGGCGAGATCCCGACCCCCGTCCAGGTCAAGCTGCTCCGCGTGCTCCAGGAGAGGCAGGTCGAGCGGGTCGGCAGCAACCTCCCCGTTCGCCTCGACGTCCGGCTCGTGGCGGCGACCCACATCGACCTCATGGAGGCGATCCGCGAGGGACGGTTCCGCGAGGACCTGTACTACCGGCTCGCCGTCGTTCGCGTCTTCATCCCGCCGCTGCGCCAGCGGCGCGAGGACATCCCGAGGCTCGTCGAGCACTTCCTCGCCAAGCACGCCGACGCGGGAACGCGCAGGATCGCGGGGGTGAGCCGCGAGGCGATGGACGTCCTGCTCCGCTACGACTATCCTGGGAACGTACGCGAGCTCGAGAACCTGGTGCAGAGCGCGATCGTCCTGGCTCGGGGATCCGTCCTGACGACGGACGACCTGCCGGCGGCGGTGCGAACCCGCGTCGACGAGGAGGGGTTGACCTTCCGGCGGTTCGACGGCTCGCTCCCGCAGCAGATCGAAGGGCTGGAGCGGGAGCTGATCGCGAAGGCCCTGGAGGCCGAGGGCGGCGTACAGTACCGGGCGGCGGAGCGGCTCGGCATCAGCGAACGGACGCTTCGCTACAAGCTCGAGAAGTACCGGATGCGGTGAGACTCCGGGAGGGACGGCGGCCGGCCTCCGGCAGGTTTCGTCGGTTTCCCGGCATAGGCGACGGAAGCGTCGAAAGGAAGCCGAGGAAAGCCCGGAATATCGTCGCAAACGGAAGTATCCGGAGGCGGATCGGGAGCATCTACTGGCATGCGCGGTGCATGCCCTCAGCGTGGCCGCCCGCAACGAGGGACTCCAGGGCGGCGGGAGGAACGTATGAAGTCGGTTCGAGCGATCCTGATGTTGACGGTCGTCGCCACCCTGGCGATTCCGGCGTTCGCCGCGTCCGAGGAGGCGCGGAAGCCTTACGAGATCACCGGAGAGGTCGTCGCGCTGAAGGCGGCCGTCGCCAACTCGGGCGAGGTCCCGATGCTCCAGATCCGCACCAAGGAGCAGGCGATGGTGATGCTGAAGCTCGGGCCCGCCGACGACGTGGCGGCCGATTTCAAGGTCGGCGACCAGGTTCGGGCGAGCGTGCTGGAGAGCAAGGGGAAGGCCGGCGAGGTCGAGGCGGTCCAGATCCAGAACAAGAGCACCAACAAGATGATCCGGGTCCGCACGGAAGACGGCAAGCTGCTCCGCCAGCAGACCAAGCAGCAGGACGGTCAGGGCGAGGAGGTCCGGACCCGCGAGCAGCACCAGAAGGGCGTTCAGGGCCCCGGCGGCAGCCAGGCCGGCGGCGGCTCGCGCACCGGCGGCGGCAGGCGGTAGCCGCACGGAATCGGACGGGGGCTCGACGAAGACGCAGAGCCCTCGGGAGTCGCGATCGTGAGAGCGAGATCCCTGGTCCTCGGCGCCGTCCTCTTCGCAGCGTGGGGCGGCGCCGAGGCCGGTTCTTCAACCGTCTCGACGCTGGAAGCGGAGGCGTTCTACGTCCGGTGGGAAGTGCCGGACTCCTCCGCCTCCGAGGTGTCCGGAGTGGACCTGCGATGGGCCGTCGGCGGGCGCAGGTGGTGGGTGAAGACCGCGGTCGCCGCGATCCACGCGACCGGGCCCGCCGGCGTCATCCTGGTCGGGCCGACGTTCATCGGCGCACCCGGTGGGCAGCAGCAGGAGCCGGAGACCGAGATGGGGACCGGAACGGGGGACGGCGCGGTGCAGGAGCAGGCTCCCGCCGTCACGGCGACCTCGGGGAGCGGGCAGAACCGGCCCTTCTTCTTCGACGACCCGACGATGATGGCGACCGATCGCGAGGAGTTCGGCATCGGCGACGTGCGCATCCAGGCCGCGCTCCAGCTGGGAAGGGACCTGTCCGTCGGCCGCTTCTACGCGCGGGCCGGCGCCAAGGCTCCGACCGCGGACGAGACCCTCGGCCTCGGAACCGGCGAGTGGGACGGCTGGGGCGGCATCGGGTGGATGCGCGAGGGCTGGACGACGGACGTCGAGGCGCAGCTCGAGTGGGTGCACCTCGGCGACCAGCGGGATTTCGAATTCGACGACGGGGTCGCGGCGTCGCTGTACCTCGGCTGGCCGCTCGGGCGCGGCGGGTTCCGGATGGGCGTCGAGTCGATCGACGCCGGGATCCCGGGGGAGCCGGTCCGCGTTCGCGCGATCGCGGGCGGCTACCGGGAGACGCCGGGGCGCGTGTCGTGGAACTTCGAGGCCGCCGCGGGTCTGACCGAGAGCGCGCCGGACCTCGGGGTCGCGCTCGCGCTGCGGTACTAGGGGCGAGAAGATGATCCGAAACCTCGTGGCCGCTTGCATGTTCCTGACGGCTCTCGGGCTCGTGGCGGCGGCGGAACCGGAAGGCGACCGCGCGCTCCTCGTCGTCTCGGGGCGCGTCGCGACGCTGGAGCGGGGCTCGGCCTGGACCGACGCCTGGATCGCTCCCGAAGGGGACGCCGACGCCCGTTTGCACGTTCGGATCGCCCCGACCGGCGTCCTCGACGCGGCGGAGTTCCGCCTCGCCGCGGGCGACCGCGTCCAGGTTCGCGTCTTCGCCGACGAGGCGCCGTTCGCGGTCCAGCAGATCCGGAGCCGCGAGACGGGACGGATGCTCCGCCTGAGGGGCCTGCACGGCGAGCCGCTCTGGGCGTCCCGGCGGATGGCCGACGCCGCCGACGGGCCGGCCCAGGCCGGACAGACCGGTTCCGGCCGCGGGGGCTCCCGGGTTCGAAGCGCGCGCTAGCCCCCGGACGGGTCCCTTCTCACCAGTTGACGACGAGCGAGGTCGTGAACGTCGTGTCGAGCTTCTCGAGCTCGGCCGGAACGGCGGCGCCCTCGAACGGCGGCACCCCGTCCCCGTCGAGATCCGTCGGCACCCGCTCGACGGCGGGCCGGTTGTAGTAGACCCACCGGAGCGAGGCCTTGAGCGCCAGCCTCTTCGTCATCGAGACGCTGACCGAGTTCAGCAGGTCCCCCCGCCAGTCCGACGTGTCGGACACGTTGTCGTCCAGGACCAGCGTGTTGACGTAGGTCGTCGACGCCCCGAACTTGTGCTGGTAGTCCCACGCGAAGCGGACGCCCGCGTACCGGTCGTCGCGGGTCGGGTCTTCCACGACGTCGTCTCGCTCCGTGTACGTCGCCGCGTAGTCGGTGCGGAACTTGATCGTCTCGTCGTCCCGCCAGACGTTCGTCAGGCCGCCGCCCGCCTGGTACCGGTTGTCGATCCCCGCGAAGCGGTTCCGGTCCCAGCCCGCGAAGACGTTCCAGAAGAGCTTCCCGCTGATCTTGCGGTCGTACTGCCCCCCCGCGTAGTACGCCTCCCCCGTCAGGTCGGTGTACCGGATCTCCCGGACGACCGGATCGTCCACCGTGCCCGCGTTGTAGCGGACGAACGTCGTGGACTCCGCGCGGAGGCCGCCGGCCTTGAGCGTCAGGCTCGCGTTCTCCCAGGTCCGGACGTTCTTGTCCGCGAACCCCCAGGTGGACGCCTCGGCGTTCCCCGAAACCTGCACGTAGCTCAGCTCGGCCGTGCTCGCCCACCCGATCTTCTTCTCCTCCTCGGCCGAGGAGGGAAGCGCCCAGAGCGCCGCCGCGAGGGCGAGCGCGACCGCCGTGAAGACTCGAGACGTTCGGTCCATGATCGGTCCTCCTGACCCCTCCGGGGGGACCGGGCATTCTAACCGGGAGTCGAGGCGGACGCCCGGCGCCGCGTGCGACAATGCCGCCCCGTCGGGAGAGGACCCATGCCGCGCCCGCCCCGCCTGCTCGTGATCGATCCCTCCGTCGCCTGGCCGGAGGACGAGGGGGTGCGTGTCGCCGTCGGAGACTGGCCGGGAGAGGTCGTCCTCCTCCGGCCGGCCCTCTCGCGCGGCGACGGGCCCGGGCCGGGGGACGGCCACGACGCGGAGGGCGTCCTGCTCCTCGGCTCGCGGGCGTCGGTCCACGACGACCGCCCCTGGCTGCGCGCGCTCGGCGAGTGGCTCGACCCGGTCCTCCGGGGCGACCGGCCGCTGCCGCTCCTCGGGATCTGCTTCGGGCATCAGCTGATCGCCCGGAGGGCCGGAAGTCCGGTCGGGTACGTGCACGCGGACCGCCGGCAGGAACTCGGCGTGCGGGAGACCGAGATCGAGGAGAGCCGGCTGACGCCGGGAGCCGGGCGGATGCGGGTCGTCGCCTCGCACCGGGAGCGCGTCGAGCGGGTCCCGCCGCGGTTCCGCGTCTTCGCCCGCAGGGAAGGGGTGCCGGTGGACGCGATGGAGCACGATAGCCTGCCGATCTTCTCCGTGCAGTTCCATCCCGAGGCGCGCGCGGGATTCCTGACGCGCCGCGGCGCGGACGCCGGGGCGCTCGACGCGGGGGCGGCCGAGGCCAACGACCGGCTCCTCGCCGAATTCCGGCGGCTCGCTCTCGCCGCCCGGCCCGCCCCGACCCGAGTCTCCGCCGGAGGCGGACCGCGGCCCGGCCGGTTGCCCGGCCCGGGACGGTCGTCGTAGTCTGCGCGCATGCGATCCCTGCGCGCGATGCTGCTCGTCGCCCTGGCGCTGCCGCCGGGCATCCCGGCGCTCTCGGGCGAGACCGCGGAGGACGCCCCCGGGGGAGTCCGGGTCGAGCTCGGGGTCGAGGAGAGGGTCCGGAGCGAGAACTGGAACAATCTCAGGGACTACTCGGACGCGTCGGACGACGCGACCCGGCAGTGGCGCTTCCGCACCCGTCTCTGGGGCCGCTTCGAGCTCGGCTCCCGCGCCGACCTCTCCCTCGTCCTGAACAGCGAGAGCCGGAAGGTCGCCGATCCCGAAACGAGGTTCCGCTGGGACGAGTGGATCGTCGAGGGACTCTCCCTCGGCTTCCGGTTCGGGCCCCGCTGGTCGGTGACGGCCGGCCGCCAGGACCTGATGCGCGGAGAGGGGTTCGTCCTGATGGACGGCGGGCCGCTCGACGGCTCGCGCACGTCCTACTTCAACGCGATCGACGTCAAGGGGCGCCTGGGCAGGACCACCGTCGAGATGATCGGAATCTCGAACCCGCGGGAGGACGAGTACCTCCCGGTCGGGAACGACCGGGACCGGCTTCTCGTCGAGTGGGACGAGAAGGCGGTCGGCGCCTACGTCACGGACGAGACCTGGCCGGGAACGACGCTCGAGGGGTACCTGTTCCGGAAGACCGAGGCGGACGATCCCCGGCCCGCGGACGACCCCCAGCGGCAGCCGGACCGCGCCCTCGGCATCGCAGGCGCCCGCGTCGTCCGGAAGCTCGGGCGGGGGTTCTCGGTCGCCGCCGAATTCGCGCACGAGCGCGGCACGGAGGACCCCGACGTCCCGATCCGCGCCTTCGGAGGGTACGCGTTCCTCCGCAAGACCTTCGAGGACGACCCCGCGCGCACGACGCTCGCGTTCGGATGGACGGGGCTTTCCGGGGACGATCCGGAGACCGGGACCCTCGAAGGATGGGACCCGCCGTTCTCGCGCTGGCCGAAGTGGAGCGAGCTGTACATCTACAGCCAGCTCTCGGAGAAGGGGATCGCGTACTGGACGAACCTCGGGATGTGGCAGGCGGAGGCGAGGATCTCGCCGGCGAAGCCGCTCGCGATGCGGCTCACCTGGTACCGGCTCTCCGCCTTCCATCCGTTCCCGGGCGACCCCGCGGTCTTCGGATCGGGCAAGCGCCGGGGCGACATGATGCAGGTCCGGGGCGACGTCACGCTTCCCGCGGGATTCCGCGGGCACGTGCTCCTCGAGCGGCTGGCGCCGGGGAGCTACCACGCGGGCGCCTCGACCGCCTGGTTCTTCCGGGTCGAGGCGATCTGGACCTACCGGAAGGCGCCGCGCGCGGTCAGGGCCAGGCGAGGAACACGAGCGTCAGGAGCGCGACGCCGAGGACCATGATCGCCGCGACGACGGCGGTCGAGCGGATCACCTTCCCCTCCATGCCGATCCGGTCGATCACGGCCGCGGCGTTCTGCAGCTTCGCCGGACTGATCACCGAGGCGAGCCCGCCCCCGATCGCGCTCGCCGCGGCGACGAGGAGGCTGGCCGAGAGGATCCGCTCCGGCGTCGCTCCCGCGAACACGAGCCTCACCGTCTCGAAGTGGAGCTTCGTCAGCATCGCGATGCTGCTCGTCTCGCTCCCGCTGATGAAACCGCCGAGGAGCCCGAGGAACGCCGCCACCCCGACGTAAGCCCCGCGAAACAGGGCGGCGCTCCCCTCCGCCACGACCTGCACCATGTTCGAGCCGCCCTCCGGGTTCGCCGCCCATGGGCCGCCGGCGACCGGGACCTTCCCGCTGTGGTTCAGGACGAACGCGATCGCGAAGTAGACGCCCGCGGCGAAGGCGGGCCGCGGCGCCCGCTTCCAGGTCTTCCTCGCCGCCGCCCGGAGCCTCGCGCCTCCCATCCGGTAGAACGGGACCGCGATCAGCGTCGCCACGAGCACCCAGGTGTACGCCTGCCAGAGCATCCGGAGCCGGTCGGGCCTCCCGGGCACGATCTCGAGCGGCATCGAGAGCCGCTCGAAGAAGATCCCGTAGAGGCCGATCCGGTCGTAGTTCGTCAGGACGCTGAAGACGACGAGCAGGATCCACGGGAGCGCGGCCCGGGCGAGCCCCATGGAGCGCTCCGACGCGAGGTCGTCGTCGGTCAGCGGAGCGCGGTCCACGATGCGGCGCCCCGCGAGGCGGAGGAACAGGAGGAGGACGGCGACGACGGCGATCCCGGCGACGATCCCCGTCATCGTCGGGAGCCCGCCCGCGTTCATGCCGATCGCGACGGATCCGGCCGTCAGCCCCGTGAGGAGCGCGACGTGCCAGCCCCTCCGGATCTCCCGCCACCCGCCGACGAGCCAGAGCATCGAGAGGGCGATGAGCGTGGTGACGACCGGCATGTACCGGGCGAAGTAGAGTCCGACGTCGGCCGGCGCGAACTCCTGGCCGGTGATCCCCTTCGCGACGTCGGCGAAGACGACGACGGGGACCCCGAGCAGCGCGTACGTGCACAGCGCGTCGTATCCGATCGCGGGGAGGGCGACCGCGACGAACGCGCCGTATCCGAGCGCGAGCATGATCGGCGGGAGGATGGACACCGGCGTGGCCCCGAGCGCCGCGAGCAGCGTCCCGATCCCCACGTTGACGAGCATCACCTGCGCCGCGCGGTGGTCGCTCGCCAGCGTCTTCATGAAGGCCACGAGGCGGCGGATCGCCCCCGCCTCCTCCATCACGTTGATCTGGAAGATGGACGTGACGACCATGAGGCTGATCGGAAAACTCGCCACCATCCCCGCCAGGGAGCCCACCAGGACGACCTTCCACGACGTCCCGAAGACGAGCGTCGCGAGGAGGGCCGTGTAGACCCAGCCGATCGCCCCGGCGACGTCCGCGGGGCGCCTGCCCCAGGTCATGAGGAGAAAGATGACCACGACGGGCGAGACCGCGAGGAAGACGTTCATCGC
>CAZPWK010000026.1:0-17779 GCA_964590285.1 uncultured Acidobacteriota bacterium | reverse complement strand
CGCTCTTCGACGCCTGGAACCTCGGCCTGACGATCGTCCACTCCTACGCCGGCCCCCCGGACGACATGCGCGCCGCCCTCGCCCTGATCGCCTCGAGGCGCGTGGACGTTGCCTCGATGATCACGCATCGCCTCCCGCTCGCGGAGACGCAGGACGGGTTCCGCCTCGTCGCCGAGGCGGGCGAGTCCATGAAGGTCATCGTCGAGCCGCAGCGGTAGGTCGGATCCGGCGGCCGGGTTCCCGGCAGCGGCGGGAACGTCGGTCCCCGCGATCCCCCGCTTGAAAGGGGCACGGAACCGGAGTATGAAACGCGAGTGCAAAGAGGCAGCCGGACTGAGCTGCGATCCTCGCAAGGTCGGCGGGAAACGTCGCAGTCGAATTCGAGTTCGCCGGACCGGCAGGGAGAACGTGATGCGGTCCGCTCCGGCTCTGATCGTCGTCCTGGCGCTTGCCGTCGGGTGTTCCGTTCGGAGCGACGCGCGCCCCCACTCGACCCAACCGGGAACCGGGCAGATCCGGTACGAGGGGGGCGAGGGGCTCGGCTGCGCCGACGCGGTCATCCTCCTGGGTGCACGAAACAGCTTGGAAGGGGTCCTGGCGGAGAACGCTTGGATCGTCGAGCACCATCCTGGGTACCGCAAGATTGGCCAGGGCTTGGTCGGCCGCGAGGGTAGGTGGTACGACGAGATCGACATCAGGAATGCGGATGGCGTCGAGAAGACGATCTGCTTCGACATCACCTCCTTCTTCAAGGAAGATTGACGTCTGGCCGACAACCGGCTGATCCCGGCGCGGGGCTTGCGGGCGCGAGGCCCGCGACGGCGCGTCCCGCGGCTTGCGGTCGAGGTTGGACGTACGAGCCCATGATCGGAAAAGAGCTGATCCGCACGATCCGAGAGCGGTTTGCGCTCCAGTGGGACGGGATCCACGGTGCGCCCCACTGGGAGCGCGTGCGCGACAACGAGGTGCGCCTGGCCGAGTCGACCGGGGCCAAGATCGAGGTCATCGAGATCTTCGCGTGGCTCCACGACTCGAGGCGGCGGAACGACTCGCGCGATCCGATGCTCCTCGAATGGGCGTACGAGCGAAGCCGGCGGTGAAGGGACCGCGAACCGCCGCCCGCGGGCGGCGGCGGGCGCGTCGGGAGTCGTCCGCCGGAGAGGACCTCCGATGAATCCTCCCGTTCTCGTCACGGGCGCCACGGGCTACGTCGGGGGCCGACTCTGGCGCCGGCTCGAAGCGGACGGCAGGCGCGTGCGCTGCCTCGCGCGGCGGCCGGCGGGGCTGGCGTCGCGGGTCGGAGAGGCGACGGAGGTGGTCCGGGGCGACGTGCTCGAGGCCGAATCCCTCGGGCCCGCGCTCGCGGGGGTGGAATCCGCCTATTACCTCGTCCACTCCATGGGCTCCGAGAGGGACTTCGAGGAGCAGGACCGGACCGCCGCGCGCAACTTCGGGTCGGCGGCGCGGCGCGCCGGCGTGCGGCGCATCGTCTACCTGGGCGGCCTCGGGCACGGGCAGGACCTCTCGCCGCACCTGAGGAGTCGGCAGGAGGTCGGCGGCGTGCTTCGCGAATCCGGCGTGCCCGTCCTGGAGCTGCGGGCGTCGATCGTGATCGGCTCGGGGAGCCTCTCCTTCGAGATGATCCGCGCGTTGGTGGAACGACTTCCCGTGATGGTCACGCCGCGCTGGGTGGAGGTCGAGGCGCAGCCGATCGCCGTGGACGACCTGCTCGCCTACCTGGTCGCCGCGCTGGACGTGCCGCTGACGGAGAGCCGGGTGTTCGAGATCGGCGGAGCCGACCGCGTGACGTACGGGGACCTGATGCGCGAGTACGCGCGGCAGCGAGGTCTGCGGCGGGCGATGATCCGCGTGCCCGTCCTCACGCCGTGGCTCTCGAGCTTGTGGCTCGGGCTCGTGACGCCGCTCTACGCGCGCGTGGGCCGCAAGCTGATCGCGTCGATCAAGCACCCGACCTTCGTGCGCGACCGCTCGGCGCTCGAGGTCTTCCCGGTGCGGCCGCGGGGGATCCGGGAGGCGATCGCCGCCGCCGTCCGCAACGAGGAGCGCGAGATCGCCGCGAGCCGCTGGTACGACGCCTTCTCGTCCGGGGGCGAGGGCCGCAGCTGGGCCGGCGCGCGTTTCGGCAACCGTTTCGTCGACTCGCGCACGCTCGAGGTCGAGGTCGGACCGGAGGAGGCCTTCGCGCCGATCCGCCGCATCGGCGGAGAGACCGGGTGGTACGCGTATGACCGGCTGTGGCGGCTGCGCGGCTTCCTCGACCTCCTCGCCGGCGGAGTGGGCGTGCGCCGCGGCCGTCCCGCGCCGGAGGACTTGCACGTGGGGGACGCCCTGGACTTCTGGCGCGTCGAGGCCTACGAGCCCGACCGGCGGCTGCGGCTCTCGGCCGAGATGAAGGTGCCCGGCCGCGCCTGGCTCGAGTTCGAGGTCGTGCCCCGCGGACAGGGCGCCACGATCCGGCAGACGGCGCTCTTCGACCCGGTCGGGCTCCTCGGCCTGGTCTACTGGTACGCCGCGTCGCCTCTGCACCGCCTGGTGTTCTCCGCCATGCTCCGGGGGATCGCCCGAGCGGCGACCCCACCGGGCGATGCGGCGGACGGCGGTCCGCGCCGCCGCTGATGCCGAGCGTCGGCCGCCGAGGATGAGGCGTTTCCCGCGGAGGGCATCGCGCCATGAAGATCACGGCCCGCATCGCCGACATCACGACGCTCTCCGTGGACGCGATCGTCAACGCGGCCAACGTCGACCTGCTCCCGGGCGGCGGCGTCTGCGGGGCGATCCACCGGGCGGCGGGCCCCGAGCTGGCGCGGGCCTGCGCGCGCCTCCGGCCCTGTCCGACGGGCGAGGCGCGGATCACGCCGGGATTCCGGCTGCCGGCGCGCTTCGTCATCCACGCCGTGGGCCCCGTGTGGCAGGGGGGCGAGGCGAACGAATCCGCCCTCCTGGCGGCGGCGTACCGCTCCTCGCTCGAGGTCGCCGAGCGCGCGGGGATCGCCAGCATCGCCTTCCCCGCCCTCAGCGCCGGGATCTACGGCTACCCGCTCCGATCGGCGACGAAGGTCGCCGTGGCCACCGTGCGGCAGGAGCTCGCGCGGGCCGCCACGGTCCGGGACGTCTTGTTTGCCTGCTTCTCGCGGGAGGTCCTCGAGGTGTACGCTGCCGAGGGGGTCCCGGTGTGAGCGGCGACGGCGGCTCGGCACGGAGCGGACAGACCGTTCGCGCCGATGGGACCGGGACGCCGCTCGTCCCCGCCGGCGCCGGAAAGGACCCACGATGAGCTTCCGGACCCTCGCCGTCGTCACCGCCGTGGTCACGCTGGCGCTCGGAGCGGGGTACCTGTTCGCCGCGGGGCTCGTGGTCGGCCGCTGGGGGATCGAGCCGACCGAGAGCGTGCTGCTGCTCGGCAGGCGAATGGGGGCGCTCTACCTCGGCCTGTCCGTCAACTTCTTCCTCGCCAGGTCCGTGCCCGCTTCCCGCGCGCGCACGGCGCTCTGCGCGGGGGCGGCGGTCACGTGCTCGCTGCTCGCGATCCTCGGCGTCTACGAGTTCGCCGCCGGCCGCGCCGGTGCGGCCATTCTCGCGAGCGTCCTGCTCGAGCTCCTCATCGCGCTCGGGTACGTCCGGATCCTCGCCGTCGAGCGCAGGGCGGCGGCCGGTGGATGAACGCGACGGCCGCCGGACGGGGCCATGCGCCGCCGTGTCCGGCCCGGGAACCGGTGGAGGTGAGATGACGGAGCGGAACGACGAGAGCCGACGCTTCCACGGCGACCCCGCGAGGCTCAGGGCCCCGGACCGGGTCGCCAGGCTCGAGCCGGAGCGGGTGGCGGCGCTCAGCACGGAGGGCGCGGCGGTCGGCAGCGTGCTCGACGTCGGCACGGGCACGGGCCTGTTCGCGGAGGCGTTCGCCGCCGCGGGCGCGCGCGTCACCGGAGTGGACGTGAACGCCGGCCTGCTCGAACTGGCGCGCGCCCACGTCCCGGAAGGCCGCTTCGTCGAGGCCTCGGCCGAGGCGCTCCCCTTCGAGGACGGCTCGTTCGACCTGGTTTTCCTGGGGCACGTGCTGCACGAGGTGGACGATCCGTCGCGGGCGCTTCGGGAGGCCGCGAGAACGGCCCGGGCGCGCGTCGTCGTCGTCGAGTGGCCGTTCCGGGAGGAGGAGCACGGGCCGCCGCTCGCGCACCGGATGCGGCCGGAGACGATCGGGTCCCTGGCGAAGTCGGCGGGGTTGGCGGATGGGAAGCGCGTGACGCTCCCGTACGTCGTGCTCCACAGGTTCAAGACCCGGTGAGCCGCGTGATCGAAACGCCTCGTTTGCGGCTCGTCCCCGCGACGCCGGCCCTGGCCCGCGCGGAGATCGGCGACCGCGGGGAGTTCGGCCGGCTGCTGGGCGCGTCCGTGCCCGAAAACTGGCCGCCCGAGACCCTGGCGGACGCGCTTCCCGTGTTTCTCGGCTGGCTCGAGGCGGCGCCTGGGCGCGTCGGCTGGTTCGGCTGGTACGCCCTGGCCGCCTGCGGGGCGGCGGGGTCGCCGGTGCTCGTCGCGAGCGGCGGATTCAAGGGGCCTCCGCGAGCGGGAGCGGCCGAGATCGGCTACGCCGTGCTCCCGCAGTATCGGGGGCGCGGGTACGCGACGGAGCTGGTCGAAGGCCTGGTCCGATGGGCGCTGGGGCAGCCCGGAGTGGATCGGATCGAGGCCGAGACCGAGGGGTCGAACCCCGCGTCGGTGCGCGTGCTGGAGAAAGCCGGGCTCGTTCCGGAGGGAGCCCGATTCGTGCGTTCGCGAAGGGGGTGAGTCGTTGGGGTCGCGTGGGAGCTGGATCTTCGCATCGAGCTTGCCGAGCGCAGGTTGCGGTCGGCGCGCCGTCGAGCCCACGGGCCGGCGCGGTCGCTGACGGGCGGGTCTCGAAATGCCGTACGGCGCCATCCCGCTCGTCGCCTCGATCCTGCTGGGGGCCTACTTCGTCGTGCTCGGGGAGACGTCCCGGCGCTCCCGGGTCGCCGTGGCCGCGGTGGTCTTCGTGGCCCTTCTGATCGATCGGCGATTCCCGCGCTGGTCGTTCGTCGCGACCGTTCTTCAGGCGGGGGTCGGCGTCTACGTCCTCCTCTACTTGAAGGCGGGCGTCGGACGTCGTTGAGGGCTCTCGGACGCTCGGCCGGACGCCGGCGGCGTCCGGCCGGCAGGAGGAGAAGAACATGAAGCTCTTCCTAACGGGCGGCACCGGCTTCATCGGGAAGAGGCTCGCCAAGGCGCTCGTCGAGAAGGGGTGGGACGTCGTCGCGCTGGCCCGCGACCCCGAGGGGGCGGCGGCGCGCGCGCTCGCCGGGATCGGCGCGACCTGCGTGCGCGGGGACGTCACCGACCGGGAGTCGATGGGCGCCCCCATGAGCAGCGCCGACGCCGTCGTCCACAACGCCGGGCACTACGAGTTCGGCGTGAACGCCGAGGGGAGGCGGCGGATGGAGGCGGTGAACGTCCGCGGCACGGAGAACGTGCTCGGGCTCGCGCTGGAGCTCGGAATCCGGCGCGCGATCCACGTCTCCACGGTCCTGGCGTTCGGCGACTCGGGCCCTGCGATCCGCGACGAGACGATGGAGCGCGCCTCGCCCTGCCGCAGCGAGTACGAGAGGACGAAGACCGAGGCGCACGCGATCGCCCGCGAGTACCAGCGCCGCGGCCTGCCGCTCGTCATCGCCTGCCCGAACGCGGTGATCGGGGCGAACGACCACTCCGTCTGGGGGTACTTCCTTCGCCTGTACCTCAGCCGGCTCATGCCGCCGTTCGCCTGGTCGCCCGGAACGATGTTCGCCGCGGTCGACGTGGACGACCTGGCGGCGGGCATCGCCCTGGCGGCGGAGAAGGCCCCCCCCGGCGAGACGTACTTCTTCTGCGGCGAGCCGAGGAGCTTCCGGGAGCACTTCGGCATCTGGGCGGAGAGGCCCGGCGCCTGCCGGGTCCGCGCGTGGCTGCCCCCGGGCCTCATGCGGCCGGCGGTCCGCCCTCTGGAGCCGATCCAGCGCGCCCTGGGCCTCCCGGCGTTTCTCTCCCGCGAGACCGTCTCCGCGGGCGCGACCCACCTCCACTACTCGGGGGCGAAGGCGATGCGGGAGCTCGGCTGGACCCACCGGAGCGCACGGGAGATGTGGCTCCGGACGATCGACCGGGAGATCGAGCTGCTCCGGGGCCGTAAGAAGCGGGGTTTCGTGTCGCGCCTCCGCCCGGTCGAGGACGAGGGGGCCCTCGCCGGTTCTCGCAGCTTTCTCGATCTTTGAAGTGCAAAGTACTTGACAGAACAGTTTCCGGGGGGTACGTTGTCCGAGCCGTGGCCGGGTCGTCCGGGAGGCGGGGCACGCGCGGAGCGCTCGGGACGGGGTGACGAGGGGCGGGGAGTCCGAGAATCCATGGTGCGGAAAGCGGGCCTTCTCGATGCCGTCCTCGTCGCGGCGGCGCTCCTCGCCGCCGGCTGCGCGTCGAGCACCTTCTATCTGAGCCCTCGGGTCGAGCGCGCGGTGCACGCCGCGGATCCCGATCTGGGGATCCGGCGGCTCGGCGCGAGGGTGAACAAGGGTGTTCTGGAGATCGAGGCGAGAGTGGCCAGGACGGACGGAGAGTACGAGGAGAGCCTGGGTCCCGAGATGGAGACCGCGGCGGCGGTCTGCGCGGCGCTCGCGCGGAGCGAAGTCGTCTTCGCGCACGACTGGCGGGAGATGGACCTCCTGCTCTGGAACGAGTACGGGGGGACGCTCCGCTGGCGAAACACGGTGGGGTTCGTCCGGGTCGGCATGAGCCGGGAGACCCTGCGCGCCCTCCGCGACGGGAGCGTCCCGGCTTCGGAGTACCGGAAGCACTGGCGCCTTCTCGGCGGCTCCAAGGCGGGGCCCGGGGGGCGGCTGCAGGAGTGGATGCCGGCCGTGCCCGGGACCGGGCCGGACGACGCGCTCGAAGGGAAGGGGAGATGAACGAGATGGCGGACTTCACGGAGCGGCTCGTCACGTCGATTCGAAGCTCGCAGATCCTGCGGCTCTTCCTGCTCGGCTTCCTCGTCCTCGTCCTCCTGATCCCGGTCGCGATGATCGGGAGGCTCGTCACGGAGCGCCGGGAGCGCAGGGACGAGGCGGTCGCCGAGGTCTCGGCCAAGTGGGGGAAGGCGCAGGCGATCACCGGCCCGGCGCTGGTCGTCCCGTACACGTACCGGTGGACCGAGACTCCGGCGGGAGGCCAGCCGGTCGTCCGCACCGAGACGCGCCACGCGATCTTCCTGCCGAGGACGCTCACGGTCCGCGGCGCGATGGATTCCGAGATCCGGAGCCGGGGCATCTTCGACGTTCCCGTCTACCGGCTCGATCTGAAGTTCGAGGGAGAGTTCGAGCGCCCGAGCTTCGCCGGGCTCGGCGTCGAGCCCGAGGTCGTCCACTGGGAGCGGGCCCATCTGGCCGTTGGCATCTCCGACGTGCGGGCGATCCGGGAGGAGACGGCGGTCGAATGGAGCGGCACGAAGATCCCCTTCCTTCCGGGGATCGGGGAATTCGCGGAAGGCGGGCCGGGCATCCGCGCCGATGTCGGCGTCGCCGGCTCGAGCGACCGCCTCGCGTTCTCCTTCCCGCTCTCCCTCAACGGCAGCTCGGGCGCGACCTTCGTCCCCTTCGCGGAGAAGACCGTCGTCCAACTCGGGGCGGACCACGGCGATCCGAGCTTCCAGGGGAACTGGCTGCCGACCGAGCGCTCCGTGTCGGGGGGCGCGTTCGACGCAGCGTGGTCCATCCCGTCCCTCGGGCGCGGGTACCCGCAGGCGTGGAAGGCCGAGGAGGCGATGCGCGAGACGATCGACGGATCCCGCTTCGGCGTCGAGCTCAAGAGCCCGATCGATCCGTACCGGATGGCGGAGCGCAGCGTGAAGTACGCCGGCGTCTTCCTCCTCCTCACCTTCGCCGCGGTGTGGGTCGTGGAGGTCCTCGCCGGGCTCCGCGTCCATCCGATCCAGTACCTGATGCTCGGAGCGGCGCTCTGCCTCTTCTACCTCCTGGAGCTTTCGCTGTCGGAGCACCTCGGCTTCCCCGGGGCGTACGCGATCGCGACCGTCTCGGTCGTCGGGATGGCCGCCGGCTACGCGACGGTCATGCTGCGCCGCGCGGGGCGGGCTCTCGTCGTGGCCGCGGGAGTCGCGCTCCTCTACGGCTACCTCTACGTCCTGCTCAGGAACGAGGACTACGCCCTGCTGATCGGCTCGGTCGGGCTCTTCGTCATCCTCGCGGCGATCATGGTCGCGACGCGGCGCGTGGACTGGCACGCCGCGGCCGACCGGCCCCAGGCGCCGCCCCCGCGACTTTGAGCGCGGGCGGCGGGAGTTGACGGCCGAGGGCCGCGGGCGTACGGTCGGCCGAGGAAGGACCGGCCGGGCGCGAGGCCCCCGGCCCGGGGAGGTCGCCATGAAACCGGCAGCCTGTCTCTCGTCGCTGATGCTCGCGATCGTCGCGGTGGGGCACCTGCTGCGGCTCGTGCTCCGGGTCGAGATCGTCGCGGCCGGCTGGGTGGTTCCGATGTGGCTCAGCGCGATCGGGTTCCTCGTGCCGGCGGCGCTCGCCGTCTGGCTGTGGCGGGAGAGCCGGGCGCGTTGACCCGTCGGGAGGTGCGGGGAGAAGGGATGACGTCCGCAAGGAGCGCCCTCGGCCTCGCCGGGTGGCTCATCGTCTCGTTCGTGGCCGGCGGGGTCGGGTCCCTGAACATGCCCGGCGAGTGGTACGCGTCGCTCGCCAAGCCCGCGTGGACCCCGCCCGGCGCGGCGTTCGGCCCCGTGTGGACGGCGCTCTACGCGCTCATGGGGATCGCCGCCTGGCTCGTCTGGCGCCGCGAGGGCTTCCGCGGCTCCATCCTCGCGCTGACGCTGTTCCTGGCGCAGCTCGTCCTGAACGCCGCGTGGACGTGGCTCTTCTTCGGGCTGCAGCGCCCCGGCCTCGCGTTCCTCGAGATCGCGGTGCTGTGGGCGATGATCCTGGCCGTCACGGCGTCGTTCTGGCGCGAGAGCCGGGTGGCGGGGGCGCTCATGCTCCCGTACCTGGCGTGGGTGGGCTTCGCGTCCTTCCTCAACTTCGCGATCTGGCGGATGAACCGGCCCGGATCGTGAAGAGAGCGGCTCGACGCGCCGTCAGCCGGCGATCGCCTTTCGCATCTCCTTCCTCTGCTCCCCGGAGGGCATGCCGTACCAGACCTTCTCGACGCGGCCGCGCCCGTCGAGCAGCACGGTCGCGGGCACGAACGGGATCCGGGAGAGGAACGGCGGGGGAGGGTTCTTCGGCCTGAAGGCGGGGAAGCGGAGCCCGGCCGTGAGGAGGCTTCCCGCGCCCTCCGCGTCCCGGTCGGTTCGAATCCCGATCGGTCGCAGGTCGGCGGGGAGCCCCTCCTCGAGGATGTCGTTCCAGATCGGGAGCGTCTTCTCGCACGCGGGGCAGTGCGAGGAGAAGACCAGGAGGAGCGTGCGCGCGCCGCCGCCGGGGAACCCGACCGCGATCTCGCCTCCGGCCTCGTCGAGGAGCCCGAACGGCTCGGCGACGTCTCCCGCCTTCATGGCGTCCGGCGGGAGCTGGGCCGCGTGCACCGAGGCCGCGATCGTCTTCAACGCGCGGTTCTGCCAGGCCAGGGCGAGGACCAGGATCGACAGCACGAGGCACAGGGCGACCAGGACGAAGGTGACCGGGTCCCGGCGCTTCGGCGCTGGCGGATCGGGGACGTTCGAATCGGGCTCCATCGCTCCACCTCCTGGGGCGCCCAGTCTAGCGCACGCGCCCTACCGCGGGGGCGCGGTTCGGCGTACACTATCGGTTTCCCGAGCCTGCAACCGGAACGGTTCCCCCGGGGGAGACGATGGCGTACGACGATCTGCGACGCCGCTCGCGATGGATGATCCGGGCTCTCGAGTGGGACGACACCAGGGCCCGCTACCCGAACCTCTGGCGCGACGGGATGCCTTGCCAGGTCCTCGTCTTCGCGACGGTGGCCGCGCGGCTGCGTCTCGGCGACCTCGTCGCCGTGTACCAGCCGGCGAGCCAGAAGCACCCCGACCGCTCCGAGCGGTTCGTCGGGATCTCCCGCGTCGCGGGCCTCCGGCGCTCCCACCTCGAAGGATCGATCTGGGTCGACCTGGAGACCGCCCACCGGTTCTCGCCGCCGCTCGACCTCGGAGCCGCGCCGGGCCGGGTCTTCCTGTGCTGCGATCCGGGATGGCCGGCCCGGGAGGTGGCTCTCTTCCGCGGCGTGTTCGACGCCGCGGTCGCCCTGGGGTGGAAGCCCTCGCGGGACGAGATGGAGGCGCCCGGTCGCGGCGCGGAGAAGGGCGCCGCCCCGGAGCCCGAGGCGGTCGAGTCGGCCGCTCCGGAGATCCCGGGTGCGGGCGTCGAGGCGCGCGTCCGGGAGGAGGCGGAGGAGAGCGACGCGCGGAACGACCGGGCTTCTCACGCTCCGGCGTGGGCCGGCCCGTCCCCGGGGACGCGCCTGTTCGCCGGCGCGGACCTTAGCGGGGATATGCGCGATCCGAAGGACGCGACGTGGCTCGCGGTCGCGGAACTCCGGGACGGCGGGCTGACCCTGGTGCGGCTCGAGCCGACAGGGCGCGCCGGGCTCGAGGGAGCGCTCAGGAACCCCGACGCCGCCCTCCGCGAGACCGAGGCGATCGGGCTCGACTTCCCGTTCGGCCTCCCCGTCCCCTTCGCCGAGTCGCTGCTCGGTGGTTCGTTCCCCGACGAGGGGTGGTGGGCGCTCGCGAGGAAGCTCGAGCGGGTCTCCCGGCCGCTGTACCTGATCGCGCTCCACGAGTTCCGTGAGGGCCACGGCGAGATCAAGAGGCTGACCGACGAGCGCGCCGGGGGCTTCTCGCCGCTCCGCCGCGTCCATCCCGACCTCGGGCCGATGACGTACCACGGGATCCGCATGATCGCCGAGGAGCGGTCGCGCTACGCGCTGCGGCCGTTCGAGAGCGCGAAGGGCCGCTTGCTCCTTGAGGTCTACCCGGGCGCCGCGATCCGGAAGCTCGGATCGCAGCGGGACGTGGGGGAGAAGAGCGCCGCGATCGTCGAGGCGCTCGGGCGGGCCGCGTGGCTTCCGGTCCGGATCGATGGGGCGCTCCGTCGCCGGTGCATGACGAGTCGCGACGCCCTCGACGCGGTCGTCGCCGCCCGGTGCGCGGCGGCGGCCGTCCTGTCGGGCGAGGCGGATCGCGGCCCCGACGATCTCGCCCCGGGCGAGGGGCTGCGGGTGCGCCGGGAAGGCTGGATCTACGGTCTCGCGGACGGAGAGTCGGGACCCGGTATCGCCGCCGATCCGGTGGGAGGATCCCGGGGTCCGGTGCCCCCCGAGCCCCAGGGCGACGGAGCCTGAGGGCTTCGAGCCCGGCCCCCGGCGGAAATTCGGAAGTTGCTGATTTCAGTCGTTTTGCCTGACGAAGTGTAACGCTAGTAACGTCTGACCCCAACCAATGCTGACGCGAAGCTTCATTCATGTGCCGGGGGTGGGGGAGAAGCGCGAGCGCGACCTCTGGCGGCGCGGGTACGTGGACTGGGAGGCGTTCGCGAGCGGCTACCCCGCGGGCGAGTGGCGCCGGCTGGTCCTCTCGCGGCTCGAGCGCGATCGTGCGGCCCGGGACCTGCCGCGGCGGGAGGCGTGGCGGCTGGCCGACGCGTTCCCCGCCCGCACGGCGTTCCTCGACATCGAGACGACGGGGCTCGCGCCGGGGCGGGACGGGGTGACGTGCGTCGGCCTGTCGGACGGCGAGGGGGTCGAGGCGTACGTGCAGGGCCGGGACCTCCACCGCCTGCCCGCGGCGCTCGAGCGGTTCGACCTGCTGGTCACGTACAACGGGACCTGCTTCGACCTCCCGGTGCTGCAGGCGGCGTTCCCACGGATGGATTTCCGCCGATTCCATCACATCGACCTGCGCTACCCGCTGCACCGGCTCGGCCTCAAGGGAGGCCTCAAGGGGGTCGAGCGGAAGCTGGGGATGTCGAGGGCGGCCGAGGTCGAGGGAGCGGACGGCTACGTGGCGGTGCTCCTGTGGCAGGCGCACGTTCGCGGGCATCGGCGCGCGCTCGAGACGCTCGTCGCCTACTGCCTCGAGGACGTCGTGCACCTGCAGCCGCTCCTGGCCCACGCGTACAACCGCCTCGCGGCGGAGCTCCCGCTCGAGGTGGAGCCGCTCGGCCAGGGGAGGGCGCCGAGGATCCCGTACCGCGCGGACGGGGGGCTCGTCCGGGACCTGCTCCGGAGCGCCGGCCGGCGGGCGGACTAGCCGGCGAGCGCTTCCCGGGCCGCTCAGCTCCGGACGAGGAGCAGCGTCGCCGGGTCGAGGTCGAGCCCGACCGCGCCGGTCTCGGCTCCGCCGGGGCCCTTGAGCAGGCTCAGGTGGACGGTCCCGCCGGCCCCCTTGAGCCGCAGGAGCACGTCGCACAGCGCCTCGAATCGCGCGACCGGCTCGGGGTAGCCCGCCGGGTGCGAGACGGGCGCGTCCTTGTCGATCGTCGCCGCCATCCAGAGAACCGCCTCCTCGGTCCGGGCGAGGTCCTTGAGGGCGGCGATCTCGGGCTCGGATCCCGCCGACCAGTCGTAGCCGTCGACGACGATCAGGTCGGGGTGGACGTCGGTGTGCGCCCGGAGGTGCGCGAGCGTCCGGGAGAGGGCGTCCACGGTGAACGTGTGCTCCTGGTACGTGTGGATGCGCCGGTTCCGCTCGACGCGCAGGCGGGCCTCCGTGGGGTTCTCGAGGTTCTCGCGCCGGACGAGCTCGGCGAGGATCTCGTCGTAGTAGTTCCGCACGCGGTCCACGGGCTGGTCGAGGGCGACGTGGAGGGCCTTGCAGCCGCGGAGCAGGACGTCGAGCGCGAGGCCGACGAGGAAGGCGGTCTTGCCCGCTCCGGCGCCGGCGCAGACGACGCCGAGGTTGCCGCGCCCGAGACCGCCGTGGATGTGGCGGTCGAGAACCCGAAGCGGGCTCCTCTCGTGAATGTCGAGAATGCAGGTCATGCTCGAGCCTCCTTTTCAGGTCTTTCGAATCGCGGACAGCTCGGCCACGCGCTCGCGGAGGCGCTCGGCCTCGAGGCGGATCTTCTCGACGCGCCGGCGGACCGGTTCGGGAACGTCGGGATCCGAGAGGAGGATCTCGATGTGGCCGAAGATGCCCATCAGCGCGTTGTTGACGCCGTGCCGGACGCTCGACACGGCGCGGAGCACCTCGTCGAGCGGATCGGAGGCGGGCTCGGGCCCCTTCGCCTTCATCGCGCCTCCGGCCGCGGGCGGGACCCTTCTCCCGGAGCGATCCCGGCCTCCGCGAGGCGCCTCAGGATCTCGCCGACGAATCCGGCGCGCGACTCGCGCCGCATCCTCAGGAGCGTCACGCGGGGGTCG
Organism: uncultured Acidobacteriota bacterium; assembly: GCA_964590285.1. Taxonomy (GTDB): domain Bacteria; phylum Acidobacteriota; class Polarisedimenticolia; order Polarisedimenticolales; family JAIQFR01; genus CALMJU01. The sequence goes on along the minus strand of CAZPWK010000026.1, from coordinate 4,378 downwards.
TGCCTCACCCGCTTCGGAAGTCCGACGCCGTGGGCCGCGACCGTGGCGAGGACGGCGACGTCCGCCGCGAGCAGCCGATCGACCGCGTCCCGGAACGCCTCCGAGAACGACTCCATCTTGCCGACCTCGTCCAGGACGACGAGCCGCACTCCCGGTCCGGGCTCGAGCGCCGGCACGCCGATCGCGTCGAGCTCGTCCGTCGCCACGAGGTAGGGCCCGACGCGCACGCCGGACGCGCTTCCGGCCCCGGCGAGGGCGAAGGCGCGTCCGTCGAGCGTCACACCGCGGAAGCCGACGCGCCGGCCGTCGCGCCGCACCTCCCCGGTCAGGAAGCCCGTCATCGGAACGGAGCCGCGAAGGCGGGCGACGACCCGCTCGACGGCGGTCGTCTTGCCGCATCCAGGGTCGCCGGTGAGAAACAGCTTCAGTGCGATGAGCGGCTCTCCGAATTCCCCGAGGGGCGCGGACGCGCATCGAGCCCGACCCGGATCGAAAACGGGATGGCAGGGGAGACAGGAATCGAACCTGCAACCCCCGGTTTTGGAGACCGGTGCTCTGCCAGTTGAGCTACTCCCCTAGGCCCGCGGTCCCGTTTCCGGAGCGCCCGCGAGGCGAGCCTAACCCCTGCGCTGAAAGCAGTTGGCTCGATCCCGTTCCCGCGGCGCGGGAGGAAGTGTACATCCCGACCCGGGGGAATTCAACCGGCGCCGGCGGGAGCGTCGCTCCGCCTTCGCCAGGAGCCGCGGTGCCGGTTGCGACCCTGCACCTCGTACTTCGCCTCGAAGTTCGTCAGCGGGGAGTCGGGCCGGAGGGGGAAGGCCTCGCCGCCGAACTCCGGCAGGCGGAGGAATCCGGCGTGATCGTCGAGCAGGGGCTCGATCCGCGTCCAGTACTCGTCGTGGTCCGTGGCGACGTGCAGGAACCCGCCCGGCCTCGTCGTGCGCGCGAGATGGTCGACGGTCGGCCGCTGGAAGAAGCGCCGCTTGTGGTGCCGCTTCTTCGGCCACGGGTCGGGGTAGAAGACGTAGTAGGCGTCCACCGAGGCATCGGGGATGGAGCGGGCGACCAGCTCTCTCGCGTCCGCCCGGACGAACCGGACGTTCTCGAGGCCGCGCTTCTCGGCGCGCGCCTCCGCGACGCGGAGATACTCGTTGGCCCACTCGACGCCGAGCAGGCGCACGCCGGGCCGCGCCTCCGCGACCGCGAGGAGGAACCTCCCCTTCCCGATCCCGATCTCGACCTCGACCGGGCCCGGCGAGCCGAACACGTCCTCCCAGTCGAGCCCCGACAGCAGGGCGCGCTCGGGGTCGAGGCGAAGCGGGCGGGTCGGCTCGGTCGCGCGCACGCCGTTATTCTACGTTCTCGCGCCCGGGGCCGCGCCCCGCGGGAGGATCCGCTACGAGGAGACGGGGCCCGGGGCGTCGCCCCCCTCGAGAAGCGACAGAACCGTCCCGACGAGGTACAGGGAGCCCGCGACGAGGACGAAGCTCCCGTCCTTCGCGAGCCGGCGGGCGCGATCGAGCGCGGCGCCCGGCGCCGGCACGACCTCCGCCGGAAGCCCGAGCCCGGTCGCGACGCTCGCGAGCGGCGCGGGATCCGCCGCGCGCTCGACCGGGGGGCGGGTGACGACCGCCCGCGCGACGAGCCCCCGGAGCGGCTCGAGGATGCCGGCGACGTCCTTGCCGGCGGCCGCGGCGAACAGGAGAACCGGGGCCGGTCCCCCCCGCTCCCGAAGGTAGCCCGCCAGGGTCTCCGCCCCCGCGGGGTTGTGGGCGCCGTCGAGAAGGACCGGGGGGTCGCCCGCGACCCACTGGAGACGGCCGGGCCAGCGCACCGCGGCGAGGCCGCGCCGCACGGCGTCCGGGGAGACCTCGAACCCGAGGGCGGAGCCGATCTCCTCGAGTAGGACGACCGCGACCCGGGCGTTGTCGCGCTGGTGGATCCCGGGGAGGCCGAGGCGGAGCCGGTCGTACGCGCCGCGGGCCGTCTCGACGCGAAACGCGCCCCGGCCGGCGTCCTCCGAGAGGCTCGCGACCGCCCGGGCCTCGACGAGCGGGGCGCCCTCGTCGCGGCAGCGCTCCCGGATCGCGTCCACCGCCTCCGGCCGGACCGCGCCGCTGACGACCGGGCGGCCCCGCCGGACGATTCCCGCCTTCTCGATCGCGATCTCCCGGAGCGTCCCGCCGAGCCGCTCGGTGTGATCGAGGTCCACCGTGACGATGCACGACACGCGCGGCTCGACGGCGTTCGTCGCGTCGAGGCGCCCGCCGAGCCCCACCTCGAGCACGGCGACGTCGAGCCCCGCCTCGCGGAACCCCAGGAGTGCCGCGGCCGTCATCACCTCGAAGAACGAGGGATGCGCCTCGAGCGCTCCGTCCGCGACCGCGGTCTCGGACGCCCGCCGCGCGGTCTCGAGCCACCGGCGGAGGTCCGCCTCCCCGGCGTCGAGCCCCCCGATGCGGATCCGCTCGGTCGGGCGCACGAGATGGGGGCTCGAGTAGAACCCCGCGCGGAGGCCGTGGGCGCCGAGCATCGAGTCCAGCATCGCCCCGACCGAGCCCTTCCCGTTCGTGCCGCCGACGAGGACCGACGGGAACGAGCGCTCCGGGCTCCCGAGCCGCTCGAGAAGCGCGCGGATCCCCCCGAGCCCGAGCTTGATGCCGAACTGCTGGAGCCCGTAGAGCCAGAGGATCGTGTCGCCGCCCATCGCGGCGCCATGATAGCGGGTCCATAATCGGTGCGGCGCGCCGCGCGCGGCAGGCCGGAGCGGCGCGCTGCGGGGGCCGACTTGGAGCGTGGGGGCCGGTTCGCCTTTCGGGCGGTCGTTGCGATCTTCGGGGCGATTCTCCTCGCGGGAAGCGCCCGGGTCCCCCTGCTCGACCCCGACGAGGCGCGGTTCGCCCGCACCTCGGTCGAGATGCTGCGGAGCGGCGACCTCGTCGTCCCGACGTTCGAGGGGGCGCCGCGCCTCTCGAAGCCTCCGCTCGTCCACTGGATCCAGTCGGCGCTCTACCGGGCCCTCGGGCCGACGGAGCTGGCGTCCCGGATCCCCGCGGGCGCGGCGGCGTTCGGGACGCTCCTGCTCCTCGGCTTCGCCGCGCGCCGGCGCTTCGGCGAGGAGGGGGCGGCGTGGGCCGCGGCGGCCTTCGCGTCGTTTCCCCTGGTCGTCGCGCTCGGGAAGGTCGGAACGATCGACGCGCTCCTCTCGCTCCACGTCTTCGCGGCGCTGTCGCTCGACCTGGCGGCGCCGCCGGGCGAGAGGGGACGGGCCGGGCGCGCGGCGACGATCGGGGCGATCCTGGGCCTCGCCTTCCTGGCGAAGGGGCCCGTCGGCGTGATCGTGCCGCTCCTCGCGATGCTCGCGGGGCGCACGGCGACCGGCAGGGACCCGGCGCCGAGCGCCCGCTCGGCGATCGCCGGCGCGCTGGCGTGCTGCGCGGTCGCGCTCCCCTGGGGGCTCGCCTTCGTGTCCCGCCTCGGCTGGGACGTTGCGGCCGACCTCGTCCGGACCGAGCTGCTCGGACGGTACTTCGAGGAGAGCGCGCACCACGCCGAGCCGGCCTGGTACTACCTGCTCGTCGTCGCCGCCGGCCTCGCCCCCTGGGCGGCGACCCTCGCGATCGGAACGGGGCGGGCCCTCGCCAGACGGAGGAATCCTTCCGCGCGGACGGCCGCCTACTCGTCCGCGGCGCTCCTGGCGGGGATCGCGTTCCTGTCGATCGGCCGCGGGAAGCTCCCGAGCTACGTCCTCCCGCTCGCCCCCCTCGCCGCGATCGTCGTCGCCTGGGAGATCGGGGTCGAGATCGAGAGCCGGGCGCGCGGGCGCCTCGCGCCCGCGGCGATGGCCGCGTCCCTCGCCCTGGCCGGGGCGGCCCTCCTCGCGGTTTCCGCCACGGTCCCCCGGCCGAACGTCGGGCTCGTCGCGGGGGCCGGGGCCGCGATCTTCGCGGTCGCGGCGGTCGTCGCCGCGTTCGCGGTCGCGAGACGACGCGTGCGGGTCGTCCACGGAGCCGCCGCCGCGGCCGGCCTCGTCTTCGCCGGCCTGGCCGTCGCGGGGCTCTTCCCGGTCCTCGGGCGCGAGAAGAGCGCCTACTTCCTGGTCGAGGGCACGCCGGAGCTGCGCTCGGACCGGCCCGTCGTTGCCGTGGACAAGCGGATCCCAAGCCTTTGCTTCTACTTGGACCGGGTGCCGGAGTGGGTCGGGAGGGCCGATCTCGGCGCGGCGCTCGGGCGCGGGGACCGCCCGCTGTTCGTCCTCGACGAAGTGGACGTCCCGGGGATCCCCGCGGAGGCGCGGGAGGGCCTCCGGGAAGTGGGGCGGGTGGGGAGGTACCGGGTGCTCGAGCCTCGGCTTGACGCTCCCCGGCAACCCCTGTAG
>CAZPWK010000025.1:0-18109 GCA_964590285.1 uncultured Acidobacteriota bacterium | reverse complement strand
ACGACCCGGGGATGCACAGCTCCCAGAACGAGCAGGACAACCGGCACGTCGCCCGGTTCGGGAAGATGCCGATGTTCGAGCCCTCCGACAGCCAGGACTGCTACGACATGATGCGCGCCGCGATCGAGATGTCGGAGGCGTTCGAGGTGCCGGTCCTGCTCCGCACGACGACGCGCGTCTCGCACTCCTCGGGGATCGTCGACCTCGGGGAGTTCGAGCGGTCCCCGGGCCCCGTCCGGAAGTACTCGAAGGACATCACGAGGACGATCCCGGTCCCGATGCACGCGCGCGGCATGCGCGTCCGCCTCGAGGAGAAGATGGCGCGGCTCGCCGAGCACGCCGAGACCTCCCCCTTCGAGCGCTGGGAGCGGGGCGGCGGAGAGATCGGCATCGTCGCCTCCGGGATCGGCTACGCGCACGCGAGGGAGGCGTTTCCCGACGCCTCCTTCCTCAAGCTCGGCATCGTCTACCCGCTGCCCGCGAGGCGGATCCGCGACTTCGCGGCCTCCGTGAAGAGGCTTTTCGTGGTCGAGGAGGGGGACTCGTTCCTCGAGGAGCAGATCCTGGCGCTCGGGATCCCGGTCGAGCGCCCCGCGCGGTCGCTCCGGATCGGAGAGCTCGATCCGGACCGGCTCGCGGCCCTCGCCGCAGAGGTATCGGGGAAGGGCGCCCCTCCCCTGCCGGAGCCGATCCGTGGGCTTCCGCCGCGCCCCCCCGTCCTCTGCCCGGGCTGCTCGCACCGCGGCGTCTTCCACGGCCTGCACCGCCTGAGGGCGACGGTCACCGGCGACATCGGCTGCTACAGCCTGGGCGCCTTCCCGCCGCTCTCGGCGATGGACACCGTCGTCTGCATGGGGGCGAGCGTGACCGCGGCCCACGGCATGGAGAAGGCGGGGCTCGAGGGCCGGCTCGCCGCCGTCATCGGGGACAGCACGTTCTTCCACTCGGGGATCACCGGCCTCCTCAACATGGTCTACAACCGGAGCCGGGGCACGGTCGTCGTCCTCGACAACGGGACGACGGCCATGACCGGGCATCAGGAGCACCCCGGAACCGGACGCACGCTGGAGGGCCGGGAGACGCCCAGGGTCGCGATCGAGGACGTCGCGCGCGGCCTGGGGGTGAAGCGCGTGCGGGTCGTCGACCCCTACGACCTCGACGCGACCTACGCCGCGCTCAAGGAGGAGATGGAGGCTCCCGAGCCCTCGGTCGTCGTCTGCCGCAGGCCGTGCGTCCTCGGCGCACGGGTGAGGATCGAGCGGCGGTACGAGATCGACGCGGACGTCTGCTCGGGATGCGGCGCGTGCCTCCGCCTGGGATGCCCCGCCATCGAGACGTCCGACGACCTCGCGCCGAAGACCGGCAGGCCGAAGGCTCGCATCAACGCCGTGCTGTGCACCGGCTGCGGACTCTGCGTCCAGGTCTGCGGCGAGGACGCCGTGCGGGACGAGGAGCGCCCGTGAGCGACACCCGGAACGTCTCCCTGGTCGGCGTGGGAGGTCAGGGGATCCTCCTCGCGAGCGAAATCCTCTGCCGCGTCGGCCTCCTCGCGGGCAAGGACGTCAAGAAGAGCGAGGTCCACGGGATGGCCCAGCGGGGCGGAAGCGTCGTCAGCCAGGTCCGCGTCGGGGAGCGGGTCCACTCGCCGCTGGTCCCCCTCGGGGCCACCGACGTCCTCGTCGCGTTCGAGAAGCTCGAAGCCCTGCGATTCGCGCACTTTTTGAGGCCGGACGGGCTCGCGATCGTCAACGAGCAGGAGATCCGCCCGGTCACTGTCTCGACCGGCCAGGCGGTCTGGCGCGTCGATCTCGACGCCAGGCTGCGAGCGACGTTCCCGCGGCTCCAGCGGGTCCCGGCGCTCGAGATCGCGACCGGCCTCGGCAACGTCCGGGTCGTCAACGTCGTGATGATCGGCGCGCTGTCGCACCGTCTCGGCTTCGACGAGGCGCTCTTCCGCCGCGCGATCGAGGAGCTCGTCCCCGAGAAGGCGAGGGCGCTCAACCTGCGGGCGTTCGAGGCCGGCCGCGCCGCCCGGCCGCCCGAGGCCCGGGCCTGACCGTCAGAGCTCGTGGAGCGTCGCGTCCACGGAAGGCGGCAGGTACTTTCGCCGCACCCGCCCGAGCTTTCCTCCCGCCGGCGGCGCGAAGGGGTCCCCCTCGAGGGCGTCCCCCATCTCCTCCTCGACGCTGTCCGGGTCCTCGCCCGCTTCCATGCGGCGCATCGCCTCCTCGATCCCTCCCGTCACCGGCACCCCGGCGGCCTCGTAGAGGCGTCGCATCGCCCGCGCCGCCTGGCGCGGGTCGTTCTCGTCGATCCCCTCGAACTCGGAGGCCATCGCCTCCATCGCCCGCTCGAGGCGCGCGTCGTCGACTTCCGGGAGCCCTCGTTCTCCCTCGGCCTCCTTCCGTCCCTTGGAGATCGCGAACGACGACGGGCGCCGCTCGATCCCGCGGCGCCCGCAGCGCGGGCAGTCGGGCCTCTTGCGCGTGTCGACCGTCCGCGACAGGAAGTGGAACACCCGGTGGCAGTCGGCGCAGTAGAACTCGTAGATCGGCATCCCCACGCCTCCGAGAAACCAGGGAAGCACAGGCGGCCCCCCGGGGCAAGCGCGCCGGGCGGCCGTCAGCAGATTCGCGGAAGGTCGGAGCCCGAGAGCAGGTCGAGGGGCCTCTCCCCCCCGATCCTCGTGCTCAGGATCACCGGCGCTCCGCCCGGGCGGGCCTCCTCGACGACGCCGATCCGGGCGGCGGCGGCCCCGAGCGGGTGGGCGCGGAGCGCCCGAAGCGCCCGGTCGGCGTCGGACGCCGCGACCCACGCGAGGAGCCGCCCCTCGCAGGCGACGTAGAGCGGATCGAGGCCGAGCGTCTCGCAGACCGCCTCGACCTCCGGGCGGACGGGGATCGCGGCCTCGTCGAGCCGGAAGCGCGCGCCGGCGCGGGACGCGGCCTCGTTGCAGGTCACGGCGACCCCGCCCCGGGTCGGATCGTGCATCGAGCGGACGTCCGCGCCGGAAGAGAGGAGCGCCTCGACGAGGCCGCCGAGCGGCGCGACGTCCGAGCGGAGCCCCGGCCCGGACATCCCGTGCCGGCAGGCCATGACGGTCGCTCCGTGATCGCCGACCGGGCCGGACACCAGCACCGCGTCCCCGGGCCGGATGCGGCGGTCGTCGATCTCCCTGCCGGCCGGGACGACGCCGATCCCCGAGGTGATCGCGTAGGCGCGGTCCCCCTTCCCCCGCGGGACGACCTTCGTGTCCCCGGCGACGATCCGCACGCCGGCCTCCCGGGCGGCGGCCGCCGCGCCGGCGACCAGGGTCGAGAGGAGGTCGATCGGGCACCCCTCCTCGAGGATCACGGCGAAGCTGAGCCAGAGCGGCCGCGCCCCCGCGACCGCGAGGTCGTTGACCGTCCCGCAGACCGAGAGCAGCCCCAGGTCCCCTCCCGGGAAGACGAGCGGGTCCACGACGAACGCGTCGGTGGTCAGCGCGAGCCTTCCGGGGGGCGCTTCCGGGAGGACCGCCGAGTCCGAGAGCGTCTCGAGGAAGGGGTTCAGGAACGCGGGAAGGAACGTCTCGCGCACCAGCTCGCGGGTCCTTCTCCCGCCGGAGCCGTGCTCCAGGAGGATCTTGGCCGAATCGCTCACGGACTCCCCTCCCTCGCCCATCGCTCGTGACGGTACCACGCCGCGCAGGTTCCCTCGCCGGACACCATGCACGCGCCGACGGGCGTGTCCGGGGTGCACGCCGACGCGAAGAGGGCGCACTCCGGCGGCTCGATCGAGCCCCGGAGCACCTCGCCGCACCGGCACCCCGCGGGCTCGACCGGATCGGGGACCTCGACGTCGATCCGGGAGGCGTCGAGGCGCGCCCACTCCGGGCGAAGGGCGAGCCCCGAGGAGCCGATCGTCCCGAGCCCGCGCCAGACCGCGTCCGCCGGCTCGAAGAAGCGGTCGAGGACCGCCCGGGCGTGAGGGTTCCCGTCCTCGCGCACGACGCGCCCGTAGAGGTTCGCGACCTCGGCGCGCCCGTCTCGGATCTGCTCGACCAGCTCCAGGACCCCGCGAAGCACGTCCGCCGGCGCGAACCCGACGACGGCGGCGGGGACGCCGAGATCCCTCGCGAGGAACGAGAACGCGCGCGAGCCGGTGACGACCGAGACGTGCCCCGGCAGCAGCACGCCGTCGAGGCGCACGCCGGGATCGGACGCCAGGGCGCGTAGCGGGGGCGGAACGGTCTTGTTCCCGGGGAGGATCCGGAAGTTCGGGACCCCCGAGTCCTCGGACTCCGCGAGGGCGGCGGCGATCGTCGGGGCGGTCGTCTCGAACCCGACCGAAAGGAACACGACGCGGCTCGAGGGCTCCGCCCGCGCCACGTCGAGGGCGTCGCGCGGCGAGTAGACGACGCGCACGCGGGAGCCCGCGGCGCGGGCCCGCTCGAGGCTCCCCCGGCTCGAGGGCACGCGCATCAGGTCGCCGAAGGTGCAGACGATCGTGTCCGGCAGCGCCGCGAGCGCCTCCGCCCGGTCGAGGTAGTCGACCGGCGTGACGCACACGGGGCAGCCGGGGCCGGAGACGAGCCGCACCCGCGGCGGCAGGAGACGCCGGAGCCCCGCCGCCGCGATCGCGTGGGTGTGCGTGCCGCACACCTCCATCAGCACGACCCGCCGGTCGAGATCCGAGGCGGCGGCTCGGATCCTTCCCGCGAGCGCCGCCGCGGCGCGAGGGTCGGAGAAGGGGTCCGCCCCGCTCACGACGCCTCCTCCGAGGCCCGCGCCAGCTCCTCGAGGAGCGCGATCGTCTCGCGCGCCTCCTCCGCGTCGACCGCGCCGATCGCGTAGCCGGCGTGGATCAGCAAGTACTGGCCGATCTCGGCCTCGGGCAGGAGCGCGAGACACACCGTGCGCCGCACGCCGTTCCGCTCCACCTCCCCCTCGAGATCCCGCCGCGCGACCAGCTCCATCGGAACCGCGAGACACATCAGACCTCTCCCTTCAGGACCGGCTCCTCGCCCCGCGCGAGCGCGAGCGAGGCGAGCGACGCCTGCCCGTAGGCCAGGCCGCCGTCCCCCGGCGGGAGCCCCCGCGCGGCCAGGGGCGTTAGCCCGGCCTCCCGGAGCCCGGACACGAGGCCGTCGAGCAGGATCCGGTTGACCATACACCCGCCGCCGAGAGCGACGGTCCTCGCCTCCGGCGGCGCGACCCGGAGGGTCGCGTCGACCGCCAGACGGACGAACGTGGCGTGGAACCCTCTCGCGACGGCGGCCGGGGCCTCGCCTTCCGCCGTCCTGCGTGCGGCCGCGGCCAGGAGCGCCGGCCCGGGCAGCGCCGTCCGTCCCGCCTCCCCGGGGAGCCGGACCTCCTCCCAGGGCGCGACGCCGGTCCCGTGCGACGCCGCCAGGGCCTCGAGGCGGGCCGCCGCCTCGCCCTCCCACCCGTTCTCGGCGGCGAGGCCGAGCAGGCTCCCCGCGGCCTCGAAGATCCGGCCCGCGCCGGACGCGAGCGGCCACGTTCCGCCGGACGCGAGCGCGGCGGTCCGGGACAGCCGCTCGGCCCCGACGATCGAGGCGACGGGAAGCCGCGGCAGGAGGCGCTCCTCCCGCTCGATCGCGAGCGCGGCGGCCAGGACCCTCCACGGCTCGCGCACCGCCCTCTCCCCTCCGACGAGCGGGACCGGCGCGAGATGCGCCGCCCGGCGCCACGCGAGGTCGCCGCCGACGAGGAGCCACTCGCCGCCCCAGGCGGTCCCGTCGGGCCCGAAGCCGGTGCCGTCGAGCACGATCGCGACCGCGGTCTCTCCGGGCGCAGGGAACGCGCCGTGCTCGCCGAAGACCGCCGCGGCGTGCGCGAGATGGTGCTGCACGGCGACGAGGCGGGCTCCGCGGCTCCTCGCGAGGTCGCGGGCGATCCAGGCGCTCGGATAGTCGGGATGGAGGTCGGAGACGACGACCCCGGCCGCGACGTCGAGGAACTCCTCGAGCCCCAGTGCGACCTCGACGAGAAAGGCGCGCGACGACTCCGTGTCCAGGTCCCCGACGTGCTGCGAGAGGAAGGCCTGCGCGCCGACGGCCAGGCACGCGGTCGCCTGGAGATGCCCCCCCACGGCCAGGATCGGCACGGCGGCCTCGACCGGGAGCGCCACCGGCTCGGGAACCCACCCGCGGGACCGGCGCACCACGATCGGCCCCCCGGCGGCCGAGCGCACGACGGAGTCGTCCACGCGCCGGACGACGTCGCGGTCGTGCTCCAGGAAGGCGTCCGCCATCGGTGCGAGCCTCGCGGCCGCCTCGCGGTTCCCCTTGCAGATCGGCTCGTCTCCGGCGTTGCCGCTCGTCATGACGAGCGCGTCGTACGCGTCGGTCCGGAACAGCTCGACGTGGAGGGGCGTGGTCGGGAGCATGACGCCGAGATCCTCGAGCCCCGGCGCGACGCCCGGGTCCACGGGGGCGCCCTCCCGTCTCGGGGCCAGCACGATCGGCGAGCGCGGAGACCGCAGGGCGTCGACGTCCTCCGGACGGAGCCTCGCGACCCGGCGCGCCGTCTCGAGATCGCGGACCATCACGGCGAACGGCTTGGTCGCCCGGCGCTTTCGCTCCCGGAGGGCGGCCACGGGAAGGGGCCGGTCGGCGCGGCACGCCAGCTGGAACCCCCCGAGCCCCTTGACGGCCACGATCCGTCCGGCGGCGAGGGACGCGCGGGCCGCGTCCATCGCCTCGCGGATCCCCTCCACCGTCCCCGCCGCCGTCCGGAAGACCGGCCTCGGGCCGCAGTCGGGGCAGCAGACCGGCTCGGCGTGGAAGCGGCGGTCCGACGGATCCCCGTACTCCCGGGAGCAGCCGGGACAGAGCGGGAAGCAGGCCATCGAGGTGCGCTCGCGATCGTACGGGAGCGACCGGCAGAGCGAGAAGCGCGGCCCGCAGTTCGTGCACGTCGTGAACGGGTAGCGCCACCGGCGGTCGCCCGGATCCTCCATCTCGCGCCGGCAGTCCGCGCACAGGGCCGCGTCGGGAGGGACGAGCGCCCCCGCGCGAGGCCCCATCTCGGACTCGGCGACCGAGAACGCCGCCTCGCCCCGGGGAGCCAGATCCTCGGCCTCGACCGAGTCGAGCCGGGCGAGCGCCGGCATCGCGCCGCGGAACCGGCCGAGAAAGGCGGCGACTCCGGCCGGTGGGCCCTCGATCTCCACGACCGCCCCCTCGGGGCCGTTGCGGACGAACCCGGCGAGCCCGAGGCCCAGGGCGAGCCGGTGGACCGTGGGACGGAACCCGACGCCCTGGACCGCTCCCGAGCAGACCAGCCTCACCCGCCGGACGCCGGCGGCCCCGGCCCCCCGCTCGATCTCTCGACCCTCCAACGCCCGTCTCCTCGACCCCCAGGGCGGCCTCGTTCGGGTAGGATAGCCGACCGGGACGCGGGGCGCAGGGCGCACCGGGGCGCGCGCACCGCCCGCGGCCCGGCCGGATCGGGGCGCGCGGAGCGCGGCCCCCGGCGGGAGCCCCATGAGCCCGAAGGCCAGGAAGCTTCTGATGATCGACGACGACGTCAACCTCGTCGACGTTTTCCGGCTCGTGTGCGGCGCGAGGGGCTACGAGTTCCACGCGGCGCACTCCGCCGCGGAGGGACTCCGGAAGATTCCCGAGGTCGAGCCGGACCTGATCATCCTCGACGTCATCATGGAGGACTTCGTCGCGGGCTTCCGCGTCCTCCGGGAGCTCCGGGCGGGCGGCCTGTGCGCTCCGCTCGCCAAGTACTCCCGCGTTCCGATCGTCATGCTGACGAGCGTGACGGCGAAGACGCACCTCGACTTCAGCGACCGGATCGGGACGGCGCTCCTCCCCGTCGACGCCTTCGTCGAGAAGCCGGTCAAGCCCGCGGACATCCTCGCGAAGATCGAGTCGATCCTCGCGGGCGCGGCCGGGGAGGGCGAGGCCTAGGTCGTTCCGGCCTCCCCCGGGGGAAGATCCGCGGGCAGGGTGAACGTGAACTTCGCCCAGCGCCCGGGCTCCGACTCGGCGACGATCGTCCCGCCGTGCTTCTCGACGATCACGCGCGACACGAAGAGGCCGAGGCCGGTGCCGGACTTCGTCTCCCCGCCGCCCTGGGTGAGGCGCGAGAACTTGTGGAAGAGCTTCTCCCCCTCTCCCGCCGGGAGCCCCTCTCCCTCGTTCCAGACGTGGAACCGCACGAGGCCGGCGGGAGCGTCCACCTCGTGGCCGATCTCGATCCGGCCCCCCTCCCGCCCGTACTTCACCGCGTTCGTCAGGAGGTTCTGGAACACGGCCGTGACGAGGCTCGGATCGCACGCCCCCGTGAGGTCCTCCGGGACGTCGCACTCGATCCGCATCCCGCGGTCGGCGGCCAGCTCCGACAGCCGGTCGAGGAGCGGCGCGATCACGTCCCCCCGGAACGCCGTCTCGGACCAGCGCAGCCTCAGCGCCCCCTCCTCGATCCGGGAGAGGTTCAAGTAGTTCGCGATCGTGTTCTGCAGGTAGTCGGCGCTGTTCGACGCGGCCTTGATCAGCGCCTCCTGCGCCTCGTTCACGGGGCCCAGGAGACGGTCTCGGAGGGCGGCGATGGCGAAGACGATCGACGCGAGCGGGGACTTCAGCTCGTGCGTGACGAACCCGAGCATCTCGAGATAGGCGCGGTTCTTCTCCTCGGCCTCGGTCGCGGCCCTCTGCAGCGCCTCCGACGTCTCCCGCAGCTGGTTCGTCCGGCTCTCGAGCGCCTCGGCCATCGAGTTGAACGCCTCGCCGAGCTCCGCCGTCTCCCGGCTCCCCGGCCCATCCGGAACCCGGGCCGCCAGGTTGCCGCGCGACAGCTCGCGCGTCGCCCGGACCAGGCCGTGGATCGGACGGCGGAAGCTGCTCGCGAGGTACAGGGCGACGGCGGCGGACAGGAGCAGCGCGCCGAGGCTGATGCCGGCGAAGCGGGTGGCGAGACCCGATCGCATCCCCGTGTACTTCTTCTCGAGCAGCCCCACGTAGAGGATCCCGACGACGCGTCCTTCGGGGTCCCGGATCGGGTCGTAGGCCGAGAGGTACCAGTCGTTGACGACGAACGCCCGCTTCGCGAAGCGCGCGCCCCGCCGGAGCACGGCCGCCGCGACCTCTTCCGAGACCCGGGTCCCGATCGCGCGCGTCCCGGGGTCGAGCATGACGTTGGTCGCGACCCGGACGTCGCCGAGGAACAGGGTCACGGTCCCCACGGGCTTCCCGCCGTAGGTCCTGTCCCCGAACACGACGTCGCGGATCCGGTCCACGAACGCGAACTTCCGGTTCAGGAGGACCCCTCCGACGAGGGCGCCGGTGACCCTGCCGGAGGAGTCGAGGATCGGCATGGCGGCCTCGAGGACGAGCCCGCGGTCCTCCGCGCGCCTCTCCGTCGGGACCGCCCTCTGCGTCAGGACGAGGGGAACGAACGCGCGCTCCGCGAGGTCCTGCCCCTCGAGCTCCATCGCCGCCCCCGGCATCACGATCGTGCCGCTCGCGGCCCGTCCCTCCAGGGCGCGCGCGAGGAGCGGATCGGCCCACGGCCTGTCCCCCGCCGCGCGGGGCGGGCGGGACCGGGCCGTCACGACGCCCGAGCGGTCCACCAGAGTGAGGAAGTCGAGGTCGTACTTCGTCCGGTGGCCCTCGAGCTCGCGCGCGACCGCCTCGGGCCGGCTCGGTGCGCGGAGGGCCTGCCGGAGCGTCTCGCACTGGGACGCCAGGCTGACGACCATCTGGATCTGGTTCCGCTCCGCCTCGTAGGCGGACCAGGCGGCCCCCAGGTCCATCTCCACCCGGAGCATCGCCTCCTGGACGACGGTCCTCCCGAGGAACGAGAGGCCGGCCCACGTCGTCACGGTCGCCACGATCCCGACGACGAGAACGAAGGCGAGGAGCAGGCGCGTCCTCGTGCTCAGCCTTCTCACGGCGTCTCCTCCGCCCCCGGAACGGCGCCGGCCCCTACCGCCTCCGGACCAGGCAGTTCCAGATCGTCTCCTCGAGGAGCTCGCGGGGAGACGGCGCCGCCCGCGCGGACGCGGCGTCCGGCGGCCGATCCGCCGGCTCGACGGGCTCCCTCAGGAAGCGATCGTACTGCTCCTCGACCTCGTCCTTCCCGAACTCGATCGGAACCGTGACGCAGTCGCGCAGGCGCGGCCCGACGTCCTCGATCCCGCCCTCGGCCGCCAGCGCCTCGAGGATCGCCTCGTCGAACCGGTCGAGGAAGAGGCAGATCTCGGCCGCGGTGAACCCGGCCCGGAACCGGCGGAACGCCGTCACCTCCAGGTAGTTCAGGATCAGCATCCGGTCGCTGCCGTGGACCGAGGAGAGGAGGAGGCGGTAGAGGAGCCGCACGAACCAGACCAGCTCCTCCCGGTCCATCGCCCGGAAGTTCGGGAGGCGGTCGCCTCCGGGCCCGGAGCGGACCCGCTCGACCGTCTCCGCGATCGCCGTCTCCTCGACCGACAGGAGCGCCCGGTAGATCCGCAGGTCCGGGCGGAGCGGCGCGCGCCGCGTCGCCGTCTCGTTGCGCGCCCTCCACTCGTCCGGCTCGCTCTTGAGCCGCTCGATCATGTACGGGATCCGCCTCTCGATCCGGTGGCGCGGCGCGGGCGCCCAGCCCAGCCGCTCCACCGTCCGGGAGTTGTCCGCGACGAGCTGCGCGTCGATCCTCCGGCGCACGCAGGACCGCTCGTACGGCGGCGACCCGGCGAGCCGCCGGAGCCCGTTCCTCAGGAAGAGGTCGGCGCAGCACATGCGGGCCGGCAGGAAGAGCGGCTTCCGCGGGGCGCCGAAGAAGTGCCTCGTGGCCAGCCGTTGCAGCTCGAGATGCGTCGTGCATCCCCCGGCGCTCGCGAGGAGGACCTCGGCGGGCTCGAGGGCCGCCCCGCCCGACAGCAGCCTCCGGAAGAAGCCGACCGCGTCGAGGACGTGGACGTACGGGACCGCCGTGCGGCCCCGCCCCGCGACGACCCGGGCCCGGAGGGAGCGGCCGAGCCAGGTCTTGAGGAGCTCGTGCAGCTGCGGGTTCTCGCACCAGTCGCTGAAGACGGCCCCGAGGCGGACGATGCACGCCGGGATCAGGTCGCGGTGGGCCCGGACCAGCTCCTCTCCCTGGCGCTTGCTCCACGCGAAGATGTCCGGACCGTCCGCGGGCGTGGCCTCGGTGATCGCCCCCTCCTTCCTCGGGAAGGCGCACGCCTCGACCGAGCTGGCGAACACGAGGCGATCGAGGCTCAGGCCCCGCGCGAACTCGAGGACGTTGCGGGTCCCCTCGACGTTCGTCCTCCGGTACTCCGGGTGGTCGGCGCCGTGGAAGTCCCGGTAGGCGGCGAGGTGGATCAGGGCCCTCGCTCCCCCCGCCGAGAGGATCTCCCGGAACGCCCGGGAGAGCCCGTCCCGGTCGGCGACGTCCACCCGGAGCCACGCGACGTTCGGGTGGACCGGCGCGCCGCACTCCCGCTGCGAGCGCCGGGCGATGCCGAAGATCCGGTACTCGTCCTTCAGGTCGTCGAGGAGGTGGCGCCCGAGGAACCCGGACGCGCCGGTGACGATCAGCGCTGGCAGCGACACTCGCCTCCTCCGGGCCGAGCCGCGGGAAGCGCCCGCCGAGGGCGAGCGTCCGCCCCCGCCCTCACGAGTCGCACTTGCAGGGCAGGAAGCCGCAGTGCAGGTACTGGAACCTGACGGCCGCGTTCTGCAGGAGCGAATCCGGGTCGACCCCCTCCGCCATCGCCCGCCCGAGCAGGTCGAGCCAGTACGCCGTGGAGTCCGGCGTCGAGGAGGCGTCCGCCCCGGTCAGCATGGCCTCGATGCGTCCGAGGTCGCACCCGATCTCGCAGGACGAGAAGGCCCCGGACGCCAGCTTCAGCCTCGAGTCCTCGAGCTGCCTGCCGAGGTCCAGCGCCAGACCGCGGTGCGCGAGCTCCTCGCACCACGCCGCGAGCACGGCCCAGCGCAGCCCGAACTTCTCGAGAACCGCGATCTCCGCCTGGGTTCGTTCGTCGATCGGCTTCCCACGTTCCATGCTCGCCCTCCGCTCGGTTGCGGGGCTCCCACCCTCTGGCGGAACTGTACTCCGAACCCGGGCGAGGTACAACCGCGGGAGGGGCCCGGTGCTATTCTTCCCCGGTGAAGATTCCGCCTTCTCCTCCGCGGGCGGCCCGCCCGGCGTTTCTCGCCGCGATGGTCCTGGTCCTCGCGGGGGCGGGGGGCGGGGCCCCGGGCAACCGCTTCGTTCCCGACGAGAAGGCCCGCGGCGGGACGCCTCCGCGCGAGGGAGTCTTCGCGGCCGAGGGAGCGGGCTGCTCGATCGAGCTCGCGCTCCTCGACGACCCGGCGCGGAGGGCCTTCTTGAAGGACGCGGCCGGGGTGACGCGGGACCCGTTCGCTCCCGTTCCGGGCTTTCCCGGGGGCTTCCTGGTGTTCCGCGTCCGGATCGCGAACCGGGGGAGCGGGGACCTGGTCTTCCAGCCGCAGGGCGCGCGGCTCGAGTTCGGGAAGCGCGACACCCGCTCTCCCCTCGCGTGGCCCGACGTCGTCGCCGCGTACGGGACCCTGGGGTCCGAGCCTCCGCCGGAGTACGACGCGGCCCGGCCCGCGATCTTCGACGGCGAGGTCGTGCTCCCGCCCGGGGCCGAGGCGGCGGGCCTCCTCCCGTTCCGGAGGCTGCCGGAGGGCACGAAGCGCTTCCGGGCGTTCGTGGGCGCGACGGCGGGGAGCGGCGAGGCCGTGACGATCGAGGCGGCCTACCGTCTGGCCGGCGGCGGATCCTGAGGAGGGCGGCGTGACCGAGGGCGGCGCGAGAAGGCTCGACGGCAAGGAGACGGCCGGGCGGATCCGGGAGGAGGTGGCCGCGGGCTGCGCGGACCTGGTCGAGCGGCGCGGGATCGCGCCGGGCCTCGGCGTCGTCCTCGTCGGCGACCACCCGGCCTCGCAGGTCTACGTCCGGGGGAAGGAGAAGGCGGCGACCGAGGCGGGCATGAGGTCCGAGATCGTCCGCATGCCGGCCTCCGCCTCCGAGGAGGAGATCCTCCTCGCGGTCCGGCGGCTGAACGGCGATCCCGGCGTCCACGGCGTCCTCGTGCAGCTTCCCCTCCCCCCCGGCGTGGACGCGAGCCGGGTGCTCCAGGCGGTCGACCCGGACAAGGACGTGGACGGGTTCCATCCCGTGAACGCGGGCCGTCTCCTGATCGGCCTCCCGGGCTTCGTGCCGTGCACGCCCGCGGGGATCGTCGAGATCCTGAAGCGCAACGGCATCGCTCTCGCCGGGCGCCGCGCGGTCGTGCTGGGGCGGAGCAACATCGTGGGGAAGCCGCTCGCGATCCTCCTCCTCCGCGAGAACTGCACGGTGACCGTCTGTCACTCCCGGACGCGGGACCTCGCGGCCGTGGCGGCGGAGGCGGACGTCCTGGTGGCGGCGATCGGCCGGCCCGCGATGGTGACCGGCGAGTTCATCCGGCCCGGCGCCGTCGTCGTCGACGTCGGGATCCACTCGATCACGGACGAGGCGGAGTGCCGGAGGATCTTCGGCGACGACGCCGGGAGGCTACGCGCCGTGCGCGAGCGGGGCTCGACCCTCGCCGGCGACGTGCACCCGGTCGAGGCCGCCGCCCGCGCCGGCTGGCTGACGCCGGTTCCCGGCGGCGTGGGCCCGCTCACGATCGCCATGCTCCTCCGGAACACGCTGGAGGCGGCGCGCCTCGCCGCCGCCCGGCGCGGATGATCGCGGGGGCACCGCGCCCATGCTCCGCGTAGGCCTGACCGGAGGGATCGCCTCGGGGAAGAGCACGGTCTCCCGCATCCTGGCGGGGCTCGGCGCGCTGGTCGTCGACGCGGACCGGATCGCCCGCGAGGTCCTGGAGCCGGCAGGGGCGGCGTTCGACGCTGCGGTCGCGCGCTTCGGCCCGGGCGTGCTCGGGAGTTCGGGCGCGATCGACCGGCAGGCTCTCGCGACCGTCGTCTTCGGGGACGCCGCCGCGCGCCGCGACCTCGAGGCGATCGTCCACCCGGCGGTGATCGCGGAGATCGAGCGGCGTCTCGCCGAAGCCGAACTCGAGGATCGCTTCCCGGTCGCCGTGGTGGACGCCGCGCTGCTCGTGGAGAGCGGCTTCCACCGGAGGCTCGACCGGCTGATCGCGCTGCGATGCGGGACCGAGGCGCAGGTCGCCCGGCTCGCGGAGCGGGGGCTCTCCCGCGAGGAGGCCCGGGAGCGGCTCGGGGCGCAGGCCCCGCTCGAGGCGAAGCTCGCCGCCGCCCACCACGTCGTGGACACCGACGTGCCGATCGAGGAGACCCGCGCGCAGGTCGAGGCGCTCTGGAAGAGGCTCCTCGCGGAGGCCCGAGGGGGCGGCGGGGCCTCCTGACCGCGGCCGCTGCGGCGCGGCTCCGCCCCGCCGCGTATAATCCCCCCTTCCCGTTCGTTCCCGGAGGAAAGCGTGATCCCCGACGATCTGGCCCGCGCCGTCCTGGAGCGCCTCCTGAGCCGCGGCGGGGACTTCGCCGAGGTCTACTGCGAGTCGCTCCGGGGCGTCGCGCTCTCGTACGAGGACCGGTCCCTCGAGGAGGCGTCGGCCGGGGTCGACCGCGGGGTCGGCCTCCGGCTCGTGCGGGACGGGACGACCGCGTTCGCGAACGGCAACGACCTGGCGCCCGAGGCCCTCCTGTCGATGGCCGAGGACCTGGCCTCGACGGGGTCGGGCGGCGCCGCCCGGGGCGTGCCTCCCCTGGCGCGCCGGGCGACCGTCTCCCCGGCGGAGGCGAGGGTCCGCCCTTCCGGGGTGCCGACGGAGGAGAAGGTGCGGGTCCTGGCCAGGGCCGACGAGGCCGCCCGCGCCCACGATCCGAGGGTCGTGCAGGTCCAGGCCCGCTACCGGGACAGCGAGCGATCGATCCTGATCGCGAACTCCGAAGGGCTCCTCGCCGGGGACCTCGTGGTGTACACGTCCCTGCTGGCGACGGCGGTCGCCCGCGAGGGACGCCTGATCAAGTCCGCGACGAAGTCCGCCTCGGGAACGGTCGGGTTCGAGATCCTCGAGGCCCAGCCTCCCGAGGAACTCGCCCGCGAGGCGGCTCGCGTCGCCTGCCTGCAGCTGACGGCGGATCCGGCGCCGGCGGGAACGTTCACGGTCGTCCTCTCCGCGGAGGCGGGGGGCACGATGGTCCACGAGGCCTGCGGGCACGGGCTCGAGGGCGACTTCGTGCTCAAGGGGCTCTCGGTGTACGCGGGGTGCGTCGGACGGAAGGTGGCCTCGAGCGTCGTCACCGTGATCGACGACGGGACGCTCCCGGGGCGGCGGGGCTCGTTCGGCATCGACGACGAGGGGACCCCCTCGCGCCGGAACGTCCTGATCGAGAACGGCGAGCTCCTCGGGTTCCTGCACTCGAGGCGCACGGCGTCCCTGACCGGCGCCGAGCCGACCGGCAACGGCCGGCGCGAGTCGTACCGCCACCTGCCGATCCCCCGGATGACGAACACGATGATCGCCCCGGGCCGGGACGACCCCGCGGAGATCGTGGCGTCGGTGCCCGACGGGATCCTCGTCACCGACATGGGCGGCGGCGAGGTGGACATCGTCTCCGGGAACTTCGTCTTCCACTGCACCGAGGCGTACCGGATCCGGGACGGCCGGATCATGGAGCCGCTCCGGGACGCGATCCTGACGGGAAACGGCCCCGACGTCCTGGCGCGCATCGACCGCGTGGGCCGCGACCTCGGCTTCCAGGTCGGCACGTGCGGCAAGGACGGGCAGGGGGTCCCGGTCTCGGACGCGCAACCGACGCTAAGGATCCCGGGGATCGTCGTCGGAGGGCAGGCCCGATGAGCGCGAGCGAGGCGGCGGCGCTGGCCCTCGAGACGCTCGGCCGCCTCGGTCTCGACGGCGAGGCCTACGCCGAGGACGGCGTGCGCGTGCGGGTCGCCGTCAGCGAGGGGAAGGTCGAGAGCGTCGAGGAGAGGCGGGACCGGGGAATCGGCGTCCGGGCGTTCCGCGACGGCACGGTCGGGTTCGCCTACACGACCGACCTCTCCGCCGGGTCGATCCGGGAGGCGGCCGCGCTCGCGGCGGAGCTCGCCCGCCACGGAGGCCGCGACGAGGCCTGGCGCCTCCCGAGGCCGGGCGCGGCCGACCCGCTGCCGTTTCCGAACGAGGACCCCGAGGCGGAGGCGGCGCCGATCTCTCGACGGATCGACACGGCCCGGGCGATCGAGAGCGCCGCCCTCGCCTTCGACCCGAGGGTGCGCGCGACGAGGCGGTCGATCGTCACCGACTACCGCGGCGAGGTCCTGCTCGCGAGCTCGGCCGGCGCGGCCGCCGGCTACCGCGCGGGCCGGGCGCTCGCCTGGGTGGACGCGATCGCGTCGGAGAACGGGTCGTCCCAGACCGGCCAACACGTCGCGCACGCGCTCGGCCCCGCCGGGATCGATCCGGACGCGGTCGGGCGCGAGGCCGCCGCGCGGGCGGTCGGAAAGCTCGGCAGCGTCCCGGGTCGGACGGGGCTCTTCCCCGTCGTCCTGGACCGGGACGTCGTGTCCGGCCTCCTCGACGAGCTGGCGCCGGCCTTCTCCGCGCGGCGGGTCCTCAAGGGCACCTCCCCGCTCGCCGGACGCCAGGGGTCGCTCGTCGCCTCGCCCAGGGTGACGCTCGTCGACGATCCGCGCCTCCCAGGCGGCTACGGCTCCTGCCCGGTCGACGGCGAGGGGTTCCCGACGCGGCGGACCGTCCTGATCGAGGAGGGGCGGCTCGCCGGGCTCCTCCACGACGCGTACTCCGCCGCGAAGACCGGCGCGGGCACGCCCGGGAACACCGTTCGCGAGAGCTGCGCGGCGCCTCCCAAGATCTCCCCGATGAACCTCCTCCTGGAGCCGGGGGAGCTCGACGCTCCGGCCCTCGTCGAGCGCGCCGGCGAGGGTCTCTGGATCGCGGAGGTGATGGGCCTCCACACCGCGGACCCGATCTCGGGCGACTTCTCGCTCGGGGGCTCCGGCCGCCTCATCGAGGGCGGCCGCCTAGGGGCGCCGGTCGACCGGATCGCCTTCGCGGGGAACCTGCTGGAACTGCTCGCCTCGGTGGAGGCGGTCGGGTCCGATCTCCGTCTCTTTCCGGACGGGGGCGGCGCGCCGTCCCTGCTCCTTCGCGAGCTGAGCGTCGCCGGGGGAGCGTGACCCCCGGCCGTCACGCGCGCACGCGAACTCCCGGCCTCTCGTGGTCCTTCGTCGCCGCGACGCGGTTCGCCGCGTCCACGAGCACGACCCTGGGGCGGTGCGCGCGGGCGCTCGCCTCGTCCATCGCCGCGTAGCACGCGAGGATGAGCCTGTGCCCGCGCTCGACGAGCCGCGCCGCCGCGCCGTTCACGCAGCAGGCGCCGCCGCCGCGCTCCCCCTCGATCAGATAGGTCGCGAAGCGGTTCCCGTTGTCCACGTCGTAGACCTCGACGCGCTCGTACGGAAGCATGTCGCACGCCTCCATCAGCGCGGCGTCGAGGGTCAGGCTCCCCTCGTACTCGACGTTCCGCTCCGTGACCGTGATCCGGTGGACCTTGGCTCGAAGCATCTCTCGGGTCATCTCCGGGTCTTCCTCCCTCGGGTCGCCCGCCCCGCGGGGCTGGGCGCCCGGCGCCGATCAGTGTAGCAGTCGCGGCCCGCGGGCGCCCCGCCGGGGGCGGCGCCCGAGCCCTCCCCGGGCCTCTCGTCTCAGATCGTGATCACCGTGTTGTCGATCAGGCGCGTCTTTCCCGCGAAGACGGCCACCGAGAGGAGCCGCTCCCCCTCCATCGAAGCCGCGGGCTCCAGGGTCTCGGTGTCCACGAGATCCACGTAGTCCACGCGGAGGATCGGCTCGGCCTCCAGCACCGCCCTGGCCGCCTCGACGATCTTCGCGGGGTCGCGCTCGCCGCTCTCGATCGCCTCCTCCGCCGCCCGGAGCGCCCTCGGGATCGCCCCCGCGGCCCGCCTCTCCTCGTCCGACAGGCGCGCGTTGCGGCTCGACAGCGCGACGCCGTCCTCCCCGCGAACGATCGGCATCACGACGATCTCGACGTCGAGCAGGAGGTCCCGGGCCATCCTCTGCAGGAGGATCGCCTGCTGCGCGTCCTTCTGGCCGAAGGCGGCGGCGTGCGGCTGGACCGCGT